>NZ_JBFKMX010000056.1:0-23710 GCF_041629635.1 Pseudoalteromonas sp. | reverse complement strand
CCATAGATGCAGAAACGATTGGCAGATTTAGTTCAATTGTTTTGGTTAAACGCGTTTTAAGGTTAGCTGTATGTGGTAATACAGTTGAGTGGCCTGGTACTAAAAGTACGTCATCAAAGGTTAAAGCTTCTTTAGCGATCCTAAGCATTTGCAACTTCTCATGATATATGTGGGTATAGGGAGTTGCGGGTGGATTTTATCAGCGAATCTCATTCTAGTAAAATAAAATTTGATATTTTGTGTTAGAATATTTTCCATTCAGCGCTAAATCAAACTGTTATGTTGCAAAATCAGATACAAAAAATTTATACCGTTTCCCTATTAAACAAAGAGATCCGCTATCTACTTGAGCAAAATTTCTTTTCATTGCAACTGACAGGTGAAATTTCAAATTTTATTGCGCCAAGTTCGGGGCATTGGTATTTCAGTTTAAAAGACGATAATGCGCAAATTCGCGCCGCCATGTGGCGCGGCAATAACCGTAGCGCAACTTTCAAACCAAAAAACGGTGACCAAGTTTTAGTTCGCGCACGTGTATCACTTTACGAGCCCCGTGGTGATTATCAATTAATAGTTGAACATATTGAGCCAGCAGGTGAAGGCCAGCTAAAGCAAGAGTTTGATGCGCTAAAAATGAAACTAGCTGGTGAAGGTTTGTTTGCCAGTGAATTTAAAAAGCCGTTACCCAATAACATTCGCCGTTTAGGTGTCATCACTTCGCCTACTGGCGCTGCCATTAAAGATATCCTTACGGTACTTGAAAAACGCGCACCACAACTAGAGGTGGTAATTTACCCTGCGCTAGTGCAAGGGAATGAAGCCCATATCCAGCTTATTGAACAATTACAGCTTGCTAATCAGCGCAATGAAGTCGATGTCATTATTTTAGGCCGAGGTGGCGGTTCAATGGAAGATTTATGGTGCTTTAACCACGAAATGCTAGCACGCGCAATTTTCGCATCTCAGCTGCCAGTTGTAAGTGCTGTTGGTCATGAAATTGATACCACTATTTCTGATTATGTTGCCGACCTACGTGCTGCAACACCTTCTCAAGCAGCAGAAATTGTAAGCCCAGACAAAAACCATTTAACTCAGCACATTGATGTACTGCAAAGCAAATTACATCACCACATGGTTAAGCATTTACAAGTTGCATCACATAATTACCAAGTACTTGAACAACGCCTATTACGATATCACCCTAACAACCGTTTAAACCAACAGACGCAACTACGAGATGAGCTTGAAATTCGTTTACTGAACAGCATTAGCCGTCAACTTGAATCTGCTAAGTATAATCAACACACATTAAAAGCAAGATTAGAAAAAGCGACGCCTCAAACCAAACTTACTCATGCGTCACAAAATCTACAAAACCTTGTAACCCGGCTGCATTCAAGCCAAGCCAAGCAATTAGAGATTTCTGAAAAACAACTTGCGGTCTTGGCAGCAAAATTAAATGCCACCAGCCCTCTTGCAGTATTAGCGCGTGGCTACTCAATGACGCAAAAAGACAATAAGGTTGTTAACTCTGTAGAGCAACTAAAAGAAGGTGATAACCTTATAACTCAATTTGCCGATGGCCATATGCACAGCACAGTTATACAGGTATCAAAGCGCGATGATAAATAAACAATTGGTAATTGATAGGCTGATATCACAACTTGAAAATAGCCTAGAAATTGCTGCGCAGTCAGCAAAGCACGCTCACCAAGATGCCACTCATGAGCAAAGCAAGGCTGAAACGCAGTACGACAGTTTAGGCATAGAAATGGCGTACCTTGCTGAAGGGCAAAGTAAACGTATAGAGTCGCTTAGACAAGATATTCATGTACTTAAAGAAACGCAGTTTCCAAATCAACACGAGCAAGTAAAGCTCGGCCACCTTGTTCACCTCGTTGATTGCCAAGCCGACACACCATTATGGGTGTTCATTTTACCCGTCGCTGGCGGCAATAAAGTAGTACTAGATGATGTCGTGTGCCAAATTGTGACGCCGAATGCGCCAATTGCAAAAAAGCTGTTAAAGCAATTTGTTGGTGATGAAATTCATTTTGATTGGTTAGCTAAAGAGTACGAAATTTACGAACTTATTTGAGTATAAAATCAGAATGTGCTTTTATTAACAAACGTTAATATTTAAGTGTAACCTGATGTATCTCTTATCTTTTTTGTTTTTTCTGATATTCAGCAGCAGTCTTGCCTTTAGCTGTGAAATTATTATGGGTTACCGCACAAGCGCACGCTTACCTTTAATAGATGCCATGCCCTCAGATAACGGACTTTACAAAGCAATTTTTAAACGTGCAGCAGAAAGTATTAACTGCACATTAAAAGTTAAAAGAGCCCCAAAAAAACGCATTATCAAATTGCTCAAAGAAGGGCATGTCGATTTTTACCCTGGTTTCGGTTTTAGCAAAGAGCGCAGTAACGACGTTTATTTTTTTGAAAATGGCTTAACCAGCCATAGCGTCATACTGACACACAAGGATATACCAAGCATAGCATCGCTCAATGATTTAAATAATAAGGTGTTACTAAAGCCCTATGGGGGTAGAAAGTTAGAAGTTGAGCAACAAGATATTTTAGTGCGTTACGGTCAAGATTTAAGCATCAGCGATGCCGTTAAAGTACTTGAGAAAAAGCAGGCTGATTTTTTTATCTACAACAAAGCATCGATAACCTATTACTTAGTAAACAACCCTAAAGCGCAGGTAAAAATTCATGAATGCTGTTTTGACGCAAAACCAATGTATTTAGGGTTTTCCAAAAAATCAAAGCACTTCAATGCAATAACAAACGAAAACTACCAAGCAGATAAAGCTCTTTCGTTTGATAATTTACCTTATAAAATTGATGAACATTCAAAGGCCAGCGCATTTGCAAAAGCAATTAATGCGCTGTCTGAAAGTGGTGAAATTGAAATATTAGAAAAACGGTTTTACAGTGCAGCACTCGATAGCGAACATATGGCCTCATCAGACATATCAGTTACAAAGCACTGATCCATTGTCTCTGCAGGGCACTCTGTAGTAGGCTTACCAACCACTTTCGCAGGCACACCCACAACAGTTGTATGTGCTGCAACATCAGCCACAACAACGGATCCTGCGCCAATTTTGGCGTCTTCACCGACATCGATATTTCCGAGTACTTTTGCTCCAGCGCCAATCAGTACTCCATGGCGAATTTTCGGGTGACGGTCGCCCTGCTCGTTACCTGTACCACCTAAAGTAACCCCTTGTAAAATCGATACGTTATCTTCAATAACAGCGGTTTCACCAACAACAATCCCCGTTGCGTGGTCAAACATGATGCCTTTACCCACTTTACATGCGGGGTGAATATCAACACCAAAGACTTCTGAATTACGGCTCTGAATAAATTGCGCAAGTTCTTTTCTATCTTGACGCCATAAGCAGTGTGCTAAACGATGTACTTGAATTGACTGGAAGCCTTTGAGATTTAAAAGCACCGTTAGGTAGTTATCAACCGCAGGGTCGCGGTCTCGCACCGCTTTAATATCATGGGCAACATTGTCAAGCATGGTGTCACAATTAACAAATGCTTGGTCAAATAACTCGCGGAAAGTGAAGGCTGATACTACAGCGTCTGATAATTTATTAGCCACAATAAAGCTTAACGCAGAACCTAAACACTCGTGATTTAATACGCACGAATAAACGTGGCTTGCCAGTAACGGCTCTTTTTTCACTAGGGCTTCTGCTTCTTTACGTAATTCTTGCCAAATTTTATGACGCATAACAACACCAATCACTTTAACTACTTTTAGCTCTATAGCTTAATTTTAAACGAGTTTAACGCTTTTTGTTAACTTGGGTAAGTAATTAAAGATAAGTTGTTAGACTGATTTATTTGCCTTTAGATAAATGTGTGCTAGAAATGGTGCCCCCTAATTAAAAATAACCGAATACTTAAATGAATAAGAATGTTGTACTTTTGGCTTTTTGCCAAGGACTTATCACCACAGGAAACATTTTACTTGTAACCATTTCCGCTCTGGTTGGGCAAGCATTAAGTCCAAGTACAACCTTTATTACTTTCCCTGTGGCGATGCAAATGCTCGGACTTTTAGTGACCACGATCCCTGCATCATTAATTATGGCCAAAACAGGCAGAAAACTTGGATTTAGCCTTGGTAATGGCATAGGCATTTGCGGTGCTGTGCTTGGTTACTTTAGTTTGATGCAAAGCCAGTTTTGGCTATTTAGTTTTGCCACGTTTTTAATCGGTATTGGTATCGGCTTTGCCACGCTTTATCGCTTTGCTGCCATTGAAGCAAGTGACAAACCTGCTGTGGCAATCTCAACCGTAATGGCAAGTGGTGTGGTAGCTGCAATACTTGGCCCTAATTTAGCCGTTTGGGTAAACCATCACTACCCTACGCTCAATTATGCTAATGCATTTATTGCACTCGCATTTTTATATTCAATCGCGCTAATGCTACTGCAATTGGTGACGTTTAATGAAATTTCTCATACGCAAAATAACGAACAAAGCCGACCGCTAAGAATCATTACTACTGCGCCTAAGTTTATGACCGCTGTTTTTATTGCCATGGTAAGTTATACGGTTATGAACTTATTAATGACAGCAACACCTCTGGCGATGCATCGCCATGGCTTTGACTTAGCAGAATCGGCATTGGTGATTGAATGGCATGTATTAGGCATGTTTTTACCTTCATTTTTTAGCGGTAAATTAATTGAACGTTTTGGCCAAGTCACCATGATGTATGCGGGAATTGTATTAATAGCGCTCTGCTGCTTAGTAAACTTACTGGGTTTAAGCCATTGGCACTTTTTAGCAGCGTTATTTTTACTCGGTGTCGGTTGGAATTTTATGTTTATCAGCGCGACACAAATGGTAAGCCAAACTTATTTACCCCATGAACGTGCTAAAGCCCAAGCGACTAACGAGTTTTTAGTGTTTAGCATGGTGACACTTTCAGCGTTAAGCGCAGGTTGGTTAGAAGCCACTGCGGGTTGGCAAACATTAAATCTAGTTACATTACCTATTTTAGCAGTAACAATGACTTGGTTAACAGTCTATAAAATAAAGCAAAAAGCGCAGCTAAAGGTTAGGGTTTGTTGATCTATGCTGTTCTATTTTTGTTCTTTTTGAGCGTACTTTTATCGCGGAGCTCGATGTGTGACCTAGCAATCTAAGCAAATATCGAGCAAAGCTTCCGCGTCCTGCTCTCGCCCCTTACCTACATCCATGTAGGCAACAATAAGAAAAGTGCGCTCAAAAGAACCGTTCCGCAGCGCTTGATTGGGTTTTCTGCTGTGTTATCGGCTGACTCACATAGAATAACTATGCCACGCAGCCTCTGCCTTGTATAAAAGCCAATCAAACTGCTGCAAAAACGAACTTAAAAGGTCAACAGACCCTAATTTAACGACAAGCTAATACCCTTTTTAGTTAGCAAATTGTGTTTGCAACCATTGATACAAAATCGTGAGTTCAACTCGGTGGGTATGGCATTTAGGTGTGACAAAGTAATAACTAAATGGCAATGTAATTTGCGCTTCATCAATGCGTTTTAGTTGCTTATCTTTAATTAAAGGTTTTACTAGTTGATGCCAAGCGAGTGCTTTACCTACACCATTTTTAGCTGCATTTAATGTAAGGCCTACTTCATCAAACACAAATTGGGCTGACATTGCGGGAAGTTTAAAATGCTTTTGCCAATGTTGCCAGCTTATGCCACCGGGTTTGTCTTCCATTCCTGCAGCATAATGTATCAAAGGCAATTCATGCTGCATTTCATAGACATTTGGCGCACATACCGGATAAACCACTTCATTTGCAAGCTTTTCAGCTACCGCATTTGCATATTTGGCGTTACCAAAATGAATATGACAGTCTATATTTTGCTGTTCAAAGTTAACTATTTGATACTGGCTAATAAAGTGTATTTGGTTGTTAGGTAGCAAAGCTTGCAGCTCGGCTAATTTATTCACTAATACACAAGAAACAACACTCGGGATCGCCGCTATAACCAGCTTTTTAATTTTCGGTGCTTGCGCTTTTTCAACACCAAACTCTATTTCTGAAAAGGCTTTTTTAACTGAGCTATAAAGCTGTTTAGCTTCACTGGTAAGTGCCACACCTTTTGATTGGCGAATAAACAATTTTACATCTAAATGCGTTTCTAGCTGCTTCATTTGGTGACTTACCGCACTTGGCGTTATGTGAAGTAAATCACTCGCTCAGCTAAAGTTAAGCTGCTGAGCGACCACAACAAAGGTGTGTAAATTGGATAACAGGCTAGTGTTCATACTTATGATTCAAATTTTACTCATATCACTTGAAAATATTATCACTTTATTTAACAACAGATAACCAGCAAAATTCCTTTAAACCTGTTTTAAATTAGGAAACAAAATGTCGAAGCACAGTGCCATAATTGAATGGCAAAAAGCGCCTAATGAAATGTTTATCGATGGGCGTTACAACCGAGTTCATCAATGGCATTTTGATGGCGGCTTTTCAATGCCTGCCTCACCCTCTCCAATGATAGTGCCAGCCCCCTTTTCTAACCCTGACTTTGTCGACCCTGAAGAAGCCTTTATTGCATCGCTTGCAAGTTGTCATATGTTATTTTTTCTGCACTTTGCCGCAAATAAAGGTATTGTGATTGAGCGTTACTCTGATAACGCTATTGGCGAACTTGCTAAAAATGATAATGGCAAACTATGTATCACAGGAGTGACGTTAAAACCTGAAGTGATATTGGCAGAGCAATCAATTGCGCATAAAAAAAGCTTGGCAGAGTTACACCACCAAGCTCATGAAGCCTGCTTTCTAGCGCGTTCAGTTAATTTTGAGATTAATATAACATTAAACGAATAAAGGCAGCCTTGGCTGCCTTTAAGCTTAAATCAGTTCTGCATTAGTATGACAAATCAAATTATTGACCCAGTTAACATATTGGCGGTGAATTTTTTACCATTGTATTTTAAATTTACCGAGTCTTTATATTTAATATCATAGGTTTTAGCGTTGTAGTTAATATCACCATTAATTGGTGGCTACGAATATTAAGCTGTCCAGCAATCTTACCGGATTCTAGCTTTTGACTTTGCCAACCAAGCTGAACACAGGCTTTTAAAATTGCCTTGACAACATCCATTTGTGTTAATGTTTGGTTCGTTGTTGGTACTAAATTATTGTTAAAGTTTCTCACCGGCACTGTCGTTTTACAGGCTGTTAAGCTGGCTAGTAAAACACTTACCAACGCAAATTTTTTAATCATAAAGCTTCCTATCAATATGTCGCATGAACAAACATGCACTAAGTTAGCCTCATTATTTCATTGCGTTAACCATTTATTCAGCCATGTAATTTACTTATTAGTTAATATTTTTAAGTAAACTTGCGATTAGCTTATTTTAACCAATCGTCTTACCGCTCAAAACCCAAAAATAACTTGGCATATTGAATAAGGCCAGGTTTGGCATAATGTAACAACGGCTCACGATCGACTTTTCGACCATACAGGTATATTTCATTCACATCTGTAGATAGCGAAATATCTTGAAAGACGTCAGCGCTATGCAACGAAAAGTGTGCATCAGCGCCAGGTTTTATCTGCCAGTCAATGTCTAAAAATGCGTAGGCATCAAGGGTTGCTGATTTAATCAATTGCCATGGTGAAAGACCAAATCGCGCTAAGTGAAATAGCTCGCGATGAAAGCCTACACCTTGATACATTGCTAAATTTGCAGAGTCTGAGCCAATTAACAACTTAACGCCCTGTGCATTTAACCGTAATAAGGCATCTTGCATATTACCCTCAACTTGCTGTGCATCTAATTTTTCTAACCATGTTAAATAGCGGGGATGTTGTTGTGAAACTGGGTAGTCCTTGAGAAGGGATTCATCCACCAGCGCTTTTGTCATTGGAATATTCAAAACAGAGATGTGTAGTTGTGATTTCGTTGCTTGATGCATAAACAACAACTCAGTCATTACACCGACAGTTGGGATCACTATGGTGCCATTTTTTGCCAATATCTTTGCCATACCTTCAGGCATTTTATCCTTTGGTAAGTGAGTAATTGCAGTGGCACCAAATTCACTCGCTGTTTTTACATCTTACCAAGTACCAACATGAACTACCGATTTAATACCCAATTCATTCGCTGTGTCGATAAATGCTTTAAACGTTGCTTTATCAAGGGTTGGTCTTTTCAAATTATCGTCGTAAACGACTTTCACAACATTTGGTTTTGCCTTGCTCAAATCAATTAGTTCTGCGCGAGCCTGCTCTGGTGAATTAATCAAACGATTTGGCTCACCAAAATCACAATGCCCATTAGGCACGGTAAAACAAGGCCCAGCAGCAAAGACAAACGCTTCATTGCGGATAGGACTATAACGCTTGTCTCGGTAGCCTAGGATATCTTGTTCATCGCTGAATAAGTCCAACCAACCATGTACCCCTGCATAGATCATGGCATTTGCTGTACCACGAATACCAATGTATTGATACTCAGAACGATCAAGCGACGAATTACCCATGCTATGAGAATGCATATCAATCATGGCGGGCATTAATACTTTCCCTTTTCCATTACGCACATCACTGTGATGCAAGGTATTTGTAAAAGGTACAATCTTAGCTATTTTGCCATTTTCGATAGCAACATTAACATGTTCCAATTGCTGAGTTTCAAAGTTAGGTAGCAATACATTGCTTAACACAAAGCTAGGCGATTGCGTATTTGCAAATCCCATAAAGGTAATCAAATTAAGTAAACAAAAAAGTACTATTTTCATATTTTTTCTCCAAATTTAGGCCGCAAAAAGCCCCACCGAGTTAAAAGCGTTAATTTTTAATCATGGTTTTTTAGTTGCTAGAGGTTAAAAGCGTGTTTAATTACAGTTGCCACACCCCGACTTGTCGTTACAGGGGGAGCATTATCTTTAAAGCGCAGTAAGTAGCTGCCATTTTGCCATTTTTCGATTTGCAGTACCTTTTTTGCATTAATAATACAGTTGCGATGCACCCTTAAATAAAAGCTTGGCAGAATAGTCAGTAATGAGTCTAATGTGCCTTCTAAGTGATGTTCAGAATTTGCTTTAACTGCACGACATAGACCATTATTGGTAGTGATATAGGTGATATCGTGATAATCCAAAACGCGCATCTTATCACCGACCTTTGAAATTAAAGGCACCTCACTTAAAGTATTAAGCTGACTCTTGTCATCGTTAGGTTTTATGTTCACCCGCGATAATGCTTCGCGTAAACGCGCTAAATTAAAAGGTTTTAACAAGTAATCCAAAGCACGACTTTCAAATGCTTGAATAGCATACTCACCATAAGCAGTTGTGAAGATGATATGGCAAGGGTGCGAGATTGCATCCAGCACATCAAACCCATTTAATTCCCCCAATTCAATATCAAGCAAAACCACATCTGGACGGTATTGCTCTATGCTTGTAATGGCCTCTTGTGGATTATCGCACTCGGCAACTAACTCAACCCCCGTTATTTGCGCCAGCTGCATTTTTAGCTTTTGTCTAGCTGGCGCCTCATCCTCAACAATCACGATTCGCAAGTTTTGATTGGTAATGTTACCCGACATCTTGCACCTCCATGGTTAGATAAAATTAAACGTCCATTCATTAAAGCAAGTCGTTTAGCAGTAATATCTAAACCATGCCCTAGGTCATTTAACGGTTGTTTAGTAAGTTTTGAATCAAGCTGTGTCTGACTAAACCCTTGGCCATTATCAGCAACCTCGCAAACTAAATTATCTTGTTCAATTTGAATTCGAATTGTCAGTTTAATCGGCCTTACCTTTACGTGTTTAATCGCATTTTCAATTAACGGCTGTAACAATAATGGGGGTACTTTAATATCGCTAACTTGAGTTTCATCAAGCAGCCACGTGACTTGCAAACTATCGGTAAACCGTGCTTTCTCAATAGCTAAATATGTTTTGCAAATGGTAATTTCGTGACTTAACGTTACTTGCTCTGTTTGTTTATCAAGAGAATATCGAAGAATATCTGACAGTTTTTGCAGTACTTCATCTGCTTGCTCAGTTGATTGATACATTAAGGCTGAAATTGTATTGAGTGAGTTAAATAAAAAGTGCGGGTTCAACCGATTATTTAAATTCACCCACTGTACTTTCTCTCGAAGCCTACGCTCCTGTTGTAAACGTAGATATATCACATAGAGCTGTGTCATTGAAAAGTAAAATACTCCCCAAAATTGCTGAAGTCACTTGATCTGATAAAGTGAAGCGATAATGGGGAAAAGCCATAAAATGTAATTCATTAACAAGCATCGCCCCCACAAACATTAGCGCAACAAATACAGCTCCTTTCAAAACGACATGCAAGTTACGCATAAATGAGAATTGACTTAGCTTATAGTGGAGCCAATAAGGTCCTATATAAAAACAAGCAAGCCAAATCGGTGCACTGATAATGATGATATCAAAATGACCTGACGAATGATGAAGCCACTCTGGTACTGTGGGAATTAAATAAGTTAAAAACAGTAAAACGGTGATACTGATTTTTTCTTTTAAACTAAACGTCATAATTTCTCTAATTAATTGCCTGTACGCAACATAACCTAGCCTATGCGCTCGCTCAAGCGGCAATTAACTCAGTTGTAGAAATCATCAGTTGAATGGTATAACAAACTTGCTAAACGGTCGTTAAAAAGCCTGCAAAATGCAGGCTTTTTAACGGATTTAAAACAAAAATTAAGTGATTTACTTAAATACGTCTTTCACATCCATCACTTCGATGTTGGCTTTATCGATAGCTAGCTTGTAGCTTTCAATCACCTTATCTTCATCGGTAAGTGATTTTGGTTTTTCAGCATTGTATTTAAGCGGAGAAACAGTTTCGTTTGCTAAGCGCGCTTTCATGTCTTTTGCATCACCGGTAATAAATACATAGTGAATGTTTTTATTTTGCAGGTTGTCACGAATAACACGATTTACATCTTCAACAGTTAAGCTCGCAAGCTGCTTACGCACATACACCACAAACTCATCGGTATTGTAGAACTTGCTATCAAGTGCATAACCTAGCTGGCGATCTTGGCTTGCAACCATTTGCGGCACAAAGTTGGTTAAGAAGTTACGGGTTGATTCGAAATCTTCTTTGCTCATGCCATTTTCAATTAACTTATCAAGCTCGTATTGAGCAACACGCGTTGCAAAGTGCGCATCATTGTTAGAGCGTAGTGGGCGTAACCAAATTTGGAAAATCTGCTCAGAGCGACCTAAGTTAGCATCTGGTTTTGTTTGGTACATACCACGCGGGAAGTATTCTATATAAGCGTAATCACCGTAGTTCATACCTCGAATTTGGCGAATGCGCTGATACAAGAAGCTGTTTGAGTTACGGTGCTCACCAAAATAAGAACGCATTAACCAAAGTGCCGCCCAATCTTTATCGCTACGAATCGTATCAATCGGGAAACCAAAGCTCACCGCTGTTGATTTAGCTGGCTTTTCTATGATGGTTGCATGACGACCTTCCAACTTAGGCGCATCAGCAATCGTTAGGCGCTTTTCACTGCCTGCAGGAAGTGTGCTTAAGTCTTTAAGCAGTTTTGCTTTTGCTGCATCCGACATGGAGCCTGAAATACCGACATTTAATTTAGCTTGAGTGAATTCAGCTTTATAAAATGCTTTTAAGTCTTCAAGTGTGAGTGCTTCTAAATCAGAAATATCTCCATAGTTGTAGCTTTCATAAGCGTGACCTTGGTAAAGCTTGCTGTATAACACTTCTTTGCCAAGCTCTTCATCATTAGATGCTTTTAGGCCTGCTTTGATGCCATCAAGCTGTTCTTTCTTTAAACGCTTAAAGTCATCTTCACGCCAGCCTGGATTAAGTAGTTGGTCACTAACAATTTTGTACCACTCGTCTACCTTGTCTTTATTAACACGGCCACGGAATGACACCATTTCTTTATCAATTTGCACGCCAAAGCTACCAGCAATTGGGTAAAGCGCTTTTTGAATTTCTTTGTAAGTGCGCGATTCAGAGCCACCGCGTGCAATCATATTAGCAGTGATTGCTGCAAGGCCTTTTTTACCTTCAGGATCAGCTGCTGCACCAGTGTAGAATAATAGGTTTACATCAACTAGCGGTGAGCTGCTACGCATATCAAGTACAGAAAATTTCGCATCGCCTTGCGGTTTGCTCATTTCGGCAACAGCACCGTTTAAGTCAACTTCTTGCTCAAAACCTTTAACCGATTTAAGTGCCGACATAGTCACAGTTGTACGGCCCGAATCAATAAAGTACTTATTGGCAATTTCACGAATATCTTCTGCAGAAATGCTATCTGCCGTGGCGTAAAGCTGATTAATCACTTCAGGGTCACGCTCAAAATGCATGTAGCTCGCAAGGGTTGACGCAATTGCTTGCGATGAATCTAGACCATTCACAAAGCTGTACTTTAGGTTAGACTTTAAGTTAGCAAGCTTATCTGCATCAACTAACTCGGTGCGCGCTTTTGCATAAGTACGATTAATCGCATCGCGTGCTTTTGCTAAATCTTCTTCTTTTTCAACTTTTACAAAGACGTGCAATAAACCCGGATCTTTCGTTTCAGCGTTATAAGTAAACATCTGGCTAGCAAGTTGCTTTTCAACCACTAACTCTTGGTAAAGCGCTGAGTTATTTGAGAAATACAGTTGCGAGATTAGATCAACCGCAGCACGGTCTTTTTCCGTCGGCTGCCACGCAGGGCCTTTGTAAGAAACAAGTAACCAGTGGCCTGGTAAACCTTCGCTTTCTTTATGCAGGTATTTTGCCGCTGTTTGCTTTGGCTCTACTGGAATATCAGCAACATAATCGCCACGCTGCCAGTCACCCCAATGCTTTTTAACCAGTTCAATGGTATCGATCGGGTCAACATCACCGGTAATAATTAGCGATACATACTCTGGTTTATAAAACTTTTTAAAGAACTCTTCACCGTAAGCCATTTGATCTGGCATTTTTTCAATGTCTTCAAAAAAGCCCATGGTAGTGTGCTTGTAAGTATGCTTTTCAAACGCTTCATTACGCACTGCACTTAATAGCTGACGGATTGGATTAGCATTGTTTTTAAGGTATTCACCTTTAACCGTCAGTGCTTCTGTTCTAAATTGTGACTCAGAATATTTAAGATTTTGGAAAATATCGCCTTTAATTTCAAGCACAGTCTCTAAATGCTGTTTTGAGAAATTAAGGTGGTAGTTGGTGTAATCGTTTGTGGTGTAAGCGCGGTTATCTACACCTGAATTTTTAAGTATGTCTGAGTAAACATCTTGTGGGAATTTCTCAGAACCTTTAAACATCATATGTTCAAAGAAGTGCGCAAAACCTGTTTTACCAGCTTCAACTTCGTTACGTGAACCTACTGATACTGGAATTTGCAGTGAGACTACATCTGGGTAATCTGTTTTAACCACCATAACGCGAAGACCGTTATCAAGCTCGTCTAACACGTAATCTTGTGCAAATACTTTGTTTTCAGCCTTTACTGACGTGGTAGCTTGCGCATTATTTGATGATGTTGTGCTATTACAACCAGCAAGTGATAGTGCAATTGCTACACTTGCTGCAACCAATTTAAGTTTCATACTGTTTCCCTTGGTTTGGATTATTTTTCTATAGAATTTTTTCTAAACTGGGTAATTATGGCGATGTTAACGATGTTAAGCGAGCAATTGCGGTAAATGGGTGTAAATGTTTTGCAACATTAGAATTCAGAATCAAAAGCTCAGGATTCAGATTTGAACGCTGAAACCTGAAACCTGAAACCTGAAACCTGAAACCTGAAACCTGAAACCTGAAACCTGAAACCTTCATAACATGAATTTATCTCAACTTGAATTACAAAAATTTTCAGTCGCAATTTTTAGCTATAGCTATTTAGACGTCTAAAAGTCTGTTATAGTTACCCTATCGAAATTATTTATGGTGCGGAACAATGGCTTTATCTTTACAACAGAAAATTCAAGACCCAACACAAGGCGTTTATTTAATTGGTACTACGCCACCAAAAATGGGTACTGAAAAAGATAAAGTTGAAGAAATTGCCAATAAATTATTAGGTCGTTTACATGAGATTGAATATGACGGTTTAGTAATTTACGACATTCAAGATGAAAGTAGCCGTACCAGCGTACCACGCCCTTTTCCGTTTAAGCACACTGTAGACCCTCGTGAATACAGTTTGCTGTTAAGTGACTTATCAGAGTTAGATGTAATCACCTACAAAAGTGTAGCGCAGCGTGGTGTAGAAGAATTTAATGCGTGGCTAACAGAAACCAAAGAAAAATACTCTTTGAACAATTTAGTCTTAGTAGGTAGCCCATCATCGGAAGGTGACATTAAATTAAGCTTATCGAACGCGTATAAAGCATTAAGTGAGCATCAAAATAAGTTTTTCTTAGGTGGTGTTACTATTGCAGAACGTCATGCATCAAAACGTAATGAACATGAACGTTTATTAGAAAAAACAGCACAAGGCTGTGAGTATTTTATCTCACAAGCGGTATATGATGCACAGGCAACTATCGACTTAATCACAAGCTATGCCCGCAGTTGCAAGCAACAAGGCCTGACGCCAAACCGTATTATATTAACCTTTACACCGTGCGGCAGTGAGAAAACATTAGAGTTTATGCAGTGGCTTGGTATTTCTGTGCCAGAAGCAACTAAATGGCGCATTTTAGATTCTGAGCAATCACTAAATGAATCAGTGCGCATTTGCCGTGAAAATCTAAACCTTATTTTACAAAGCTGTGCTCATTTAGATGTGCCACTAGGTTTAAACATTGAGAGCTTAACCAACCGTAAAGAAGAAATTGATGCATCAATTAATCTTTACCGCTTATTAAAAGCAACGATGGAATTAAACTTAGCTGAAAAACAACTTGCCAGTTAATTGTGCTCGTTAGGGTTTAACGGGCTTAGCCCTGCGATAGAGTGGCGTATAGCCACTTTTTCTTTAAGCGCTTTAAAGTTGTAATCTTCCCAGTTAATTTTTGTTTTGTGCGCTTGATAATGAGCAACATTTTGCTTGGTTAATACATCAAGGTTAAAAATAAGTTTCTTCTTATCTTGTTTTGCAAACAGATCTTGACCTAAGTTGTGCAGAATAATACTGATCAGCGCCCACGCCCCCATCACTTTATGGCCGCCAATAGAAGCACTTAGGGATTGTTTTTCAACTGCTTTAACCGCTCTTGTAAGCCAATCAAAACCGCCAATAAAAATGTCTTTATTCGGTATTTTACCACTGTCAACCGCGGCTTCACTGGCGCCTAAGGCCATTAAATCTGATGCAGCCAATATCACATTAACCTCCGGAAAGCGTGCAAGTAATGCTTTGGTTTGCTTGTAAGCAATTTGCTCTGACCATCCCGCATGGACCGCTTGATAAACAATGCCCTGATTACTTTCAAAGTACTCTCTCATGCCATTAAATCGCGCTTGTGATTCACTGCCATAGTGCCCATTTATTGCTACAACTTGGGTTTCCTTGTTAGGCAATTTCGCATTTTTAAGTAATGCTAGCGCCTTGGCTAATTGTTTACCCGCCTGATGATTATCGAAATAAATTTCACCTATCCAATGTTTATAATGTTGGCCAGCAAGCCCAATTTTCTCACGTTCCTCATCAAAAATGGTTTGCTCTAAAGTGACGAATTTAATTTTGTTCTCATCTAATAAGGACATTAATGCATGTGAACCACCTGGGTGATTTAATACGATGGCGTAGTTTGGTTTTTTATTTTTGGCTAGATAAGATTTAACAGATTCCAACTGAACAATGCGGTTTCCCATGCCATAAATCACTTTCAATTTAGTATCAAATTGCAGCGCAGCTGATTGGGTGATTTCCTCTACACTTTGCCAAAAAGGTTCGTTAGGAATGGACCGGCTTACAAATAAAATATCGAGCTCAGCGCGCACTGAAATTGAGAAAAAATTACCAATATTACTAGGTAGTTAAGCGCTTTTATCATTTGCCCGAAAACTCACATAATCATTAATAAAGTATTATCAAAGATAACCGCAAAAGCGAATTAAAAGATTAAAAAACCAATAAAAGAAAGGAGTTATATTATGGTTTTGCTAAAACCATGTTTTTTACAAGCTAAACAGTTAGCTAAAAATGTGATTGTAAATAGAAAAGGGAGAAGGTATCTCCCTTTTTTTGAGATTAAAGATTTGGCCCAAGCCAGCGCTCAGCCTCAGCTAAACTCATTCCCTGACGCTTGGCATAATCTTCAAGCTGATCTTGCTGAATTTGCGCAACGGCGAAATATTTCGAATCTGGGTGAGAGAAATACCAACCTGACACCGCAGCGCCCGGCCACATTGCATATGAGCTTGTCAGTTTCATACCGATGCGATTTTCAACATCAAGCAACTGCCAAATTTTCTGTTTTTCAGTGTGCTCTGGGCACGCAGGGTAACCCGGAGCTGGACGAATACCTTGGTAGTTTTCGCGAATAAGCTCATCGTTCGATAAGTTTTCATCGGCAGCAAAGCCCCATATTTCTTTACGAACGCGTTCATGAAGATATTCAGCGAACGCTTCAGCTAAGCGATCGGCAACCGCTTTTACCATAATCTTGTTATAGTCATCTTGCTGCTGCTCGAACACATCCGCTAAATCGTCTTCTTCTAATCCGCCTGTTACAGCAAAAGCACCAAAGTAATCTCGCGTACCTTTTGGCGCGATATAATCAGCTAAACAATAATTCGGAAAGTCTTTTTTCTCGGTCTGCTGACGTAACTGGCAACTTGTCACAAGTACTTCAGAGCGAGATTCATCGGTGTATATTTCAATATCATCTTCAACACGGTTAGCAGGGAAGATACCCATCACACCTAACGGTTGCAGTTTGTTTGATGATGCTAAATCATCCAGCATCTCGTTAGCATCTTTAAACAGTTGCTTTGCCTCTTCGCCAACAATTTCATCTTCTAAAATGCGCGGGTATTTACCAGCGAGCGACCACGTCATAAAGAAAGGAGTCCAGTCGATATACTCACGTAGTGTCTCAATCGATACATCTTTAAACTCGGTCACACCTAGCTGTTTTGGCACAGGTGGCGTGTAATTTACAAAATCAATTGGTGCGCTATTAGCGCGAGCTGCCTCAAGTGTAACTGGTTTTGAGCGTGGGCGTTTACGCGCTTGTTGCTCACGCACTTTCTCGTATTCAGCGGTAGTTTTTGCTAAAAACTCTGGCTTTTGCGTTTTGCTTAACAAGCTTGACGCCACACCAACCGCACGCGAGGCGTTATTTACATACACCACGCCTTTGTTATATTCCGGTTCAATTTTAACCGCTGTATGCGCTTTTGATGTTGTTGCACCGCCGATTAATAGTGGAATATCAAACCCTTGGCGTGTCATTTCTTTTGCCACATGCACCATTTCATCAAGCGATGGTGTGATAAGACCTGAAAGACCAATAATATCGACTTTCTCTTCAATCGCGGTACGTAAAATAGTTTCTGCAGGTACCATTACGCCAAGGTCGATCACTTCGTAGTTATTACATTGCAGTACTACACCCACAATGTTTTTACCAATATCATGTACATCACCTTTAACGGTAGCCATTAGAATTTTACCGTTGGTTGCACCCTCTTCTTTTTCCGCTTCAATAAATGGATCAAGATAAGCAACCGCACGCTTCATAACACGCGCCGATTTGACTACCTGAGGTAAGAACATTTTACCTTCGCCAAACAGGTCACCTACTACATTCATACCGTCCATTAATGGACCTTCAATTACTTGAATTGGTTTGTCTGCTTGTTGACGTGCCTCTTCGGTATCTTCGTCAATAAATTCCGTAATACCTTTAACAAGGGCATGCTCTAAACGTTTTGCAACAGGCCAGCTACGCCATTCTAAATCTTCTTTTTTCGCTTCAACACCCTTGCCTGAGTATTTTGGCGCAAGTTCTACTAAACGCTCACCTGCTTCAGAATCACGGTTAAGTACTACATCTTCAACTGCATCACGTAGCTCTTTTGGAATATCATCATAAACCGCGAGTTGACCCGCATTTACGATCCCCATGTCCATACCCGCTTTTATGGCGTGATATAAAAATACCGAGTGGATTGCTTCACGCACTGGGTCATTACCGCGGAACGAGAAAGACACGTTAGAAACACCGCCCGACACTTTACAGTGCGGTAAGTTTTGTTTAATGCGGCGTGTGCCTTCAATAAATTCAACAGCGTAGTTGTCGTGCTCTTCAATCCCCGTGGCTACCGCAAAAATATTCGGGTCAAAAATAATGTCTTCCGGCGGAAAGCCTAGTTGATCGACTAAAATGCGGTACGAACGCTGACAAATTTCAAATTTACGATCGGCAGTTTCGGCTTGCCCTGTTTCATCAAACGCCATAACGACGGCAGCCGCACCAAAACGCTTAATGATTTTAGCTTGCTTAATAAATGGCTCTTCACCTTCTTTAAGTGAAATTGAGTTAACGATTGCCTTACCTTGAATACATTTTAAGCCTGCTTCAATTACATCCCACTTAGATGAATCGACCATAATCGGCACACGTGATATATCTGGCTCTGACGCTATTAGGTTTAAAAAGCGTACCATTGCGGCTTTTGAGTCCAACATGGCTTCATCCATGTTGATATCGATAATTTGTGCGCCATTTTCTACTTGCTCACGGGCAACTTCTAATGCGGTTTCGTAATCTTCTTCTAAGATTAAACGCTTAAATCGGGCTGAGCCCGTAACATTAGTACGTTCACCAACATTGGTAAATACTGCTGTACTGCGTGTCATGTTTGCTCCTAGTTTAAATTACAGGCTTCAAGGCCGGCTAAGCGCATACGCACTTCAAGTTCTGGTAATTGGCGTGGCGCAACATTTTTGGTGCCTTGATACATCGCATTAATGTGCTCAGGCGTCGTACCACAACAGCCACCAACAATATTAATAAAGCCCGACTTTGCCCAATCCACGATTTCTTTTGCCATTTCGTCTGATTCTAAATCGTACTCACCAAATTCGTTCGGTAAGCCTGCGTTAGGGTGAACCGATACAAAGGTTTCACACACACGTGATAACTCTTCTACATATTGGCGCAATAAATCTGGCCCAAGGGCACAATTAAGGCCAATAGAAATAGGCTTAATATGACGAATAGAATTGTAGAATGCCTCGGTTGTTTGACCTGAAAGCGTACGACCCGATGCATCAGTAATGGTACCAGAAATCATTACAGGTAAAGTAACGCCTGCGCGCTCAAATGCTTCTTCTACCGCAAAGGCAGCTGCTTTTGAATTGAGCGTATCAAAAATAGTCTCAATCAGAATTAAATCTGCACCACCTTCAATAAGTGCCAGTGTTGATTCAATGTAAGCTTCAACAAGAGCATCAAAGGTAATGTTTCTAAAACCAGGGTCGTTTACATCTGGCGAAATAGAACAGGTTTTTGACGTTGGACCAAGCACACCCGCTACATAGCGCGGTTTAGCTGGGTCTTGTGCTTCAAATTCATCACACACTTTGCGCGCCAATTTTGCCGATTCAAGATTGATTTCACGGCTTAGCCTAGCCATTTCATAGTCTTCCATTGAAATGGTGGTCGCGTTAAAGGTATTGGTTTCAATAATATCAGCGCCTGCCGCAAGATATTCACGGTGAATTTGTTCAATAATTTGCGGCTGAGTTAAGCTTAGTAAGTCATTATTGCCTTTGACCAACACATGCCAATTTGCAAAGCGTTCGCCGCGGTAATCTTCTTCTTCCAGTTTATATTTCTGGATCATAGTACCCATAGCACCATCAAGAATATGAATACGCGCTTTTAATGCAGCGCTTAACTGCAGTGATTTATTCGGCATAATTGTTAGTCCTTACGTCTTGACTGACTAAGTTAATATCATATGGTGTGGTTTGGTAAACGTAATAGTTTAACCAATTTGAAAATAATAAAAAGGCGTGGCTCTGCCAAGTTTTGCTTGGTTTGGCGCTAGTATCATCATTAGGAAAATAATTATTTGGCTTAGGCGCATTCTCATCTTTTTCTAAGTCGCGTAAATACTCTTTTTTCAAAGTATCTGCATCGTATTCTGGGTGACCAGTTAAAAATACCTGAGAGCCCGATTTATTTTTGATTAAAAACGCGCCAACTTCGGGCGAACCGGCTATAACCTCTAGCTGGCTATGGTTTGCAATATCCGCTTCATTAATATGACCGTAACGCGAATGCGGCACTAAAAATTCATCATCAAAACCACGCGTTAGCGCTGCGTGCTCAAAATAACGTTGATGTTTAAATACACCACACAGCTTTTTCGCTTTAAGTTTGCGCTTTAATCCGTAGTGATGAAATAGCCCTGCATGAGCGGCCCAGCACGAAAACAAGGTAGAAGTTACATGCTGTTCAGCCCATTCGAAAATTTCTTTCAATTCTTGCCAATAACCAACATCGCTATATTCTAGGTGTGCTAACGGCGCGCCAGTCACAATCATCGCATCGTAGTTTTCGTTTTTAACTTCTGAAAAATATTTATAGAACATATCTAAGTGTTGCTCAGAGGTATTTTTACTGCGATGGGTATCTAAGCGCAATAATTCGACATTTACTTGCAACGGAGAGTTAGCCAATAAACGGATAAACTGTACCTCAGTTTCAACCTTATTAGGCATTAAGTTTAAAATGGCTAATCGCATTGGACGGATCTCTTGTGTTTTAGCTCTGCTTTCGGGCATAACAAACACATTTTCTTGCCTTAAAGTGTTAATGGCGGGCAACTGATCGCGAACTGTAATTGGCATCATTTTATCCTTATTACTGTGGTAAATTAGCTTTAACCTTAGGTATGAATAAAAATTTTAATACTTGCACTACTTGCTTATCCAAACCTGAGGACAATTATGAACAGATACCCAGAAATATCAAGCTCCAGATGTTTAGATGTCTAAAACTTTTTTTGTGTTTTGCCTAATCACTTCTATATTTAAAGTCATGCTGACTTTTCACTGTGGTTTAAATAATCCGTGTTAACACACTCAGACATTGATCAAAAGCATGTTATTGAACGAATGACGGATATAGTTGCTTGTCTAAATAGCAGTGCATCAATTGAAAAATTTTTACTCGATATTCACTGCATACTTCAAAAAGTGACTTATGCAGATAACTTCTATGTTGTTCTGCAAGACGATAAAGAGCGGTTAACATTTCCCTACTTTCATGATGTTAAAGACGATATTGATGTTGATTCGCTTCAAGGAATAGATAAAGAAGAGCTTAATCATACTCTGACGGCCTACGCATTATCTAACCATAGAGTATGCAACTATCAAGCCCATGATATTCAAAATCTCATTGAAACAGGCACAGTAAAAATGCTTGGCAGCTTACCCAAACAATGGCTTTGCTTCCCTTTGAGTCACCGCAATGAATTTTTAGGTGCGTTTATTATTCAGTCTTATCGCAATGAAAATGAATATGACACTACTATAGTTGATGTTTTATTTACTATTAGCCATGTAATTTCATCTGCGCTCGATGCCTTTCATACACAACAGGCATTAGTGAAAGCAAACACTAAACTGCAAAGTTACCAGCTTGAATTGGAGGCACAGGTAAAAAAGCGCACCGAACAGTTAGAAGAAAGCGTTAATAATCTTAAAAAGGAAATCATGTATCGAGAGGAATTACAAAACGAGTTAGAGCATGAATCATTACATGACAGTTTGACCAAACTTGCAAATCGTAAGTATCTTTTTAAAAAAATTGACGAATTAACAGCAAAACACCTTCGTAACCCTCAAAATATTTATCTTTTATACTTGGATTTAGATGGATTTAAACAAATTAATGATAATTTTGGTCACCCAATGGGGGATGCCGTTTTAGTTGAGGTTTCTTCTCGCATACAA
Source organism: Pseudoalteromonas sp. (assembly GCF_041629635.1). GTDB lineage: Bacteria > Pseudomonadota > Gammaproteobacteria > Enterobacterales > Alteromonadaceae > Pseudoalteromonas. Next base: position 1,752 of record NZ_JBFKMX010000056.1, on the reverse strand, counting down.
AAAATGATTCGCCCTTATGACTTTGCAGCTCGTGTTGGTGGCGATGAATTCATTATTATTTTTGATGAAAATCTAACATATGATGAGGTATCGACTATTTCACAACGTATTATTAATGCTATTTGCGAGCAAATAATATGTGAAGATCAGACCGTTAATGTAGGTGTGAGTATTGGTATATCTTCAACTCACGAAAACAGCCTAAAGCCGACAGAGCTTATTCATTATGCAGATGTTGCACTTTACCAATCAAAAGAAAATGGTAAAAGGCAATTTACATTCCATAAGAATGAATCAATTAGAGCGCTGCCTTAAACATTTCAGTTCACATTAAATGCTTAACGAGCAGAAGGTTAGCACGACTAATTTGATTTGCTTGTGCTAAAAATAACTCTGCGGTGGCCATTGCATCAGTTAATGCGTTATGGCAACGGTACTCAGGCAAACGATAACGTTCACGGCAATTTGCCAAGGTTAGACTATCTTGCGCAATAATTTGGCCCTGTCTTGCTAGGCGTTTATGTTCAATTTGCATGGTATCGAGTATGGCAAGCGGCTTATGTAACAAGCCTGCTTTATTAAATGCTAGTCGCAGAAATGACCAGTCCAATTCTTGGTTATGAAAAATTAATATTTTGTCATCAAGTAGCTCATTTAACGCTTTAAGTGCCTCATTTAATGGCACTCCCTGCGCTAAGCTATCAATGTCTATACCATGGAAAACCGGGCTTTGATTGAGATTACTTACCTGATTATTTATAAAGTGCTGGCAATTTCCAATTTGAATTCGCTGATGACTGATTGGCACCCAAGCGATAGAAACAATTTCATCTTGTTTTGCATTTAGGCCAGTTAGCTCTAAATCAATCACCAAATAATCGGTTTTAAAGCAATTGGCTTTTAACACATCTGCGTCTTTATCTGGTAACACAAAAAAACGCTTTATTGATTCAAATAACCCCATCATAAACTTCCTCTTGCAAACTTAAAGGCAGCCGCTTGTTGCGCCTGTTTAATTAAGTAAAAAGCCTCCTTAAGTTGGTGTCTTTCAAGCGAAGTTAAATCTTCTGGGTCAATACAGTTTGCAGGTAAGCCTTTTTGTTGCAACTGTACGTTTAAACGCAGCTGAGTAAGGTAGCGCCAGCAATCTTTCAAATCATAAATATCTGATTTATTTACATCCGACTTTTTAGAAAGTGCGCCTAGGCGCTCTAGGGTATTAGCAGCGGTAATATTGTGATGTAAGGCATATAAGCGAACAATATCATTAATAATCGCTACACCACGCTTTTTTAAATCAAGATAGCTGTGCTTTTGCTGATTTTTCTCAAGCTTAAACTGGTTAAATAAACCGATAGGAACAGAGTTGGCGTTGATATCCGTCGCCATCGACGCAAAAAATATTTGATTTTTAGTGGTTGTTAAAATGCCTTTACTAAAAGAATCGAAAAGACTTTCTGAACCTTCAACAAAGCGAATATCAAAAAAGATTTTACAATTTAAAATGGCCTGAGGTGATGGGCTCTTAATCCATGAACTAAACTGATTTAGCCAACCCGACAGTCCCATTCGGCAATTATCGCGACTTGCCATAATGCCACCAGGGCATTCTTTAATACCGCAGGCAATTAGGTTGTCACAAACAAATTCACCCAGTGCTTTAAAGTAATCCAATTGCGGCTGTGTAAGGTTATCGGGCAGTAGTAAACCATTGTCTTGATCTGAGTGTAGAGTTTGCTCTTCTCGCGCTTG
>NZ_JBFKMX010000055.1:0-24120 GCF_041629635.1 Pseudoalteromonas sp. | reverse complement strand
TGAAAAAGCCAAAGCCCTTATTAGTGCCACATTATTTGAAAATGGTTACTTTGATACAAAGTGGTTAAAACACGCCATTGAAGTGAGGCGTGGCACCTCATCATCCATCATTCGATTACATGTGGATTCGGGTATTCGCTATAAGTTTGGTCCGATGATTATTGCCAAAGAGATAAAAGCAAATGACTTAGTTCATCGACTCAATCCGATGATCGTCGGAGATGCCTACGATAATGCCATTGTGAGTGACTTTAATATTCAACTTTCCAATATGCCGTATTTTAAAAGCGTGCGTGTTTATCCCGATATTGTAAATCGTCAAAATGGCGAGGTTTCGGTAATAGTGCAGCTTTTACATAAGCCCGAAAATAGCTTTGAAGTGGGTGGTGGTATCAGTACCGACGATAATGGTATTAAACTTCGGTTTAAATGGACAAAGCCTTGGATAACCAGTGACGGTCACTACCTTGAAACAAACATCGAAGCAAGCCAGATTGACCCTCAAGCACGTATTAGTTACACCATTCCTGTGAACGATCCTAATAATGATGTTTGGCGTTTTGGTGCAGGTTATATTTATGATGACCTTAAAATTTCACGAAAACTAACAACGCAAGCGCAAAGGCAATGGCTGACCGACAATAACTGGGTACGTACCGCGTTTGTTAAGTATGAAATCGAAAATTATGAAATTGATAGTGTTAACTACCATAGCAATATGGTGTTACCTGGCATTAGCTATGCGCGAAAACGCATGTTAGGCGGCACAACACCTTATTGGGGTGAGCAGTTATTAGTTTCTACAGAGTTTGCGAGCGAGCATTTAGCGTCTGAAGTTGATCTTTTTAAAGTACAAATTTTGGGTCAGCATTTACGCACTTATGCAAATCGTCATATGGTGCTGGGTAGGTTAAATGTAGGTGCAATTGTTACTGACGATATAAACGCTGTGCCAATATCAATGCGTTTCTTTGCCGGTGGTGATAAGAGTGTGCGTGGTTATCGCTATAAGTCTATTGCGCCTAAAATTAATGAGCAAATTGTGGGTGGGCAATATTTAGTAACAGCAAGTGCGGAATATAATTATCAATTTTTACCTAATTGGCGCGCAGCACTCTTTGTTGATGCGGGTACCGCCACTAATGACTTTGATGAAGAAATTCAAGTAGGTACAGGTTTAGGTGTTCGTTGGTTAACGCCAATCGGCCCAGTACGAATAGATTATGCTTTTGCGATAACTGATGATACGCGAACTGGCCGTTTTAGCATTACCATAGGGCCTGAAATATGAACGACGCTGTAAAACAAAGCCCGCCAACGACTAAACGCATGTTACTTTTTGTGCGTAATCTGTTTTGGGCAGTGATTATTCTTCTGATAGGTATTGTTGCATTACTCTTTAGTGGCATTGGTAACCAAGTGCTTGTTTATGGTGCCAATCATTTAGTGCCTAATTTAGCAATTGAGACAGATGGTAAGCCTTTACTGCGAGGCGGAAAATTTAGTGTTAATTACCACAATGCGCAAATAAAGCTAAATCTTAAAAACATGGTACTCGATATGCGTTTTTATTCCTGTGCCGATCTCTGTTTTGAAGAACTTAGCGCTGACTTAGTGGATATTGCTCTGACTGTTGATACTAAAGAACAAGCGAATACAGATGAAAGTGAATTAAGCAAAATTTCTCTGCCATTGTCTATTGCCGTAAACACCTTCAGCGTTAAGCAAATTACGTTTTCACAAGGGCAATTAAACGCTTCGATTAGTGATGTTTTTACCCGCTTAAAATTGCGAGAAAATGAACTTAACATTGCGAAAATCACGGCTGGTAAAATTGATATTGGTTTAGCGCAAGCAGAGCAAAATACTGCATCGGTTTCATCGGCTAAAACGTTTACCTTGCCTGAAATATCCCCAATGCATTTTGAAACACCCCTTAATTGGCAAATAGGTGAACTTGCAATTTCGCAATTTAAGCTACAACAGGGCGACACGTCTCAGCTTATAAAGAATATATACCTGCAAGCTGGGCAACATAACAGTGACATAACAATTGCAAAGTTATCCCTTGCTTATCAAGACTTGCGTGCAAAGCTTGAGGGCAGTTTGTCGTTGTTAGGCAATAACCCTTTAAAGGTTGCGCTCGAAATTAATAACAAAGAGTATCAAATTGAAACAACAATCTCTGGTGATTTAGCAAAACTTCGCCTTGAAAGTGAATTATCGGGGCTTTATCACGCTAAACTTGAGGCATCAGCATCGTTACTGGAAAAACAGTTGCCGTTTAATTTATTAATTGAATCTGACGCACTAAGTATTGCTGATCATGCGCAGCAAATCACCGTTCAAGATTCAATTATAAAAGCAGACGGTAATATTTCAGCCTTTCACTATCAATTGAATACTAATGCAGCACTTTCAGGTTTGCCAAAAATGGCGATTGAAAGTGTCGGTAAAGGTAGCCTTAGCGAAATTGATATTGACCGCTTTTTAATTAAAACAGCTAAAAGCAATTTAGCGCTAACGGGTAATCTAAGCTGGCAACAGGGCATTGAAGCTTCGCTATTTCTTTTATCAGACAAGATAAGTGTGGAAGAATTTGAACCAACAGTTGCTTCTGATATTGCCTTAAAAGGGGCTGTCGACTTTATTTCTGATGGCATTAATTGGCAGCTCAATGTGCCACAGTTTACACTCGCAGGTTATGTTAATAATGCACCGATTGATGCCAATATAGTCCTGGCAATAGATGATAAACTGCACGCTGAAATTGAAGAGTTTACAATTTCAAGTGAAGATAACCAGCTCACACTTTCAGGTGATATTAACAAAAACTGGAATGTAAGCGGTAACTTAAATCTCGTAAATCCCGAAACTTTTGATAGTCGTCTTTCAGGGCAGGGAAAAGCCGATTTTAATATCACCGGTGAGCTTAAAACACCCTTTGTAAATTGGCAAATGGCACTTAATCAGCTGGCTTTTCAAGAGTATCGCATCGATAAAATTATCAGTAATGGTACCTTAGATTTTGCCAAAAACTACCTTGCCAATATATCACTTGAAGCTGCTGGCATTAGCCTAGATGAGCAATCTATTAATAAAATTGAGCTAAAAACATTCGGTGATTTACAAAACCATGACGTCAAACTGCAATTGCATTCTGAAACAGTAAATATTAACTCCCAAATAGAGGGCGGTCTTAATGCTGAACGGTACCGCGGTCAAATTAAGCAACTTGCATTCAAAAATGAAAAGATCAATCTATCGAATCTACAAGCGATAGTGTTTGATTACTATCTTAACAAAGGCCTTGCTAATGTGAGTGAACATTGCTGGTCAGGGACTAATACAGCTTTTTGTCTTGAGGCGATAACGGCCTCGGCTGAGAAAGGCAATGTCGATTTAGCACTTACGCATTTCGATTTATCAGTACTGAGTTTAGTTTTACCCAAAACCATTTCGCCATCCGGTGAAATAACGGGGCACTTAAACGCCCGTTGGCAAGACGCTAAACTCTTATCAATTGATAGTGAGCTGCAATCAAACACCATCAATTTTGGTGTAAATGAAAGTTTTATCAACACGATAGTACCAATTGAGCAACTGTTTTTTAAGTTAAAAGCGGATACGTCGGCAATTGCTTTAGATACCAATATTAAATCTTCTGTGCTGGGCAATATCATTGGCGATATTGATATTAGCGATGTGTCAGGCAAACGCCCGCTTAAAGGTAAGCTTGCACTACAGGCGCTGAATTTTACTAATCTAAAAGGCTTTAGCCAACAAATTGATAAACTTGCTGGCGAGCTAAATGCAAATGTGACGCTTGCAGGTAGTGCATTTTTACCGCAAGTTCAAGGGCAGCTCAATTTAAGTGACTTTGCATTTTTAGCGCCGTGGACACCGTTATCGATTGAACAGGGAAACCTGAATGTCACCTTTAACGATAACAGTGCGATGCTAACAGGAAAGTTTTTTGATAATAATCAGGGGAATATTGCCATAGAAGGCAATGCCGATTGGCAGGGGGAGCCTAGCTTTAATGCGCGTATTAACGGTGATTCATTTAAAATGGTCCTTGAGCCTAATTTATGGTTTGCTATCTCGCCAACCATTGAAATTAATTATGCGAAGCAGTTTGCTGATGTAAAAGGTAAAGTACATGTTGTGGATGGCCGCGTAAAAGTAAAACAACTACCTGAAGGCGCGGTGAGTGTATCGGATGATGAATTAATTATTGATGCTGCTAAACAGCAAAATAAATCGCTGCCAATTGCATATAGCCTTGATTTGGCGATTTTGATTGATGAAAAAGTACGAATTGATTCATTTGGTCTTCGTTCCAAACTAAAAGGCGATGTGCTATTTAAACAAGTCGACAATACGCCTTTAATTGCAACCGGTGAAATTGCCTTGCTTGAAGGTGAATACCGCGCATTTGGTCAGGAGCTATTAATTGAAACAGGTCAACTTATTTTTAATGGTCCAGTTGATAAACCGTTATTAAATGTTCGTGCTATTCGTAACCCTGATCTAACTGAAGATGGGGTTACTGCAGGTGTTAAGTTAACAGGGAATGTTGAAGAGCCGCGTCTAGATGTGTTTTCAGATCCAAATATGGATCAAGCGATGGCGTTATCCTATTTACTTTCAGGAAGGGCACTTAGCGAGTCAAACTCGGCCAGTGACGGAATGCTTACGCAGTTGCTATTAGCAAGAGGGCTTGCAAGAGGTGAAGGCAGCATAAGTAAAATAGGTGAAGCCCTTGGCATAGATGATGTTTCGCTATCTTCAAGAGGCTGTGGTGAAGAAACTAAAGTTGAAATATCCGGCTATGTAGCGCCGGGTATTCAAGTGCGTTACAGTATTGGTATTTTTGATTCGATGAGTGAAGTTGCAGTGCGTTACCAATTGCTGCCAAAACTATATATTGAGGCGATTAGTGGCATTAATGATTCACTCGATATTTTGTATAAATTTGATTGGGACTAATAATGATAAAACTAACCCAACTTGCGCTTGCAACAGGTTTAATGTCGCTCTGTGCAATGCCGTTAATTGCCAAAGAGCAAACACTGTCACCGGCAGCAGTTATTGAAAAATCATCTGATGATGAATGGCGTTCACTTGATTTAGAAAATACTCTCATTTTGTCGCTTAACACCGGTGATGTGGTGATTGAGCTTAATCCTGAGCTTGCGCCTAATCACGTAATGAATTTTAAAAAGTTAGTGAGAGAAGGTTTTTATAATGGCCTTAATATCTACCGTTTTGTTGAAGGCTTTGTTGCGCAGGGTGGTGATATTTCAGAAAAGAAACAACCGAAGAATGCAGCTAAAACGGTAAATGCTGAATTTATTAAAGAAACTAAACAACCGATTGAGATTCAGCTGGTTGATACTGCAGATGGTTATGCTGATAAAACCGGATTTTTAAACGGTTTTGCTGTTGCGCAAAACGCCAAAGGTACAAAAACTTGGCAAACTCACTGTATTGGAAACTTTGCAATGGCGAGAGGTAACGATATAAATAGTGGTGGTACCGAGTTTTATGTGATTTTAGGTAATCATCGTTACCTTGATTTGAATATCAGCTCTTTTGGTCGTGTCGTAAGAGGAATAGAGCATATTCAACGGCTTAAGCGTAAGCCAGAAACGACCATTGAAGATGTTAACTTTAATCCAATAAAGGGTTTTGCTGTGGCAGCGGATTTAGCAAATTCTCCAGCTCATAACCTTGAAGTGATGAAAACGCAAAGTGCTAGCTTTGAGCGTTATATTGAATCGAGGCGAAATCGTCCAGAAGAATGGTTCCAGCATCGAGCAAACTACATTGATGTGTGTGGTTTAAGCGTACCAATGCGTAACAAAACCAGCGATAAACATTAATTACCCTGAGTTCAGGATAAATAAAGTAACCGCTATTGGCGGTTACTTTTTAATTTAAACTGGGTTGTAGCATAATCGCTAGAACGATACGGGTTGATATCTAAGCCACCACGGCGAGTATAGCGTGCGTATACTTCCAATTTGCTTACGGCAAAGGCGTTTTGTAAATCACAATACAAACGCTCAACACATTGCTCATGAAATTCATTATGGTTTCTAAAAGAGATTAAATACTTTAATAAACTTTCGTGATTGATTTTTTTGCCGGTATAACGGATTACGACAGAGGCCCAATCTGGCTGAGAAGTAATTAAGCAGTTCGATTTTAACAGATGGCTGTAAAGTGTTTCAGTGACAATTTCAGCATTCTCATCCGCTTGCAATAAATGGCTATTTAAATCGTATTCAGTTACTTCAATATCTAAATCGTCTAAACAAATACCCGTAAATGGCGTTGGCATTAAACAATCAAACTCGTCGGCATTAAACAGCTTCACTATTACGTCACAGTTTGCGGCTTTTGATAAGTCGTCAGTGAGTATTTGCGCTACTTGCGCCATCGAATCAAACCTTGTTTGATTAAAGCTATTTAAATACAGTTTGAATGACTTTGATTCAATAATATGACTGCTGGTGGCAGGAAAAATAAACTCAGCAACAGCAACAACAGGTTTGCCTTTTTGATTTAACCAAGAAAGCTCGTAGCCAGTCCAAGTATCTTCACCTTTAAATGGCAATGCACTTTCATCGATATTTAAATCGTCGCGATTGAGTTTTCGGGCAATTGGAAACAGTAGCGAAGCATCATAGCTATCTTTATATTCGGTTTGTTGACCGAGTAAAGCACCTTTTAGCTCAGGTGCGTCTTGGTAATGTGACATAATCAGATTAGAATCGATAAATAATTTACTATTGTAACGAATAAATTAGGCAAAGGCAGTATGTCAATTAGCGAAAACTTACAACGCATTTATACCGAGATAAAACAATTAGCAGAACAAAAAACAGGTCAGGCACCGCGTGTCTTCCATGACTCGCAGTGGCCAAGCCCATGCGAAATTGCAGATTCAGTTGAAAATGACAGTGTGGCTTGGCAACAAATAGCGCAGCAAGGGAGTTTAGATAAACTGGAAGAAGCGCTAGAAACACAATTTCCAGAGCAGCTTAAAGCCTACTTTGCTAGTTTTTACAGTGATAATTTATTTGTGAGCTATCAAGAGCATAACCTGTGTTTGTTACAGGCATGGAGTGAGCAAGATTTTGACCGATTACAGCAAAATATCACAGGTCATGTATTAATGAAGCGCCGCCTAAAACAAGCGGATACGGTATTTTTTGCTACCTGTGAAGAAGATGATTTGTTACTTGTAATGGATTTATCTGATGGCAGTATTTGGTTGGAGTATTTAGGTAAAGCACCGCATCACAAATTAGCTGATTCGATGGAGACTTTTTTAAGCGAGTGTAAAGGGCTTTATTACGTTCAATAATGAATTATTAAAACGTATTACAAAACAATAAGGCGCATAATGCGCCTTATTGAAAATCCCACGAAATATTTGATACCAATTCGCAATCATCACAGCGAAAATCAAATAAGCCAAACCAAGGCTCATCTAAACGCCAATCACCATGACATTTTGGGCACTTGCGCGAGAGCTCTTGCTCTTTAGATAACCCGCCTACACGGTATAAATAGTAATACACAGGCTTTTTGGTTAAATAACGAATGCGTTTAGAGAGATCCATGCCTCGTCTAAATAAATCACTATCAATATCAGCGAGCTCTTTAATTGCGGCAAACTCGCAGCGGGTAGCGCCATTAATTTGAATTTGGTCACAGGCTTGCCAATCTTCTTGCCATTTTAGCAGTGCTTTAAAATCGCCATTGGCAACGGCGGGTACTTTGTAAAGTGGTACCGGCATAAAATCATCACCGCAATACAGCGGACTACAGGTATGTAAGTAGGTCGTGTATAAAATATAGCTAGAAGGGGATGTGCAGGTATCTGAGCCATTTGAATGAATATCTTGGCCAATTATTTTTACTTTTGGGTGAAGTAAACCCGCTTCATTGAGTTTATCTAAGCTAAATTTAACAAATGGACTGTGGTTTAACGGGTGCAGTGCATCTTCTTCTGGACACATCACACGGGTAATAAAAAAGCCGTCTTTTAGCGTAGTTGGAAATTCTTCACCAATGATTTGGCCATTAAAACGAAGTGCATTTACAAGGCGCACAATCGCTTGCTCTGCAGCTTCTAGTGTAGTGTCTTGATAACAGTCAAAAGTCAGATCAACAATATACATAAATCGTTATTTAGTTTCTAAAAGCGAAAGAAGTTTATCAAGCTTTGCTTCGATGCGGTCAAGTTGACTTTGTGTTTGCTCAGTTTGCTTATTTGGTTTAGCAATAATCTGTGTAGCGTTTTGCTCAAAGTCAGATGGATTTTGTTTATAACGTGCCAAAACATCAATAATAATTGGCATAGGCACTGGCTGGGATAAATTAGCCTTTACTAAAGCAACATTCGGTTGCTTTTTTGCAGCTAGAAGTTTGCTGATAGCAGCAATAACGATGTCTTGCATAATGTTGCCCTTTTAAAGTATTCGGGCAAGTTTACTGTAAACTAACGAAGCAAGCTATCAAGTTGGTCGATAATTTCACACCAATCAGCATCAAGTGCTAATGATTCTTTTATAAAAGCTGATTGACTCTGATTCCAAAATGGCGCATCTGCTAAATTAAGGCTAGGCGCTATTTTATGGGAACTGATAAATGCATCGATTGCATGCTCGTTTGAATCTAATCCGAGCTGTGAAAATAAATCTGCCATAGTGTGTGAGCCTGACTCCATTTGTTCTCCTAGTAACATTGGTTAAGTCAATATAAAACAATAATAATTATAGAATAGCTTAAATAATGTGCTAACTTGAGATGTGAACAATAATAATAAAGGAAGCGACTATGTCTGATGTAACTATTGATCAAAGCGAAATCAGTGAACAACTCAAAGCCTCTTATCTCACTGCGGAAGATTGCAAAATTGCGGCGAGCGTTCTTTATCAGGCATACCATGATGATGAACTTTTTAAGCAAATATTGGCTTACGACAGTTCAAAACCTGCTGTTTATGAAAAAAAATTAAGGTTACTTATTCGCGAAGAACTGGCTTCTTTTTGGCAAAATCATCAGCATTTAATAGGGGTGTTTGCTGATGACAACTTACTTGCCGTAAGTTGTGTGCAAAAGGCGAATGATGCACTTGCTGCAGATAGAGTGTGGCATTGGCGTTTAAAATTAATGTTGAATACTGGCATGCTATCTACTAACCAGCTAATCGAAAAAGAAAAAGCCATTCATCAAGCCCTTGTTGCTTTCCCTAACTGTTGCTTTATCTCATTATTTGCAGTTGATCCGCATTTACAACATCAGGGCATTGGCCGTTATTTATTAAGGGCGATTGATGATGTCGTAAAAAGTGATGATGCAAATTACAGTGCTGTTTTTATAACGAGAGATAGATACAGCGCTCTTTTTATCAGTGAAGGGTATCATGCTGAGCAGGAACTGACATTTACCAAAGTATCCGGAAAATTATTTGTGAAGGAAAAAGTCGTTAATGGGTAATTTTGTTGTAGGAAATATCTCACAGAGATGTAAGTTTGTGATGTTTTACTTCCCGAAATAATACCATGTTCAAATGTAACCTTATGTAATTAAAGAATAATCCAAATATGTCTAAAAGATTAATAAATTTAAATTGAATTTACCTTATTACATTCAAGAGGAATTGCCCCTACTATTAACACAACAAGGAAGCGAACATAACGGAATTATGTTCTTCTTGCCAAGGAAAGGACTTAGGCATTGATACAGGGTGTATCAAGGGATCAAAGGACAAGGACGCAAGGACGATTGTGCGCTAAATGATTTAGCGTTTTGCTGGAAGCAAAAAGGATAAACGCAGGAGCGTTTCAAGGATGGTTTAGGACAAACCAAAATACATGGAAAGGCTAGGATGCGAAGGGACACCTCAGGAAGAGGTTTGGAACTAGGACAAGGATGGCAAGGGGATCAAGGAATGGTTTCCTTCAATGGATGAGAAAGGATGTGCTTCGGCACTATTGGTTACGGAGAACCACAGAAAAAAGGATATTTTTTCAGATTTGAGGCGCGACATTATGTTGCGCCTTAGTTTTTTCTGATGCCGGAAAATGATTTTCTAATTTAGTTTGTGTGGTGGCACATCAACACTGACAATTTTATCATTCTCAAGATTTACAATCCCGGTATAACTGTCTTGCCCATTACTAGAAAATTCCCACGCAAAACTGGACTTTAAACCTGGTTTACCATTTTTAAGAATGCCCACACGCTTTTTAATGCAGGCAATACTTAAAAACTGCACATTGAGTTGTTTGCTATGGCGGTTGGCGTATTCACGCGCACTCTCAGCTGCTTGTCGGTCAAGCCAAAACAGATAAATAACACATGTCACACCAAGAATAAGCCAAATCGACGCCATAAAGTTACCACACGTTTATTGTTGAAATAGTTTTCCGATTGCTCTTGAAAGCTGCTCGCTGCGATTTTGCATTCGGATCATAGCTAACATATGTGGGCGCAAACTTGGAATTGCAACAAGGTCTGCAAAAATGCCAGTAAATACATCTTGTTCTTGATGTGTTGCTAAATATTCCATTAGTACGACTAAATGTGGTTCAAGCACATGCCAACAACGGCCTGTAAGCGTTAATACAAGGTCAAGATTAAGGCAATGTTCATCTGCCATAATATTGGCGACTGCACGCTGTAAAATACCGAGCGCACTCGTACTTGACATCATTCGTAAGTAATTAATGATGTTTTCAGTACTTTGCTGTTTTAATGCATTATCAAACTGGGCATAAAGAGCTTCAGTTAATAATACTGAAATAGTACTATGTTCAAGGGTTGCAGCAAGCGACTGAACCACAGGCTGTGGCAGTTTTCCAAGCGCATTAATTAGATTTTGCTGATTACGCTCTGTGAGGCGGATAGCAAAATCGGCAATCCCTTGTAAGCCAAGTTGTTGCCAATCATCAAAGCCCAATTTTCCACTAAAATAAAGCTCTACATGTTCATAATAGGCAGAAGCACTCTGCTTTAATTCATTTTTAATAATCGCATTGAAGGCCGCAAGCTTATTAGCATTCGGTGTAAATACATAAGGGTTATTATCGAGTTTACTTTGCGCTTCATCATCGCCAGTTAATTGAGTGCCTAATGCTTCAATCACCATTGAGGCAAAATGATTACGACTTGCCAAAATAAGTTTACTTTGTTCATCCAGAGGCATTTTTAAAAACCAAATGTAAGGAGTTTGTGATTCCTGGCTATTCCAAAACTGAATGGCTAAAAAAGCATGCTGCTGCAGTGGAAATGGATAGGGAATTTGATTATTTTCTATCTGCAGAAACGTTGATTTATCAATTTTTTGAATTCGGCGACCCATATCATAAACACGCCAACTTGTACCTGCATTATCAAGAAGTTCAGCAAGGCTTGAAATAGATTGTTGCATTAAAAAAGACCCATTAGTGCGTTTTGGCTATTATACAATGAAATACAGGTAAGTTTTGATAAAATGCCGCGATATAAATTTAAAACTAGAATTGTAAAATGATAGATGTTTTGTTAATCGAACTAGAGCAAGCCATGAAAACACATGGACTCTGGTCAGAAACGCCACCCAAAGCAGATGCTTTTATGTCTACTGCGCCTTTTTGCTTTGACTCCATGTCATTTGAAAACTGGCTTCAATATGTTTTTATTGTGCGTGTTAAGCAGTTAATTGCTGCAAAACAAGCCCTGCCAAGGGGAGCAAATATTTCTCCAATGGCAGAGCAAATGCTTGCAGAATATGTTGATGTTATAACCGTAATTAAAAAAATTGATAAGGCACTTAGCTAATGTATGGGGAACTGACCATTTTATACCGTGATGAGTACTTTATTGCGGTTGATAAACCTTCAGGTTTATTAGTTCATCGATCATTTTTAGATAAACGTGAAATCTACTTTGCTATGCAAATGCTGCGAGACCAGATTGGTCAACACGTTTTTCCACTTCATCGTTTAGACAGGCCTACGTCTGGTGTGCTTTTATTTGCACTTAGCAGCGACGTGGCGCGCATCGCGAATGCTCTTTTTTCAGAACATAAAATTAGCAAACGTTATTTGGCGCTAACACGCGGCTTTGCACCAACGTCAATAGAGGTTAATCATCCGCTTAAATTTAAGCATGACAAAATTGCAGATAAATTTGCAGATAAAGATAAACCTGCACAAGAAGCACAAACTAGCTTTAATTGTTTGCATCAGGCAGTTATTGATAAACCATTAGGTAAGTTCCCAACGGTTCGTTATTCGCTTGTCGAATGTTTTCCTAAAACCGGCCGCAAACATCAAATTAGACGCCATTTGAACCATATCAATCATCCCATTTTAAATGACGCAAATTATGGTGATAACAAGCAAAACCATTTTTTTCAGAAGGAATTTGAAATGAATCGGTTAATGCTGTTTGCTAAAGATTTAACCTTCGAGCATCCAATTACAGATGAAAAAATTCATATAAGCGCATCTATTGGTGAACAAGAGCTAGCATTATTTGCAAAATTGGGTTGGCCTAGCAATGAACAAGCTTATCAGTTGGCAAAAATAGATTAGTCTGCATAAACTTAGCTAAGGTATTAAATCAAGGAAAGAAAATGGCAAACATTAAGTGCTTCATAGGTACAGTTTATGGTGGTGCAGAAGCGTTAGCAGAGCAATTAATACCAATAGCAGAAAAACAAGGCTACGACTTATCGCTATTTAATCCAGGCACAGTTGCTGATTTTATTGAAAGTGATGTGATTTTGGTGATCACATCCACGACAGGTCAAGGCGATATTCCTTATGAATTAGAATCCTTGTATCTTGCGTTAGAGTCGGAATTGCCAAAAATGCAAAATAAGCCGTTTGCTGTTATTGCGATGGGTGATAGTAGTTATGGAGACACCTTTTGTGGTGCAGGTAAGAAATTTCGAGAATTATTACTTTCATTGCAGGGGAGCGAGGCGGTCGCTATGTTGAAGGTTGACGCAACTGAAAATTATGACCCTGCACCTGTTGCATTACCTTGGTTTAATACATTTTTAACAGCATTAAATTAAAAAAGCGGCAAATGCCGCTTTTTTATTCTTTTTCTTCAAAAGCTGCTTTCTCTTCAGCCAGCTCTTCTTTTAATTTTCTAATTTTTAACCCTAATTCTTGACCGCGGTAACGGGCGTAATAGGTACAGCCTATAAACATGCAGCTGGCAAAGAATAACTCCAAAAGTACAAACATTAATTCTCCTTCAGCCACCCATAACGATGTAAAACCGTGAAGGAAGTAGATAATGACAATAAAATTAGCCCAAGCGTAAGTGTATGGCTTATCTTGAATAATACCCTTAAGCGGCAACAATAAAGGCACTATGTATAAACCAATAATAAAGCCAATACTGTAACCTTCACGTGGTACCAGCCATAACAGCCAAACAGGCATTAAGACTAGTAAACCGATATAGCCGAGTAACGCGATTTTTTGATAACGCTTGGTGATTGCTTTCTTTTCTATGTTGCTCATTGTAATTGCTTAATTAATTTCGCTAAGCGATTGCCAACACTGTGGCAAATACTGATTTCTTCAGGGCTTAGCTGACTTGAGTTTGTTAAACCTGACACATGGCTTGCACCGTATGGGGTACCGCCTGTTTGTGTTGCGCTAAGTGCAGGTACATCATATGGCACACCGCAAAGCAACATACCATGATGGAGTAGAGGCAGAGACATGGTAAGTAGCGTTGATTCATTGCCACCATGAAGACTGCTTGAAGAAGTAAATACAGCTGCGGGCTTATCGATAAGTTCACCTGCCAGCCAAATATCGCTGGTGGTTTCCCAAAATTGCTTGGCAGGAGCTGCCATCATACCAAAACGCGTAGGGCTACCAAAGGCAAGGCCTGCACAATGCTTTAAGTCATCAATTGAGACTTTTAGCTCATCACTATCACCATTGAAGCAACGTATTTTTACATCAACACCGGCATGTTGTGCCGCATCACTTATTTCGTATGCCATGTTTTTAACCGAATCGGTACGAGAGTGATACAGCACTAGTAAATATGACATTAAATAATAGCCAATACGCTTTCTGGAGGACGACCGATAGCGGCTTTATCAACATTTACAACAATTGGGCGCTCAATCAATTTTGGATTAGCTACCATTGCTTCAATTAATTTCGTCTCGTCAGTTTCGATATTTAATTCAAGCTCTTTATAAAGCGTTTCTTTGGTGCGCATCAACTGACGTGCTGAGTCAAAATTTAACATTGATAGAAGCTGTTTTATATCATCAACACTTGGCACTTCTTTTAAATACTCAATCACTTCAGGCGTAACTGAGTTGGCTTCGAGTAAGGCGAGGGTTTCACGTGATTTTGAACAGCGCGGGTTATGGTAAATTTTAATCGTCATAAATATCTCAATTTAATTTTTGCGTGATTGTAATTCGACTGTACTTTAAATTAAAGTTTAGCGAGTTCTTTTTGCATTAAACGGTATTCTTTTAACCGCGCTTTTAAACGCTGTTGTTTGATTTCATCATCAGTATCAACGTAGTTTAATGCTTTTTGCACTTCGTTTGATGCTTGTGAATAAGCGCCATAATCTGTCAAAATACTTGCACGTAATTCGTGGTAAGATGCTTTGTCATCTTGTTCTTTATAAGTTTGCGCCATTAACTCTTTGCCTAATACATGTTCAGGTTTCTCCAGTAAGAAATACTTCAAGAGTTTATGTGCAAGCTCAAATTTACCAGCCGTGATAGCTGCATTTGCATAGTTGAGTGTAACAACTTGGTTATTTGGTTGGCGCTGGTATTCATTTTTAAGCATTTTAAGCGCTTCATCATATTTTTTTTGGCCAAGCAGTAAATCTGTTCGTGAGTCTAATAAAAACAAGCTGGTAGGTATTTTTTTCTCGAGCGAATCGAGTAACGCTGTTGCTTCTTCGAACTTTTGTTGGTCAATTAATGTAAGTGCCAGTCCGTATTCAGCTGCGGTTGTGTGAGCAAATCGATTAACTCGTAAGTATTTGCGAAATTCTTGTTCTGCTTTAGCACTTTCTTGACCATAGCGAGCAATAACACGAGCTTTGGCAAGGGAAAAATCCAGTGACGAATCGATAAAGCGTTCTGGGTATTGTAGTGCACGCATACGCACATCAGAAACACGAGAGTCTGGCAGTGGGTGTGTTAGTAAAAAAGCAGGCGGTTTAGGCATATGACGCATTTGGTCAGCCAACTTTGCTAAAAACTCGCTGGATTCTCTTGGATCAAAGCCTGCACTGTTAAGTGTTTGCATGCCCACTCGGTCTGCTTCTTGCTCGGCGCCACGGCTATGGGTTAACTGACTTAATTGCGCTTGAGTTTGGCTTGCTGCTAAGATTGCCATACCCGCATCAGGGGCAACCATAGTGGTTAGAATCCCTGCTATCATCCCTGCAATGGTCAAACCTTGATTATCTCTAGCTTGTTGTAATCGCCTTGCTAAGTGCCTTTGTGTAACGTGCGCAATTTCGTGACCAATTACCGATGCAAGCTGGCTTTCGTTGTCGGC
Organism: Pseudoalteromonas sp.; assembly: GCF_041629635.1. Taxonomy (GTDB): domain Bacteria; phylum Pseudomonadota; class Gammaproteobacteria; order Enterobacterales; family Alteromonadaceae; genus Pseudoalteromonas. Next base: position 8,539 of record NZ_JBFKMX010000055.1, on the reverse strand, counting down.
ATTTATAATCAGTCCTGTATGCACACCCACATGGCCACCATAAAAAGCAAAGGCGTTGATGTCTTTATTATTTATCCAAAAAAACTCAAAGGGAAATCTTATATCATCAGCATGTGCGACTAGGCGATTGCCAATGTTAGTGAGGTATTCATCAAGCACTGGATCTTGCATTACACGGGATGTACCACGTATTTGCATCATCATAACTTCACCAATAGCACGCTCTTTTTCAATGGATAAAACTTGCACTGCCGATGTACCTAAGTCGGGCAGCTTGAAATTACTTTGCGCAACTACCGGTAGTGAGAGTGCAAAACAAAAACACGCAAGTTTTTTAAAGAGAGTTGTTTTTGGCATATTAGTCCTTTTTTTGTAGCATTTCATTTGCCATTAATTGTGCAAGCGCAAGTTCATCTTCGCATGCAGCTGCAGTGCGTTCAGCGCTTTGGTAATATTCTTTAATAGAAACACCTGAAAGCTTGACAATATTGAGCTCACCTTTTAAATATTCAATGGTTTTATGCACTATTTTATGTGAATGTAATATTAACGCTTTGTCTGCTTCGTCTCCGCGTTGAAAATAAAATTGGATATATTTGTGTAGTTGATTTATACGCAGGATATTTCTCATACTATGAGGATCCCAAATGCGGAACTCCATTAGTTTATTGTCCTTTACGTATTGATCGATTTGTTTTTCTTTGGCAAATGGGTAGGCTAAAAGTTCAAATCCACGATCAGTAAATACTTGATAAAGGGCGATTCGAGGTGGATTTTTGCAGATTATTTCACCGGAATCGTGCTCTTCTCCACCAAGTAAATCTAGGTTCCAGTTGCGTTTATTCGTGATTCGTTTAATGGCATTATCAAAGCCATGGCTAAAAATACCCTCGGCTTCGCTCACTGACGCTGCAACCATGTGATAAAAAGGTGGTAGCTCCCCCCAATTAAGCTGTTTTTTAAACCAGTTAATATCCTTTAAGGTTGGATTTTTGGGTAAATCATTTTTTTTACTTTGATTCGTCATAAAAATGAAAATTACTGTCTTCACATTTCGCGTTTATAATGAGAATTTAGCATATTCATCAAAAACTTGCTTGCTCTTTGTTTAGATTTAGATTTTGGCCATAATGAAAAGCTGTTTAAGATGTAATTATATGGTATTTTAGTAACGCATTTAGCTAACAAAAATGAAAATGATATACGACTTAACTCAGTATCAATGTCCACAACTGTTTGTTCAATTTAAATATAATTTAAAAATGCATCAAGAAAGTGAATCGGTGAAATTTCAATTTTCTGAAAGTGCACAATTAAATGATGTGTTTCGCTATCTTGAAAATCATCACATTCAGTATTTATTTCATGCAAATCATCTAACGGTGTATCATTTTGGTAAGGAATCGATTTAGTGCTTGATATTTTTAAACAATGGTATTCACGAAAGTTCTCAGATCCTAATGCTATTACTTTGTTGATGCTCACTTTGGGCCTAGCGGCAGCTTTATACTTTTTTGGTGCTTATATTATTCCCGTAATGGTTGCTTTAGTGATAGCCTATTTACTCGATTGGCCTGTATCGAAAATAATGAAAATGGGCTTTTCGCGCTCCTTGGCAAGTACTATAGTAATGCTGCTATTTAGTGGTATTGCGATATCAATTATTGTTGGTATTATTCCAGTACTTTGGCAGCAACTGTCAAACTTTGTGCAAGACTTGCCCTCTATGTTGGAACAAGGCAAAACCTATCTTTTAACACTTCCAGCTAATTACCCCGAATTGGTAAACCCAGAACAAATTAAATCAATTTTATTATCGGTTGAAGTACATCTTGTTAAGATAGGGCAAACAGTTTTATCTACATCACTTAATTCACTGAGAGATGTAGTGGCATGGCTAGTCTATCTAATTTTAGTACCACTATTGGTGTTTTTTATGCTTAAAGACAAACGCGCTTTATTGGGTGGCTTTGAGCAATTTATTCCCAATGAAAGAAAATTAATTAGTCAAGTATGGCAAGAGATGAACCAACAAATAATGAATTATATTCGTGGGAAAATTTTTGAGATTTTGATTGTAGGTTCGATTTCATTTATCACTTTCACTGTACTTGATTTAAGGTATGCGGCACTACTGGGCACGTTAGTTGGTTTTTCAGTATTAATCCCATTTGTGGGTGCGGCACTTGTAACCATTCCGGTTGCCCTTGTTGCGCTGTTTCAGTTCGGTGTTGGCAGCGAGTTTTGGTATGTGATTATTGCCTATGGTGTTATTCAAACGCTAGATGGCAATTTATTAGTTCCCATATTGTTTTCAGAAGCAGTCGATTTACATCCAGTTTATATTATTGTTGCAGTGTTATTCTTCGGTGGTTTATGGGGCTTTTGGGGAGTGTTTTTTGCAATTCCACTGGCGTCATTAGTAAGAGCACTTTTAAATGCGTGGTCTCTATCGACTCATGAAAATAATCCAGATGTTTAATTTGGCAAATTAAAAGAACTAAAAAAGCGCACACTGTTTAGTGTATGCGCTTTTTTTATGAACCAGAAATTTAGCTTTTTGGTTGTGCATCAATGGACTGTCCATTAACTCCAATTGAATCATCTGACATCAAATAGAGGTAAGTCGGCATTAAGTCCGCCGGTGTTTTTAGCTTATCTTTGTCTTCACCAGGGAAAGCTATTGCTCGCATCGCTGTGCGTGTAGCTCCTGGGTTGATGCAGTTGATTCTAATATTGGTTTTACCCACTTCTTTTGACCATGTTTGCATCATGCCTTCTGTCGCGAATTTTGAGATTGCATAAGCACCCCAGAATTCTCTACCTTCACGGCCAACACCGCTCGAAGTAAATACGACTGACGCATGTGGTGCTTTACGAAGTAATGGGAAGAGTGACTTAGTTAATACCGCTTGGGCAGTTACGTTCACTTTCATGATGTTTTCGAAGGTAGACACACAGAAATGCTCTAACGGACCAAGTGAGCCAATAATTGAAGCATTATTTAACAATCCATCTAAACGACCAAATTCATTTTCAATAGTTGCTGCTAAATCGCGGTAATGCTGTTTAGTTGCACCTTTCATATCTAATGGAACGATTGCTGGCTGCGGAGCACCAAGATCGAGAATCTCATCGTAAACGGCTTCAAGTTTAGCAACTGTTTTACCTAAAAGAATTACGGTTGCGCCATGCTTGGCAAATTCGATAGCCGCAACTTTACCAATGCCATCACCGGCACCTGTTACGAGAATGACTTTTTCCTTCAAAGCGTCATTACTTGCTTGATAATCATGCATATTAGTTATGGTAATTAAAAATTTTCGCCATCATATCATAGTCAAGTAAAATAGTTTTGCGATTTATTTAAATTTAGGTGGAGAAATTACTTTGTTTAAGTTAACTTTAACTGGTCTAATGTCTTAATAATAACCACCGACGAATTAAATTTTGGTGATTTTTTACCAAAAACACACAATAAAAAAGATCGGGTTTGGAGCAATAAAATGAAAAAAGTGCTACTCACACTAGCAGTTACAACAGCGTTATATGGCTGTGGTGAAAGTTTAGAAGATGTTAAAAATGAGTCAGGAACAGTTGTACCTAAAGTTGCCGGTTCTGTCGCATTTGATCCCTCAAACGGTGTTGTCTCAGTTCCTAATGATTTGCTTTTCTTAGGCACAACCGATGGTACATTAAATATGCCAGGTGAAGATGCCGACGAAATCGATTATTCTGACCCGCAAACGTCACTTGGTGCGCTTGATGGTTGGTCAACGCAATCACCTTATCAAATTGCACTGGATGTGCCTGCTAGCTTAACCCTTGATGCAAGCACGGTTAACGGAGATTCAGTTCGTTTATTTGAAGTTGTGATGGGTGCGAGCATCACTGATGCTGAGTGTGCTCAAGTACAAGCAGGTTTAGCGTGTAAATTTGTTAAAGAGTTAACGTTTGGTGTTGATTTTGTTGCACAAGCAAATGGCAACAACATAGCGATTGTACCGCTTAAGCCATTTAATCAAGGCTCTTCATACATCAATGTAGTGACAAATTCATTGCGTGATACACGTGGTGAATCATTTGCACCGTCGGAGACTTATGGTCTAGTAAAGCTTGATATTAATTCACTGCCTCTAGTAACAGATTCACAAAAAGCACTTCAGGCAGTAGTAAATAGTTACGAAAATGTTGTTATCCAGTCTGGTTCACTGACAAAAGAAGATATCATTTATTCAGGTGCTATGACAATTCAATCAGCTGGAACTGTTATGAGCATGGTGAAGAATGTGTATGCGATGAGTGCAGCAACACAGCAAAATATGCCGCAACTGATGATGGGATCATCAACAGGTATGACAGTAGGTGATGTTCTTTTCCGTTCACAAGGTGCACAGCCACCGTCGCCAGTATTTGATCAAATTAAATATGAACGTGGTTCAGTAGTATTACCTCATTATTTAAAAACACCTCAAGGTAAAGAAGATTCAGCGCTAAATCATACTTATTGGAAAGGTTTATGTGATAGTGCCGCGACGCTAGCTGGCTTTAAAGCACAAGGTGGAAATGTCCCTGCGGACCCAATTAATGAAAAAGATGCTATTTGTTTTAATGCGACAAATGGCCTTCTACGTGATTTAGGCTTAGATGAGCAACGCCACTTAACTAAATATAACCCTTTGCCGATGCCTCATAGCTATGCAAATGTGCCGGTTCAAGTAACTACGCCAGCAGATGACTTAACCGTGTTAAACGTGGTTCGTTCACAACTTGGTTTACCAGCATTAACAATGCCTGCGACAGGTTGGCCTGTTGTAATGCTGCAACATGGTATTACCAGCACAAAAGAGAGCATGCTTGCAATCACGGCTGTGTTAACACTTCAGGGCTTTGTAACTGTAGCAATTGACCACCCATTACACGGTGAGCGTGGTATCGATGTGGATGGTGACGGAGAGTTTGATTTCAATGCATCGGGTGAAGACGGTAATGTCCTTCACTACATGAACCTTTCATCGAATTTAGTCGCTCGTGACAACATGCGTCAATCAATGGCTGATTTACTTGGTTTACGTTTGTCGCTTGCTGCAACAAACTTACAAGGTATTAACCCAACAGATGTAAGCTTTGTCGGTCACTCATTAGGTGCGGTTGTTGCGCCTGGTTTCTTAGCTGCGGCAAATGAATCTGTTGCACCGCTCTTTGGTGAACAAGCAGCTACAATGATTGATCCGTTATTTAGAGTGAATACGATTGCGCTTGCCAGTGGTAGTGGTGGTATTGCCGGTTTCCTACTTGAGTCAGGTGCCTTTGGTAATGTGATTAAAGGATCTGTACTGGCCGCTGCAGGTACGGCTGAATCAGCTGAATTTATTGCATTTATGCAATCTGAAGAAGGTATGCAAGCGTGTGCTCAGTATGCAGGTTCACAAAGCGACTATGCAGGGTGTGCGTTTGTAGCTTATACAACACAGCTAACGATTGCTGGCGAGACTGCAAAGCTAGCGAGTATTTCAGGCACAATTAGCCAGTTTGCATTTGCAATTCAAACGGCTATTGATGCTGCGGATTCGAATTCACTGGCGAGCAAAGTTGCTTCGCAAGGTGCTGCAATCTATCAAAATGTGGTAGTAGGTGATGGTGAAGGCAATCCTGCAGATACGGTTATTCCACCTTATTCAACGGTAAGCCCACTATCAGGTACTGTACCATCAGGTCACTTAATGGGTCTTACGCCAGTTGCTACTTCACAAGTAACGGCTGAGCCTATGAGCTACATGGTTAAGTTTACGAAAGGTCACCATGGCTCTGTATTAACGCCCGCGCCAGCTTATGGTGTAACAGCGCAAGATGCAGCTGCTGCCAATGCTGAAATGCAAGGCCAAGTAGCTTCATTCTTAGCAAGCAGAGGCTTGATGCTTCAAGTTGCTAATGAATCAGTTGTTACTGAGTAAACAAAATAAATTAAAAAGCCGCACATCTTGTGCGGCTTTTTTTTTGTTTGGAATTTCATTAGAGTACGCAAAACAGTATTGTTGGAGTAGAGTTTGGAATTTTTATACGAGTATGGTTTATTTTTAGCCAAAACAGTCACTTTTTTGGTCGCCTTTGCCATTTTAACAGCACTAATTGTTGGCGCATCGGCAAAGCCAAAAAACGGCAAAGGTGAACTAACAATTGAAGATCTAAGTGAGCAACTAAATAACCAAAAAAGAGAATTACTTAATGTAGCACTTGATAAAGATGCTTTTAAAGCATTTGAAAAGTCTGAAAAGAAAAAATCAAAGGATAAAAGTACTGAACCTAAAAAAAAGGTGTTTGTATTAAATTTTAAAGGCGGTATCGATGCAAAGGAAGTTGAATCCCTCAGAAATGAAGTGACCGCCATTATTCAAATTGCTGAGTCAAACGACAAAGTGGTTGTGAAACTAGAAAGTGGTGGTGGGGTTGTGCATGGCTATGGCTTAGCAGCTTCTCAATTAGCAAGGCTTAAACAAGCTGGTTTAGAGCTTACTGTAACTGTCGATAAAATCGCTGCTAGCGGTGGTTATATGATGGCATGTGTCTCCGATAAGTTTGTATGCGCGCCATTTGCAATGATTGGCAGTATCGGTGTGATAGCGCAGCTTCCTAACTTTAATAAATTACTGAAAAAAAATAATGTTGAATTTGAACAAGTAACTGCTGGAGAGTTTAAACGCACACTAACAATGTTTGGTGAGAATACAGACACGGGTCGTGAAAAGTTTAAACAAGAGCTAGAACAAATTCACGCACTGTTTCGTGAGCATGTGCAATCAGCAAGGCCAAAACTTAATGTGGAAAAAGTAGCTACAGGTGAAACTTGGTTCGGTACAGATGCTCTAAAAATGGGATTAGTTGATGCAATTCAAACTAGCGACGATTTGCTGTTGTCTTTAAATGAAGAATTTGAGTTGTATATGGTGACTTATCAGAACAAAAAAGGACTATCAGATAAATTAGGCATTGGTGCAAGTACGGTACTTGATAAAATTACTGAAAAAATACTTTCAAAAAGCAAAGAGTTATACCACTAAAAAAAGCCGCTATTTAAGCTGTCTCTTATACACAAATCCCCGCTAAGAAGTTAGTGGGGATTTTTTTGAACTAAATCTTTGTTCCGCGATCAGATCTTCAAACCTATTTTGGAGATAGCGATGTAAAATAATCATCAACAGTGGGCTGAACAGCAGTTTGGAAAAAGTAACCTCGGTGAGCCTCGAAGAACAGCACGTCTGGTAAAGTTAGCCTCATCTATTGCCAAGGAACCAGGAAAGCCACTCGTGAATATCGCCCAATCTCCCGCCGACATGGAAGGTGCTTATCGGTTTATCCGTAATGACCATGTTGATGCCAACGCAATAGCCGAGTCTGGATTTCAAGTCACCGCAGAGCAAGCATACTAACACAACTTACTGCTTGCTCTCGAAGACACCACTACGCTGATTTATAAGCATCCTTCCATTCGACATAAATTGGGCCATGTTGGGCAAGGTAAAAAGCAACGAGGTATGTTGGCGCACAGCGTCTTACTTTTTGCACCACAAGATAATCAGGTTGTCGGCCTCATCGAACAATCACGCTGGAGTCGAGATATCACTACCATAGGGAAAAGGGAACGACACGCCCAAATACCTTATGAAGAAAAAGAGGGTTATAAATGGGAGTCAGCATCACGCGCGATGGCACAGCGGCTAAAGACAAAAATGTCAGATGTTATATCGGTTTGCGATAGAGAAGCAGACATATACGAATACCTACAATATAAACTCACTGAACAACAACGCTTTGTCGTGCGCTCCATGCAAAGCCGCCATATTGAAGAGGGGAAAGATAAGCTCTATTCCTTTGCTAGGGAATTAAAAAGTGCCGGTACAAAACACATCGAAATCGCTCAAAAAGGCGGGCGTAAAGCACGTACAGTGAGGCTTGATATCACCTTCACACCAGTCAGATTAAAAGTCCCTTATAACAAGAAAGGGTGTTCACTGCCTGTTTATTATGTCGGCTGTGCAGAGAGAGGTCACCCACAAAGCGGTTTGAACTGGCACCTGCTCACCAGTGAGCCAGTTACAAATAAAGAAGAGGCGTTAGCAATAATCAGCTACTACGAACATCGATGGTTAGTCGAGGAATATCATAAGGTGTGGAAAAGTGACGGCACTGACATAGAAAGCTTACGTCTACAAAGCCAAGAAAACATGGAAAGGTTAGTCACTATTCATGGTTTTATCGCTACACGTATATTGCAACTAAAATTCGCACGTAATCTGCCTAAAAATCCAAGTTGTGAGCAGGTATTATCGGGTAAAGCTTGGAAGCTTTTATGGCTAAAGAGAGTAAAAACAACGTTACCAGACACCGCTCCCAATATGAAATGGGCTTATGAGGAACTTGCTAGGCTTGGTGGTTGGAAAGATACGAAACGCACAGGACACGCTTCAGTTAAAGTGCTAATGCAAGGGTGGCTTAAACTGCAAACCATCCTTGAAGGCTACGATTTAGCTAAGTCTCTTGA
>NZ_JBFKMX010000054.1:0-24341 GCF_041629635.1 Pseudoalteromonas sp. | reverse complement strand
GTCTTTAACTAATCCACCCAGTGGCATGGTGGTGTCTAATACCGGCGTGGTGAGCTGGACGCCAACAGAAGGTGTGACAAGCTCAGGCACAGTGACCTTAACGGTACAAGATGGCGGTGAAAATGGTGCACTGCCAAGCAGCGAAACCTTTACGATTGCTGTTACACCGGTTGATGATTCCCCAAGCGTTGCCCAACCAATAAGTGATCTAGTTGTAATCGAAGATGCGGCAAATACAGTTCTCGATATTGCTGCTGTATTTACCGACGTTGATAATGAAGATGCTGAAATAACGAAACAAATTTTAAGTAATAGCAATCCATCACTGGTGAATGCACAACTTACAAATAACAAATTAACGTTGGACTATTTAGACAATCAAAATGGCATATCGACCATCGTAATTAGGGCAAGTTCAAATGGTAAAATAGTTGAAGACTCGTTTGATATCACAGTATCAGCACAAGCGGATGCTCCCGTTTTTACAAGCAAAGCCACAACTAAATTAGCTCAAGGCTTTGAATACTCATACCTAATAACAACACGAGACGATGATGGCGATACTCTATCCATCTCAGCTGCTACGATTCCTAATTGGTTAACTTTGTCTGATATGCAAGATGGTCGTGCAGAGTTATCGGGTACGCCTACCAATGATGATGTGGGAAAACATTTTGTAAACTTAAAGATTAATGATGGTAAGCTTTCAAGTTATCAAAGCTTTGAGCTTATCGTTACTAATGTAAATGATGCTCCTGTTATTACCAGTAAAGCTATTAAGGTGGCAACGGAAGACAGTCAATATACTTATAAAATAAGTGCTAAAGACGATGACATTGACGATAGTTTAACCTACGCAGCAACAAAGTTGCCTGATTGGCTTAATTTTAATAGTGAAACTCAATTACTTTCAGGTACTCCAGAAAATAATCATGTTGGAGAGCATGAGATAATACTAACAGTGAGTGATAACAGTAATGCAGAAGTTAATCAACGCTTTACACTCACTGTATTTAATACCAACGACACACTATTTGTTGACAGCATTCCGCTAACTTCTATCGAAGAGGGAACACCTTATTCTTATGAGCTATTTTCCCATGATATAGATTATGATGATAACTTAACATCGAGCGTGATCACCAAACCAGATTGGCTAAGTTTTGATTCTGTATCGAATGAGCCGAGCAAAGGTACGTCAGTTTATATGGGAAGTTTGCATGGTACACCCAGCGCGCTGGATGTAGGCGAGCATGAAATTGTTTTGCAGATTACAGATAATGAGATTCCCGTTCATCAAGTTTTTAAAGTAACGATTCTGAATGTTAATAATGCTCCTAAAATAAGCGGTAACCCAAACACTCATGTTGAGGAAAAAGCACTCTATTACTTTAAACCGATTGTCAAAGACGAAGACAGTGCAGATACTCACGTTTATAGTATTTTAGGAAAGCCAACATGGGCAAACTTTGATAGCAATACAGGTGAACTATCCGGAAAACCCGAAAATAAAGACGTAAGGCGTTATGAAAATATTATCATTTCAGTAACCGACAGCGCAGGAGCAAGAGATACTTTACCTTCGTTTACTATTACTGTTGGTAATGTCAATGATGCGCCGACGATTGACTCACAGCCATCTGAAAGCGCGCATGTTGGCACTGCCTACCACTACACTATTAGTGCAAGTGATCCCGATGTAGCTGACACTTTAACTTATAGTGCTCCAAGGTTACCTGCATGGTTAACTTTTGATGCAATGACTCAAACTTTATCGGGCACAGCAAAGGCAAGCGATGTCGGGATCCACCCAGTTACTTTAAGGGTAAGTGACGGTAGTGTAAGTGTAGACCAATTCTTTGATATCCATGTGATTTTAAATAATATAGGACCGCTTATCACGAGCGTAGCTGGGACTTCAGCTGTCGAAGGGGAGCTTTATACTTATTCTGCTACAGTGGATGATCCTGATGACGCTAACAACGGCGTTGATCTTTCGTGGCGATTAGAAAATCAACCAGACGGAATGAGCGTTTCATCAACGGGCGAAGTTTCTTGGCTACCTGCTATTGGCTCAACTAGTTCAGGAATAGTAACGCTTTTTGTCTCAGACGGTGGCGAAAATGGCGCTATGCCAGATAGTGAACGTTTTGAGGTGTTAGTTAGCAAAGCCAACAAAGCACCTGTAATTTCAGGTACACCAGATACTTTTGTTGCTGAAAATGCGGAGTATCTATTTTTGCCTAATGCCACTGATCCTGAGGGTGATTTACTTGTCTTCTCAATAAAAAATAAACCGAGCTGGGCAAAGTTTGATGAGCAAACAGGTCTGTTATCGGGTGTACCTTCATCAAATGAAATAGGTGATTACACGGCCATTAAAATATCAGTAAATGATGGCTATTTATCTACTTATCTTAAACCATTTAGCATTTCTGTATTAGCGGATCTGGATCAAGATACCTTACCTGATATCTATGACCCTGATGATGATGGCGATAATATTCCGGATGATATTGAAGGTGATGCAGATCCTGATAACGACGGAATTCCGAACTATCGTGATCTTGACTCTGATGGAGATGGTATTGCGGACAGTGTGGAAGGTGTAGTTGACACTGATGGTGACGGTAACCCCGATTATTTAGATATCAGCCAAGACGAAGATCATGACGGCATTCCAGATATTATAGAAGGTACCGATGATCTGGATTATGATGAAATTCCTAATTTTTTAGATGCTGATAGTGATGGTGATGGTTTAACGGATGCCCTAGAATCATTACAGAATGCGAAAGACAGTGATAATGATGGTATCTATGATGCATTTGATGTCGATGCTACTGATGGCGTTGATAGTAATGGCGATGGCATTGATGATAATCCACAGCTTAGAGATAGTGATGGCGATGGCACCCCTGATAGGCTTGACCAAGATTCAGATAATGATGCAATCCCTGATGTACTCGAGCATGCACTAAGGGCGAAAGACCGAGATAACGATGGTGTGCCTGATCGCTTTGATGTGGATTATACATTGGGTCAGGATAATGATGGCGATGGTATTGATGATTCTTTTGATGTGGACTTTTCAAAGGGGTTAGATTCGAATGCAGACGGTATTGATGATTTACTTTGGACATTAAGTGATCGCGATAATGATGGACTGCCTGATCACATAGATGTAGACAGTGATAATGACGGTTTACCGGATATTCTGGAAATAGGATTACAAATCCCTTCGCTTTATTCAAACAGCGTTTTTGAATTTGAGATACTTGATAGTGATAATGATGGCGTGCCAAATTTACATGATCTTGATAGTGATAACGATGGCTTGTTTGATGTTTTAGAAGCAAAAATGTCAGATATCAACCAAGACGGACTTGTTGATATTTTTAATACAGTAACAAATAGTGCACCAGATAGTGATCTGGATGGTACAGCCGATTATCTGGATTTAGATAGTAATAATGACGGTGTTTATGATATTGCACATACTATACATGCAGCGTTAGATATTAATGAGGATGGTCAGATTGATGGTACGCAAGACTTAGATGGTGATGGGATCGATGACCAAGTCGATAGACAACCAGCATATCACGGGTCATTTTCAGATGCCGATAGTGACGGTGATGGAATTAGTGATTTTGCCGAGGGATGGGCACAACAACGCGATACAGATGCAGATGGTGTATTCGATTACCTTGATCGCGACAGTGATAACGATGGTCTTTCGGATGCTTTTGAAACCGATAAGCCGGCACCTTTTAATTTTGATTCCGACAATGATGGTATCGATGATGCGTATGATGTTGATGTAACAGGCGGTATAGATCTCAATTTTGATGGCATCGATGATATATTTGTTGCGCAAGACACTGATAAAGATGGAGTTCCTGATTATCTAGATTTAGATAGTGATAATGATGGTATTTCAGATAGTGATGAACAGTTGATAACAATTCGTAAAATCCTTGATGATCAAGATACGCAGCATGGCGAACGGATACTTGCTGTTATTACTCTCTACAACATGCAATTGCTTACTGGCTTAGATAATGATAATGATGGCATTGATAACGCGGTAGATATTGATTTTACGGGCGGTACGGATATTAACTTTGATGGCATTGATGATCAATTTAATAAAATGATTGATATTGACCAAGATGGTGTAAGTAATTATCGAGATCTTGACAGCGACGGTGATGGTATTTTAGACAAAGACGAAAATAGCGATGCTAATTTAGACGGAATAGTAGACCGGTTACAATACCAAGCCGTTGGGCAAAATGTTATCAGAAGTAAAGGATCTGTGCCTGTTAGTCTTTTATTGCTAGTTATGATTTTGGCGCTGCTAAGAAGGTGCCATTATCGTAATCTGAACACAGATGAGCATTAGTGTAGCTTGCAGCTTTTAGTTGCTAAGAACAACATAACGTGATTAAGGAGAGTTATGTTGTTCTACCAATGTTTGTGCATTGATATTAACTTGCGATAAGCCTCGAGTAGCTTTATGCCAAGAGGTGCCTTTAAACCAGTACTGGGTGTCGTGCGATGTCCCTGCAAACTCTCTGTGTAACCTTGTCAGCCAGACTATTTCGGCGTTGGTATGAGGCCGGTTGCTTATATTCAATATACCCAAGGTTAATTGACTAGCTTGGTAGAATTCAGGAGCTGACCAAGCCCCAAATTTTGCTATAAAGTCAGAAACCGTGAAAGGAATAATTTGCTCAGCCATAACAAGGTCATTACGACATACAAGGTGGTTCGTTTCAGAAACACATCCCGATAAGCTGGGATTTACTAATTTATAATAAGTTTTAGTAACTTCGGCAGGCGTCAGTAAACCCATCATATATAGCAGAATATCATCCCAAACTTTAAAAGTATCATCTAGAGGCTTAATTCTAAATTGGTTGTTTTCGTCTATCACGAGGTAAGTTTCAAAGCGTTCATTTTGTTCATTTTCCAAAACTACAGAGTGCGGCCAGCCTCTAATGGGATCCCAAAAAGGCCCTGATAACTCACCATTTACGGTAATATCGGCATCGTGATGCATTCCATCACCTGAATTCCACGCAGCGGTGTTCTGAGCTGGAAAATCTTTTGCCGCGACACCTAATAAACCATGCCCTAACTCATGGTTTAATCCTTCTAAACCTGGCCAGCCACTCCAAATAATGCCACTTAACTTTTGGTGTTCAAGTCCATCAATGAGTTCATAACAGTAAGAGTTGTTTTTACATGGCGGGGTAAAGCCAGTTCCTTTGATGTTATCATGCACCCGAACATATCCGGCACCACCAACGGGATCTCGTGTGGTGACTGAGAAAAAATCAAAAACATCACCGGCCCATTGCCAAGCTATTGCGCATGCTTCGCACGTTTCTGGTGAGTGCAAAAACCAATTGTTTAAATACCTTTGATTATATTGTTCATCCAGTGAAATAAAAAAACCTGTATCGTTGACACTAATATCAGGCGTTAATTGGTGTACTGATTCTGATCCGCGTAAAGTTTTATTAATGACCCAAAGATCAGGTATTTCAAAAAATGGTGTACTGTTGCTCAGTGCTTGAGGCACATATAAGCATGTACGGGTATAGATACCATCGTTTGCGATAATGTCGCCATGTGTACCATCATCATATGCCAGAGTAGGATCTTCACCATCAACCGCAAGTACTGGGCTGCCAATGAGTTTATCAATTACTTTAGCAACTTCTCCTTTTTCCATTCTGCTATAAACGGTAAAAGTTTGATCAGAAAATAATATGGAAGGCTCAAACATTTGATGACCATTAAGTGTTAATGTCGAAGGCACACTTGAAGCTATGGGGGAGATGTTTTTATCATCAACACAGTTTGATATTGGCGATGGCTCCCAAAAGCCAGTGCTAAAGGGAGTCACATATATTTTTGTGATATCACTGTGAGATGCATTCAAGTTATCAGTAACGGTTAATTGCAGGGTAAGTGTAATATTTTCTGCAGTTGCAGGCGCAATAAAGTAAGCATTTTGTTGATGGGCGTTTTCAATTGTGACCTCAATACCATCCACTTGTGTCCATTGATAGCTTTGTATCTCGCCGTCTGCATCTGTGCCACTGCCCTGTAGTAGCACTTTACTGTTTTCGGTCACAGTCTGTTCTGCAATCACAATTGCAGTAGGCGCAATATTTGGTTTGGGAAGTACCTCCTTCTCATTTGCACCGCCACATGAAACAAGTAAAGAGCTAAATGCAAGTAGTGTCGCAAATTTTGTAAACGCTAAGATAAAATTGTTCACTTTAGAGCAGTTATAATGCCACATAATGAATTCATCCTTGAATGGAGAGTTTACTGAGCTTAGTTAAACTCAACTAATATTGCTATGTCCAAGAAGTTTCTGTTCAATTTATTTTAAATGGCTTTAAAGGCTATGTTGGTTAATTCTAAATAACTGTTCCTTGTAGGTTATTAACCTAGCAAAATCCTCTGCTTGTTTTTATTTTACATTTAGTTACAGATTGCCTCTTTAAAATTTGCATAAGTACTTATATATTAATTTGTATAAGCGCTTATGTATTATTTTGGGATAACAAATGAAACGAACATTGGGTACAACACTTAGGCACCTTATTGAGCTGTTAGATGGTTCGGTAGAGCAGGTTTATCGAGACTTTGGGCTTGATTACAAGCCGCGATTCACGCCCATTATGCGCATGCTTGCAAAGAATGAACTTGCTTCGGTAAGTGAATTAGCGAAAGAAGCTGGAATTACGCAACCAGCAGCTACACAAACGTTACAAGCAATGGCAAAAAAGGGCCTTGTAACTATATCTGTGAGCAAAAAAGACAGTCGGCAAAAACAAATTAGCTTATCGATAGAGGGCAAGTCGATGATGACGCAGCTTGAAAAGTGTTGGCGAGCAACGGCCATTGCTGCTGAAACCCTCGACAATGAACTACAAATACCACTCAGTGTTATTGCTGAGCAAGCGATCGGAGCGTTAGAAAAGCAATCTTTTTTAACACGTATAAAACAAGCACATCAACAATTGAAATAACCTAGGGGAACACTATGGAACGCACAATCAATCAGGCTAGAATACCGGGCTTTTTAGCCACATTATTACTATCGTCACTGACTTTTAACGGTGTAGCCAAAACACAAGATACTGAAGAAACAGTATTAAATTGCGCATCACACCAAGTGCAGCAGAACGTATTAGATGCATTGCAACAGCAGCTAACGGATGTGTATATTTTTCCTAAAAAAGCTGAGCAATTCGCGATTCATATAAAGGCGCAGCAAGCACAAAAGGCATTTGCAAAAATCAATGATTGCGATAGTTTCGCAAATATTATTAATGAGCAATTGATGAAAGTTACGGATGATAAACATCTACATGTTGTTTATAGCCCACATCCGATCCCAGATGAAACACCAGAATCTAAAGCTGCATTTGCAGCACATGAAGCTGAATTTATGCAGTCGCTAAATTATGGTTTTGAAAAAGTGCAACGTTTACCATTTAACATCGGATATATTAACCTGCTGTTATTTGCCGAAACAGCGCAAGGCGGTCCTCAACTTGCGTCAGCCATGAATTTACTTAGCTATACTAATGCGCTGATTCTTGATTTAAGAGAAAGTCGTGGTGGCGAACCCGCTATGGTGGATTTAATTACTAGCTACCTTATGAACGAGCGTATCAATACCAGCGATATTTATTACCGTAAAGAAGACCGTTTGGAAAAACGTTTTACTGAAGATGAAGTGAGTGGCAAACATTATGGGCAACAGCGCCCAGTTTACATTTTAACCAGTAAAGATACGTTTTCGGCAGCAGAAGATTTAGCCTACACACTAAAGCATTTGAATCGCGCGATCATCATTGGTGAAGTTACGGGAGGCGGTGCCCACTCAGGTGATATGGTCAGGCTAACAAGTCACTTTGAAGGCTTTATACCAAATGGTCGTTCGATTAATCCAATTACCAAAACCAATTGGGAAGGTGCCGGTGTGCAACCAAATATCAAAACAGCTGCTGATAAGGCGCTTAATGCTGCGCAACAACACATTTTAATGAAGTTAAAAGCTAACGAAACAAATCTTGCCCGCGCCGACAGAATGCAAAAGCGCATAGAGCGATTAGCGTTATAAGCAATGCAAAAAATTCTTTAGAAACAAGTTAAGTTTAAAGGTTTAAAAATAGTGAGTAATGCTCAATAGTAAATAAAAAAGGCACTTAGATTTAAACTAAGTGCCTTTTTAATAACGTATACTTTTGTGCATAAGCAATTCCTTGTTTTCTTGGGTTGTCTCTTTATCTGGTTATTTAAACACTAGGTAAGTAGCACCAATTAATGTTCCAGTTACAAGTGCCATTGTCATACCTGCCGTAATCAGGCTTGCAACAACAAATGTGGTTAAACCCGCTGTAAATAATAAGTCAAATACGTTTGAAGTGTTCATATCTGTATTCCTATTGTGTGTTAAGTAAAGCATTTTTCGCTTAGGTTATTTAATAAGTCGAAGCAAGGCTTAAAAAGGTTTAAAAAAGAATCAAAAAATATGAATAAATTTTTTAGCGAAGATATAAACTGTTCGGCGTAGATACTTAGCGATTTTTATATTTCAAGTAGTTAGGTTTCTTTAATTTGAGTTTGAACTGTTAAGGGTAAGAGATGCGCTTTATTTATGTAATGGATCCAATGTGTGCATGGTGTTACGGGTTTACACCTGAGTTGGAAGCGTTTCTACAGGCACATTCAGATATCGATATTGAATGGGTTATGGGCGGACTTGCGCCTGACAATGATCAGCCTATGGCTGAGCAAATGCGCGCGACAATTGCTGACTATTGGCAGCAAATTGAAGCAAAGACAAACGTGACATTTAATCATGACTATTGGCGCTGTAATACACCGTATCGATCAACTTATTTAGCGTGTCGCGCAGTGATTGTAGCAAGTAGCTTGTTGGAAAAAGGGGCAGAAAAAATGGTAAGAGCAATTCAAACTACGTATTACCAAAAAGCGCAAAATCCATCGTTAGAAAACACCCTGATTGAATGTGCCACTGAAATTGGATTAGATGAAGTGGAATTTGTGCAGGCACTTAACTCTGAGCAAACACAAGTGTATCTGGAACAACATCTAGGCATTACACAGCAATTACAGGTAACCGGGTTTCCCGCTCTGTTTTATCTTGATAGGAATAATCAAGCTTACCCATTGGCCCTTGGATTTTGTAGTGTTAATGAATTAGAGCAGCGATTTAACCGTATTTTACAATAATTGGTAGTATTAATCGGGGTGTTAGAAAGTGTATTAGCGAGGCTTATAGTGCGACTATGCAAACATTTAGCTAACTAATAAGGGTTCTCGATAACAAGTTACCTATTCAAATAGTTATTTTTCACAACATACAGTTGCCCTTTGGCATCTATTTTATTTATTGGAGCTAAGTTGGGTTAACAGGCCATTTTCAATTACAAACAGTTTATCAAACTGGTCTTCATTGATAGTAACGTCTTGGCCTGTCAGTAATTTCACAAGTTGGGGTGTGGTGTTGCTGTGACCCACAATCACTGTATTGCCTTTTAATGTTTTGAGTTGCTTAACCAATGCCGTTAACTGACGCGGGTTATAATGGGTTACTACAATGTCTAATTCTTGACTGAGCGGCTTTACGGTTTCTAATGTGCGATTATAGTTGGTGCTAAAAATATGCTTAATTTTTTTATCTTTTAATATGCTGACAAGATGGTCTGCACGTGCTTTACCCGCTTGAGAAAGGTTCGGATTAATGCCATCGCGTTTTTCAGCGTGACGTAACAAAAATAGCGTGTCAGGTGTTGCGAACACAGTTTGAGAAAACAATAAACCAACAATAAAAGCTAATAAGCGCATGATAAAAAAGCCTTTTACAACAGGTTGTGAAACAATTTCTGCCACTTTAACTGAGCTTTTTATAAAAGCAAAGGGCGATTTAGTTAAAAATCGCCTCATCGGCTGGGCAGTACTTCTGTAAAAACGCATCATGGGTTGGCTGTGCTTCAGCGCATTTTTCAAGTGTGGTTCTGCCTGCTGCAAGGCTTTTTGCCAGCGTTTCACTGTTAAGCGCATCTAAGGTTGGGTTGTAGCCATTAGGCACTACTCCCATCCCATCAAACACCGCATACCAGCTGGTGGGTTGGAATAGCTCTTCAACACCTGGGATCAATCCACCGCTTTGTCTAAAAAACTCAATGCGCTCAGATAAGCTTGCCGGAATTTGTTTTTGTTGCCAATCGCGCCAAAACGCTGAGTCGTCGCGTTTCGTGGTGCAGTAATGCAGCACTAAAAAGTCGCGAATTTCTTGATAATCGCCAATAATGCGGCGGTTAAATTCGTTTTGTAATACTGCATTTGGCGTTTTGGTTGGAAACATACGTACAAACAGCGCTAGCGATTTAGATACTAAATGAATTGCAGTGGATTCAAGCGGTTCTAAAAAACCCTGTGCAAGACCAAGTGATAGGCAGTTTTTATTCCATACTTTATCGCGTACACCGGTAACAAAGGGGATCACTCTTGGCTCGGTTAGTGGCTCGCCGTCCACATTATCAAGTAAGGTTTGAATCGCTTCTTCATCTGAGATGTACTTATCACAATATACATAACCATTGCCTGTGCGGTGTTGTAGCGGAATATGCCAGCTCCATCCCGCTTTTTGGCCGCGCGAAACGGTATACGGTTTGGTATCACCCGTGAGCTTAGTTTGTACGGCAACCGCACGGTTACAAGGTAAATGCTCGGACCAATCTTGGTATTCGGTATTGAGTGCATTACCAATTAATAAGCCTTTAAAGCCTGTGCAATCAATAAAAAAATCGCCGTTAATTGTCTCGCCTGATTTTAATGTGACAGAAGCAATATTACCGTCGATAGTTTTGCTGATTGACTCCACATGGCCAACCGTGCGTTTTACACCAATGTTTTCAGAGAATTTTCGTAAGTATTGACCTGCAAGCACAGCATCAAGGTGAAGGGCAAAGCGAGCACCTGCAAGAGGCGTATTCATTGCTTGGTGCGGTATAAAAAAACGATTTTTTTCAGATAATACCGCCTCTGGCGAATAGGCCATTAAAGGTGTGCTGTCACCTTCGGCTTTTTGTTTTAGCCAGCATTGGTAGAACTCGTGACCATCAATTTTTTGGCCAACTTCACCAAAGGGGTGGAAATAGCTGTGCGATTCTTGATACCAGTTTTCAAACTGTATACCCCATTTAAAACTGGCTTGCGTCGCTTTTATAAACTCAACTAAATCGATGCCTAAGCTTTCAAGGGTATCTATGAGCGGTGGAATAGTAGCTTCACCTACGCCAATAATATTGACTTCGTCTGATTCAATCAGCTCAACTTGGGCATTACTATCTTTAAAAATATTGCCAAGCGTTGCTGCAGCAAGCCAACCTGCGGTACCGCCACCGACAATAACAAACTTTTCAATGGGATTGTGTGTTAACTGCATACCGCTTCCTGTAGCTTGATTGGTTGATAGCCACAGTGCTTCTCTAAAAATTCGCTGTGGGTAGGCGCATTGTTTACTTGGCTTGAAACCATTTCGCGCATTTTAGTTAAATGTTCATTTAAGTAATTGAGCGGCATATTATCTGCGCTTGCTTGGTATTTTTCGGGTAAAAAATTTAAACCGTGGTAAATAGCCAGCCAACTGTCAGGGCCAAACATTTCCCAAGGCAGACGTTTTAACTCGCCGGTTTTAGCAAAGGTTAGCATTTTCTCTTCGAGTGATGCCGGAATTGCCATATCGCGGTAATACTGCCACATAGGGCTGTCGCTGCGGCCGTTTAACTTATAGTGCAAAATAATAAAGTCGCGTACACGCTCATATTCTTGTGCATTCACATCATTAAATTTAGCGACATCGTGTGTTGAGTATTGATTACTGCTGAAAGTAAGTAAGAGTTTTTCGATTGCCGTTTCAACCAATGCAATGCTGGTGCTCTCTAATGGCTCTAAAAAGCCTGAGCTCAAGCCAATTGCGACACAGTTGTTGTGCCATGCTGTTTTACGCCTTCCTGGGGTAAAACTAAATTTACGTGGTGGCTGTAAAATGTCGCCACTGATTGATGCAAGCAAACTTTGCTTTGCTTCGTCATGGGAAAGGTATTTGCTGCTATAAACATAGCCATTACCAACACGGTGTTGTAGTGGAATACGCCATTGCCAGCCACCTTTTTTAGCGATAGCGAGGGTGCGGGTGATGGGTTCAGCCGTTGCGCTTGTTTGCACTGCAACAGCGCTATCATTTAATAGCCAGTGGCTCCAATTTTCATAATCAACAGCTTGGTTTTCACCAATTAACAGCGCCTTAAAGCCAGAACAATCGATAAATAAATCAGCGGCGATGCTTGAACCATCTTCAAAATGTAATTGATTAATGCTGCCATCAGGATGATTTTCAATGCTGCAAATGGTGTTATCAATGTGTGCAACACCTTTATTGGTTGAATAATCAAACATTAATTTTGCAAACAAGCTGGCATCAAAATGCAGTGCCCAGTCGAAAATTTCTAATTGGTTTTGTGGTTTAATTTTGGGTGGCACAAATTTATTGTGCTTTGCCATTTGCACACCAAGAGAATAGTCAGTTAAATCGCTGTGTGCACCAGCACGCTCTGCGCGTAACCAATAATGATGAAATGGGGTAGTAGGCGTGCTTTGCCCGTAAATGCCAAACGGGTGAATAAAACGGGAATTTTCACCTGCCCAACCTTGAAATTCAATACCAAGTTTACAGCTGCCTTTGGTAGCTTTTAATACCTCAATATCGCTAAGACCTAAGTTTTGGTAAAAGCGGCGCAAAGTCGGAATAGTGGCTTCACCCACACCTACGGTGCCAAGTTTACTTGATTCAATCAGGGTTATTTTACAGTGTTTTAGTGGGGCGTGATTAGCAAGGGCTGCAGCTGTCATCCAGCCAGATGTGCCGCCGCCAACGATGACGATGGAATTTATTGCTTTTGTTGTTTCTGTCATGGTTCACACTCTAGGCTATTACTTCAATACCAATTTGATTAAGTAACTTGATTAAGTAAATAGGTAATTAGTTAATCAAATGGGTATTTGCATTGTATAGTGATGAAACCAAAAGAAAAGACTGCCGCCAAATGACGGCAGTCTTGGGCAGAAAGTGTTAATTCAACCTAAATCCTAATAATTCTAAGGATTAAAATGTTGCCCTAACACCAAGGGTCCAACGCGATTCATACTCGTTACGGAACGCTTTTTGTGAAGAGAATTCAAGGTAAGTTTGTTGAACTTCTTCAGTAATGTTCGAACCGTGTAAGTAAATATCTAGATAATCAGTTGCGTGGTAGGTTGCACTGAAATCAAGTTGTGAATACGTATCTTGGTACAGTGACTGTCCGCCTACAGCGCTTGAACCTTGTGTGATTAAGCGCGGGCTACGCGAGTTCCATGCTAAACGCGTTGAGAACTCTTCTTGCTCATACCAAAGCACAAAGTTGTATGTGTCTTTTGACATACCAACGAACGGTAAATCGTCGCCATTTACGTCTTTGTTTTGTTGTGAGCTATCACTGTATGTGTAGTTAGCATCGATACCAAAGTTATTAAGAATAGCGATATCTGTGTAGTCGCTCATTGCAGCACGAATACCCACTTCTAGACCGCTTACATCACCACCTTTACCTTGTACTTGCGTACTGAAAGGCCATGGACCACGGCTGATACCATCATCATCTGGCTCATCAATCCAAACTGTTCCGCTTTCTGTGAAGCTTTCAATTTCGATTTTGTACAATGCTAAGAACATCATAGATGCGTCGCCGTTATACCACTCAGCTGAAAGTGAGTAGTTATCTGAGCGCCATGGGTTAAGTGCCGGGTTACCTGTTAGGTTACCATTTACAACGCGTAAACAGTCACACTCACCGTTAATTGCTTTACCAACCGTTTTACCACCGCCCCAACTTGCAAGGTCAAGTGCTTGCATGTTTTTAGCGTATGCACCACGTACAATCACGTCTTCTGTTACATCAGCTGACACGTTTAATGATGGTAGGTAATCTGTATAGCTACGCTCTGTTACTACGTCGCCAATATCTGGACCTAGACCTGAGTGAGGTAAGTTAGAACCAGCAAGGTTTTGCTTCACGTAAAGGTCAGTTTCAACCACTTTAACACCGAAGTTACCGCGGATCATTTCCCACTCAAAGTTAGCTTGTGCAAAGTAACTGAATTCGTTCAATTTAACATCGTAAGAAGCACCTGCGTTTTCAGTGCGCTGTACATTACCAAATGTGTCTAGGTGGAACTGACGTGGGTCACGGAAGTTAGATGGATCAATTGCCCACATTGTCGGAATGCCTTTCACGCTACCGAAGTTAGAAATTTGGCTAACTGTAGTATGTGTGTCAAGGCGAGTTGGGTTAAGTAATGTATAAGGCACCCACGTACCCGCAGTTAAATCACCTACATCTTCTGTTAGGTATTCACCTGCAGCAGGATTACCTTCACATGTAGATGTTGTGTGGTATTGGTCAACCGCTTTCCACTGTGCGATATCACAGCCATCACCAAATTCAGATGTGTATGTAAATTGGTCATGGTCCACTTTACGTTCCATAAAGCGCACACCAAAATCAACACTCGTGATGAATTCCATGTCGTCAAATTGATAGTTCCATTTCGAGCTGAATGTGTTGATTTCACCTTCGTCGTCTGTATTACCTTCAGACGAGAATGCACCAATGTGGTATGAATCTAAGCTGCCCATGTAATCAGCAACGCTCATTAAGCCTTGGCCGCCATTTACCAGTTGATCAAAACCACTAAATACTGGAGAGCCACCGCGCGCGTCATAACGTAGTAGGAATGAATCATCTTCAATACCGCCTGGTGAGAATTGCGCGTAACAACCACCTTGGTCACCCACAATGGTATCACCATCGCCACAGTATTCAGCCGGTGTAAACTGACCAGGACCAGTTACACGAGTCCCTTGGTCAATACTCAGTAAATCACCTTCACCATAGCCGTGACGCATGCTTGCATCCGCTTTAGCACGTGTAACACGTACTTGACCTGAAAGCGGGCCACCGTTATTAAAGTTAAGCTCTAAGTTTAAGTTTGTTGACGTTTCATAGTTGTTGTTAACCTGAGTGAAGGTTTGTAAACGCCATGGTTGTAGGTAAAAATCATTTACCGAACCCCATGCATTGCCATCTTCATCAGTAAACGTGTCGCCAGTCCAACCTGATTCTGTTGGGAATGCGTAATCGTTGAAAGAATACCAACGGTTATTTTGTGATAAACCTTGACGCTCGTTAAAACGCTCTTGATCGGTATAGAATGCTTCGAAAACTAGCTCAAAACCTTCACCTAAATCAGCTTGGAAAGCAAATTGGAAACCTTGACGCTCACGTTTTTCTTGCTTATTGAAAGCTGCAAAACCTTGTGGTACTACGTGACGTACATCATTACCCTGTGGGTTTTGACCCCATGTAAAGTTGTTGTTTGCAGCCCCGATACCACCATTTTCAGAGGTATCGAAATAACCGTTGTAGTCTGTAGCAAGGGTTGCTTCTTGTGTTACCGCAGAGAATAAAACACCCCATTTATCAGCATTATAGCTGATTAGGCCGTTTAGATTTGGATCTGTTTCATCACTAATAGAGCCCTGTGTCACATCTGCGCTTACGTTTGTTGTCCAACCTTCGCTCATATCGAATGGACGGCGTGTTTTCAGGTCAATCGAACCTGAGATACCCGCAGCAGAACGCTTAGATTCACTTGTTTTATAAACATCAACACCCGAGAAAAGCTGTGCTGGTAAATCACCAAAGTCAGCGCCTGATGAATCAATAGTTGTTGCACTTAAAAATACTTCGCCGTTAAGCGTGCTGTCTACTTGAGGTAAACCACGGATTTGTACCGGGCCACCTTCACCAGCTGTACGTTCAACTTGTACACCAGTAATACGTTGGAGTGAGTCTGAAATTGTTACATCCGGCAGTTTACCGATGTCTTCTGACGCAATGCCGTCAACTTGTGAAGGTGCGAAACGCTTTACGTTAATTGCTTTAACTGTACTTGCGCGAATACCTTTAACCTGAATTACTTCCATTTCAGCTTCAGCAGCTGACTTTTCTTCCGCCATAACGTTGTGAGCAAAACCCGCAGAGAGTGCTACCGCGATGGTTGAAGACAACACACTTCGTTTAAATGTTCTGTTGGACACAGTCTTCCCCTATTAGTGTTTAGTTCTATCAGAAATTACTTCTGAGAAACCTTATTGTTGTGATTACTTACATAAACCTGTTAATGACAGCGTTGTCACTCACAGTCAAAAAAAAAGGTTGTAACTTAGGCAGTAACATTGGCGTTTTACAGCTCAATAAACGCGCACCAAACTCAATAAACAGCCCAGTTTAGTTGATACTCGAAAGCTAACTTACCTAGTTCAAAAATTTGTGTGTGTTACTTGCTGATGTTATAAAGTAACAAATAAAAATCTTGAACTTGTTACTTTTTAACATTAACATGACCACAAAAGCAACACTTTGATAACAAATTTGTTTGAAAATCATCTAGATTGAATAGAATTGTATTAGTTTGGTGTTTTGCGGTTAGCAATTTGGTAACAAGTTTTCATGAATGAAGTCGTTAAAGGTTCGGGAAACCCTAATTCCTTAGAAAAAAATGGTTGGCACATATTACGTGAGGAAGTGGGTTTTCCTGTGGCAGTGTTATCACAATCGGCCATTAATAATAACGCAAAGTGGATGAGCGATTTTTGTCAAAAGGCAGAAGTAAACTTAGCCCCCCATGGTAAAACCACTATGGCACCCGAGCTTTTTAAAATGCAGCTTGAGCACGGTGCATGGGGCATTACACTTGCTACGGTGGCGCAGGTAATTAATGCGGTAAATCATGGTGTTACACGTATTATTTTGGCAAACCAATTGGTTGGGAAATACCATTTTGAGCAAATTGCTAATTTACTTGAAAGCACCGATATAGAGTTTTATTGCTTTGTTGATTCGGTGGAAAACGCCAAGCAAATTGGCCGCTTTTTTGATGCGCGGAAGGTATCAATTAACATTCTATTGGAAATCGGTGCGAAGGGCGGCCGCTGTGGTTGGCGTGATGTCAATAATGCAGAGGCATTTTTAGCTGCATGTAAACAGCATCCAAGTTTAAAACTTGCAGGTATTGGTTTTTATGAAGGGGTGATAGGTGGTAGTAATGCGCTTGAAAAAGTGACCAATTTTGTTCAAGAAATCTATCAATTAGCAAATACACTAAAACAACAACATACGTTTGATGTAACTAAACCCATTATTACTGGCGCAGGCTCTGCCTGGTATGACATCGTAGCAAAGACGTTAGCTAAACATAATTACCAACAAAACTTTAATTTGGTTATACGCCCGGGCTGTTACCTTATTCATGACACTGGTATTTATCAAGACACACAAAATGCCGTGATGTCACGCAGCCAATTAGCATGCGATGTAACAGGTGATTTAGCATCGAGCCTAACAGTGTGGGCATATGTTGTTTCGAGGCCAGAAGCAGGTTTTGCCATTGTTGGTTTAGGTAAGCGCGATGTAGCGTTTGATGCTGGCCTACCAAAAGCAGAGCTAATCTATCATGTTGATTCTCAAACATTACAAGCGGCTGATGCATTAATTGAAACGGTTAAAATTATGGATCAGCATGTGATGCTAATCTTGCCTGAAAATTGCACCCTACAAGTCGGTGATATGGTATGTTTTTCCACCTCTCATCCGTGTTTAACCTTTGATAAATGGCGTCAAGTTGCCATCGCCGATGACGATTGGGTTATTCGCAAAACCATTTCAACCTTTTTTTAGCAAGGCAATTACACGTGGATATTATTAATAAAATTAAAGAAGGGTTGGGGCATTTTAGCCCGGCAGAAGATAAAGTTGCTCACTTGATTTTAACTGATCTTGAGTTTGCAGCCACGGCATCGATTAATGAATTGGCCGATAAAGCCAATGTGAGTCACGCGAGTATTACGCGCCTTGCCAAAAGCTTAGGATGTGAAAATGTACGTGATCTGAAATTCCAACTTACCCAATCCGCAGCGGTTGGTGAGCGTTTTACAAACTCAGACCTAATTGAAAAGAAAGATATTTTTCATGTTTACTCTTCGATTCAAGAAATTTTAACGCTCAATGCGGGGCTGATTAAAGAAGAGGATGTTGCTATTGCTGCAGAGGCTATATGCAGCACGCGTCATTGCCTGATTTTTGGTGTGGGTGGCGGCAGCAGTATGCTGGCGATGGAATGTCAAAACCGTTTGTTTCGTTTAGATGTGCTATGTAATGCCCACTCTGATCCCATGATGATGCGAATGACGGCATCAACCATTAATAAAAATGATGTGGTGTTGTGTTTATCGTTAAGTGGCGTATCGCCAGATGTGATTGATGCCGCGCGTATTGCAAAAGAATACGGCGCAAGCATTATTGCCATTTGCCCAGAAGGTGAACTTGCCGAACTCGCGGATGTGCATTTACCTATAAAAACGCAAGAATCTGACTACATTTTTAAGCCAAGTGCTGCGCGCTATGCAATGATGGCGGCGATTGATATTTTATCGAGCGAAGTGGCGACTAAAAATCAGCGCCGCTCAAAAGAAAAATTACGTCGTTTAAAAATTCAATTAGATCAGCATCGTAACCAAAAGAGCGACGCGCCACCGGCTGACACTCGCTTCCCGCTCGGTGATTAAAGATGAGTGATAACAACTTTAACATCACTGTTATTCGTAATGCGACTGTTTACACGGGCAAGCTAAATGAATGGTTTGTTGGCGATGTTGCCATAGCTGGTGAGCGCATTATTGCGCTAGGTGATTGTTCACACTTTTACTCAGAGCAAGTCATTGATGCAACGGGGTTAATATTAGCTCCAGGTTTTATCGACGTGCACACTCATGACGATTTAGAAGTGATCCGTAACCCGCATATGCTGTGCAAACTAAGTCAAGGTGTAACTACGGTAATTGCAGGCAATTGTGGTATTAGTAGTGTGCCTTGTGTTACAGATGTTGAACCCGTTGATCCCATTAATTTATTAGGCCCAAAAGCAGATTTCAAATACACCAATTTAACTGATTTTAGAAATGCTTTTGAAAGGGCAAAGCCAAGCGTTAATCTTGCTCAGTTAATTGGTCATACTAGCCTTCGCGCGCAAGTGATGAATGATTTGAGCAAACCAGCGTCAGAAGATGAAATTACCCAAATGCAGTCATTACTGCGTACTCAAATGGAACAAGGCGCATTAGGGTTAAGCACTGGCCTTGCTTATCCAAATGCTAAAGCATCAAGCAGTAATGAAGTAAACAGGCTAGCAGCACAAGTAACACCATTTGAAGGCGTTTATACCACCCATTTACGCACCGAGTTTCAAGGCATTATTGATGCAATGGATGAGGCGTTTGCAACAGCCAAACAAGCGAACCTACCGCTGGTTATTTCTCATTTAAAATGCGCTGGCATTGATAACTGGGGCCGTGCAGCAGAAGTTTTAGCGCATTTAGAAGATAAACGAAAATCACAATCAGTTTGTTGTGACTGTTACCCATACGCTGCAAGTTCAAGCACACTCGATTTAAATCAAGTAACAGACAGTACTGAGATTTATATTACGTGGTCTGAAACCCATCCTGAAATGGCAAAACGTACACTGGCTGATATTGCAAAGGCTTGGCAATTACCATTAATGGAAGCTGCTAAAAAATTAATGCCAGCAGGTGCAGTTTATCATTGCATGTTAGAAGACGATGTAAAACAGTTTTTAAGTTTTGAAAATAGCATGATTGGCTCGGATGGTTTGCCTTGTGATCCTCACCCGCATCCGCGTTTATGGGGAACATTCCCGCGCGTATTAGGTCATTACGCGAGAGATGAGAACACACTTTCACTCGCGCTCGCTATTCACAAAATGACAGCGCTGCCATCATCAAAGTTTAAGCTCAATAAACGCGGCAAAATTGCCAAAGGTTACTTCGCCGATTTAGTGCTATTTGATGCTAACACCATAACAGACAATGCAACCTTTGATAGCCCTATTGCGCAATCGGTAGGCATTAAACATGTATGGGTTAATGGTGAAGACAGCTTTGTTGAGGGTCTTGATGAGCTAAGCATTACGCAATATGGCAGAGGCGGGCGATTTTTATCACGCACTTAAAATTAGCGCGTACTAAATAAGAATTTTGAAATGTTGAGAGAAGGTTCTCAACGCAGCATTTAAAGAGGAAATTATGACAATTAGACGTATTGGCGCAGAAGGCGGCACAGGTACAGGTGGCCAACATTTACCTTTTTCACGCGCAGTAGAAGCGGGTGGTTGGTTAAAAGTTTCAGGACAAACCCCGATGCGCGATGGCGAAGTTGTTGAAGGCGGCATTATTGAGCAATCGCGTCTTGCCATACAAAACTGCATCGACATTATGACTGAAGCAGGGTACGGCCTTGAAACAGTAACCCATGTGTCGGTGGTATTAACTGACTCTCGTTATTTTCAGTCATTTAATAAAGTGTTTGCAGAAGTATTTGGTGAGCACCCGCCTGCGCGCATTTGCATGGTGGCCGACCTGGTTGTTGACTGTAAAGTAGAAGTTGATGTGACCTGCTACAAAGGTCAATAAGGGAACTAAAACCTCAAAAGAATAATAAAAAATAGGGGCACTTATGACATCACAACAAATGACGTATTTAGCAGCATTTTTCACGTATTTGCTTGCAATGATCACCATTAGTTGGTTCGTTTCGCGTTGGCAAAAGTCAGGCAGTGACTTTTTGTTAGCAGGGCGAAAAGTGCCTTTATTTCTCACACTCGGCACCACGGTTGCAACCATGGTGGGCACGGGTTCATCAATGGGGGCTGTAGGGTTTGCCTATCAAAATGCTTGGGCCGGCGCACTTTATGGCATAGGGGGGGCGATTGGTATCTTGTTGTTAGCTTGGATATTTGCACCAGTGCGCAAACAGCAATTTGCCACCATGAGTGAAGAGCTCGCCAGTTATGTTGATGATAATGCCCTAGTTAAAAAAATTCTCGCTGTGATTATTTATGCCGCCAGTATTGGCTGGTTAGGTGCACACCTAATTGGTGGTGGTATGTATTTAGCTTGGCTTACGGGCATTGATGATACAACGGCTAAATTAATTATCGGGGTGGGGCTTGCCATTTATGTTACCTTGGGCGGTTATTCAGCCGTGGTGTGGACAGATGCTATTCAAGCGGTGATTTTATTTGTAGGTTTTTTACTAATGGCGTATTTTGCTATCGATTTTGTCGGGGGATGGCAAGTGGTACAAAATAACCAACTGGTCAACGACAGTGGTTTTTTGTCTTATCAGAATATCGGCCTTATTCCCGCAATCTCCATGTCATTTGCAGTATTAGTTGGGGTAATGGCCACCCCTTCATTTCGCCAGCGCATCTATTCAGGTGACAATGTAAGCAGTATTCGCAAATCGTTTGTGATGTCGGGTGTACTTTATCTAGGATTTTCATTAGTACCAGCAATTATCGGTATTTGCGCTTATTTGATTAAGGGGGATTTAGATAATCCCGCTTATGCTTTTCCGTATATTGCACTTAATACTCTGCCACTCTTACTGGGCGGGCTTATTTTATTAGCGGGCATATCGGCGACTCTTTCAAGCGCAAGCTCAGATGCTATAGCGGGGGTGAGCGTATTTGTCAGTGATATTTATGCTTGGCTTTTCAAAAAATCACTGAGCAAGCAACCTCAAACAGATAAACAGCAACTTGTATTGTCACGTTTCGCCATGATTTTAACCGTGACCATCGCACTGTTATTTGCCCTTTTATCAAATAATATCATCACCTATATCACTAAAATGATCTCGCTCGCACTGTGTGGTTTGTTTGTGATGGGGCTACTTGGTCGTTTTTGGCAAAAGCTTACATGGCAAGGCAGCATTGCAATTTTAGTGGCGAGTCCATTAACGGCAGCACTGATAGGTTTTACCCCCACGTGGCTCGCATTTTTTGGTAACCCTTCAATACCTGCGGTAATCAGCGGTGCGTTTTTTGGCATTGTTATAAGCCTAGTTACACAAGTAAAAACGCCATCAAAAATAGTGCAGAAAAATACAGTGGAGTTAATGTGATGTTGCAACCATTTAATTCTATTGTGTTTTTAGGTGAATGTATGATTGAGCATCGCGCTGATGGCGATGTGTTTTTTGGTGGTGATAGCTTTAATACCGCCTATTACCTGAGTCAACTAATTGCATCTCAGAGCGAAAAACCTATTCAAATTTATTACGCAACGGCAATTGGCACGGATAACCAAAGTGAAATGCTAAAAGCGTTAATGACACAATCTGGAATGCAGCTGGATTTTGTTGAGCGCCACCCAACCAAAACATTAGGGCAATATTGGGTTGATGTTAGTGATAGCGGTGAGCGCTCTTTTCGTTTTGATAGGCAAAATAGTGCGGCAAGGGATTATTTTTCTTTGTCACACAAACTACTTACTGAACTTGAAACAAAACAAGTGGGTGCCATTTATCTGTCGGGTATAAGCCTTGCCATTTTAGATGAAAAGCAACGAGCTTTGCTTATAAATGCACTACATCAATTTAGAGCGAAGGGCGGCATTATCTATTTTGATAATAATTATCGCCCAGCGCTTTGGCAGTCGATATCGCCCATTCATGATTACTTTTCGTTAATGGCACTTGCCGACATCGCATTTTTGACCAATGAAGATGAATATGCCGTTTATGGCACACAATCGGTGAGCGATATAATTGACTTACACTTCAAAGGAAAAAGTTCTAGACAAACCCTTGTTATTAGGCAAGGTGCAGCACCTTGTGTGATTCAAGAAGTTGGCAAAGACTCATTGCTTTATGTGGCAGCACAGCAGCTTACCCAAAAGCAAGTTGTCGATACCTGCGCCGCGGGCGATTCGTTTGCTGCAGGTTTTTTAGCGGCAATGTTATTTGGGCGTGATACACAAAGTGCCGCACATTTTGCGCATAAGGTAGCTGCTTCGGTGATTCAGCAGCATGGTGCGCTTATCCCAACTCATTTTCTTCCCAAACTTTCGAACCAGGAGTGTTTAGGTGTCGATACATTTTATTAATAAAGCATGTGTATTTTTAAAGCTGTGTAGTTTATTGCTGTTTAGCTCATTACTTTTTGCCGAAACCAGCTTAATGCCAAAACCACAATCATTTGAGAGGCAAACAGGTGAACTGCACTTACCTAGTCAAATTGAATTTTCATTTGAAGGATTTAGTGACAAGCGAAAAGAATTTCAAGCAAAGCGTTTAGAATTGCACTTAACACGTTTAGCAATGCACAAAATCACCTTAATAGAATTAGCAAATAACAAAAAGCAAACGCCAGATAAGGCAACCCTTAAAGTCATTGTGCGCGACAAGGAAAGCGATTTGCTGGTGCCACAGCTCAATAACGACGAAAGTTACCAATTAGAAATTAACCAAGAAGGCATCACACTAAACGCCAATACCGTGTTTGGCGCACAGCATGGTTTAACAACGCTCATACAACTAGCGGCAAACCATTTTCACAATCAACTTAGATTACCCCATGTAATAATTTCTGATGCACCACGTTTTGCTTGGCGTGGGTTATTAATTGATAGTGCGAGACATTTCTTATCAACTGACACAATTAAACGTCAGCTAAACACCATGGCTTCAGCCAAATTAAATGTGTTGCACTGGCATTTAACGGACGATCAAGGCTGGCGCATTGAAAGTAAACGCTTTGCAAAGCTTACGCAAAAGGCATCAGATGGCCTTTATTACAGCCAAAGTGAGGTAAAGGCTGTTATTGAGTATGCCGCTCTTTTAGGTATTCGAGTGGTGCCTGAATTTGGTATGCCGGGTCATGCAAGTGCCATTGCCGTTGCATACCCTGAGCTTATGGCAGAGGTAAAACCCTATGGAATGGAGCGTCATTGGGGCGTATTTAAGCCGTTACTTGATATTTCTAAACCTGAGGTATACCAGTTTGTCGATAGTTTAATCGAAGAAATGACGGCTATTTTCCCTGATCAGTATTTACATATTGGTGGTGATGAAGTGGAACCTGAGCAGTGGTTAAATAATAAGGATATTCAAGCGCTAATGGCCAAGCACTCCCTTAAAAATGGCCATGATTTGCAGAATTATTTTAATACCCAAATTCAACCTATTATTGCTAAACACCAGCGCATAATGATGGGTTGGGATGAGATTTTTCATCAAGATTTACCAAAAGAT
>NZ_JBFKMX010000053.1:0-24410 GCF_041629635.1 Pseudoalteromonas sp. | reverse complement strand
GCTAATCAATTTGATTCTAAGAAAGGAGCCTCGGCTCCTTTTTGTGTGCTTGAAATTTATTGTTTTACAGTTAAGTGGCTTACTTAATGAATCTTAGCCGTAACGCACTTATAAATTGATAAAAGCCAAGCCTATTAAGTCAGCGTGTGATTTTAACGCTACTTAACACCCTAAAGCGTAAAGACGCTCCGCGTTACACTGCGCTAATCAAAGAGCTTGGCCTACGTCGCTAATCGATTTGATTCTAAGAAAGGAGCCTCGGCTCCTTTTTTTGTGCCTGAATTTTACTTTTGTTCAATAGAATAATTCATCGGATGGAATCAAAAGACTATCTTAAAGCCCTTTTTTGCGCTGCGAGACTACCATCTTTCGCGCTATGCAGTATACTAGCGCACAAGTTAATGACTTAGCCTCAAACATTGCTAAATCATTTACTTATTAAACTGATGCCAATTGTAGTAGTTAATCGATTTTGTCTTTGAAACTGCAAATACGATTACCTACTGTAATTGGTGTTATTCAAATAGTTATACATTTTAAAGGATTTTTTAATGCAACCAATTATTAAAAAATTTCAGTTTGGTCAACATGAAGTGACTTTAGAGACGGGTGCAGTTGCTCGTCAAGCAGATGCAGCAGTTATCGCGAGCATCGGTGATACAGCAGTACTTATCTCTGTAGTAGGTAAGCGTGACGCAGCACCTGGTCAAGATTTCTTCCCACTAACTGTTAACTACCAAGAGCGTATGTATGCTGCTGGTCGTATTCCAGGTGGTTTCCTTAAGCGTGAAGGTCGTCCAAGCGATGGTGAAACATTAACAGCACGTCTTATTGACCGTCCAATCCGTCCACTTTTCCCAGACGGTTTCGTAAACGAAGTACAAGTAATTGCTACAGTTGTGTCAATTGACCCAGAGATTAAGCCAGACATCGTTACATTAATCGGTACTTCTGCAGCGCTTGCTATTTCAGGTATTCCATTTAATGGTCCACTTGGTGCAGCGCGCGTTGGTTACATTAATGACCAATACGTACTTAACCCATCAACAACTGAGCTTGTAGAAAGTAAACTTGACCTAGTAGTAGCAGGTACTGAAAACGCAGTACTTATGGTTGAATCAGAAGCTGAAGTGCTTTCAGAAGACGTGATGCTTGGCGCAGTTGTATACGGCCATGAGCAATCTCAAGCGGCTATTCAAGCAATCAAAGAGTTCCAAGCTGAAGCGGGTAAGCCAGCATGGGATTGGACTGCACCAGAAAAGAATGTAACGCTTGCAGACAAAATCGCAGCGATTGCAGAAGAGAAAGTAGGCGCAGCTTACTTAATCACTGATAAAGTAGCACGTAAAGAAGCGATTTCTGCTGCTAAAGCAGAAGTAGTTGAAAAACTAACGGCTGAACTAGCAGAAGACGAATCACTTGATGAGCAAGAAGTTGGTAAACTATTCGGCTCATTAGAGAAGAAAATCGTACGTGGCCGTATCATTGCTGGCGAAAAGCGTATCGACGGTCGTGAACCAGATATGGTTCGTGCGTTAGACGTAATGACAGGCGTATTACCGCGTACTCACGGTTCAGCTATCTTCACACGTGGTGAAACTCAAGCACTTGTAACAGCAACACTTGGTACAGAGCGTGATGCACAGATGATCGACGACCTAACAGGCACTAAGACAGATCGTTTCATGCTTCACTATAACTTCCCTCCATACTGTGTTGGTGAAACTGGTTTTGTTGGTTCGCCTAAGCGTCGTGAAATCGGTCACGGTAACCTAGCGAAGCGTGGTATTGCAGCAGTAATGCCAAGCCTTGAAGAATTCCCGTACTCAGTTCGTGTGGTTTCAGAAATCACAGAATCAAACGGCTCTTCTTCAATGGCGTCTGTATGTGGTACTTCTCTTGCGCTTATGAATGCAGGTGTACCAACTAAAGCATCTGTTGCGGGTATCGCAATGGGTCTAGTGAAAGAAGGCGACGACTTTGTTGTTCTTTCTGACATCTTAGGTGATGAAGATCACTTAGGTGATATGGACTTTAAAGTTGCTGGTTCAGCTGAAGGTGTAACTGCACTACAAATGGATATCAAGATTGAAGGTATCAATAAAGAAATCATGCAAATCGCGCTTAACCAAGCAAAAGCGGCTCGTATGCACATTCTTTCTGTAATGGACCAAGCAATCGACAAGCCAAGCGAAGAGCTTTCTGAGTTTGCACCACGTATCTACGTTGTAAACATTCCACCTAAGAAAATTGCTGATGTTATCGGTAAAGGTGGCGCAACAATCCGTGCACTAACGGAAGAAACAGGTACAACAATTGAAATCGAAGATGATGGTACAGTTAAAATTGCTGCAACGAACGGCGAAAGCGCACGCGCTGCAATCGCTCGTGTTGAGCAACTAACAGCAGAACTAGAAGTAGGTACTATCTACTCAGGTAAAGTTGTTCGTATCGTTGACTTTGGTGCGTTTGTAAATGTATTACCAGGTAAAGACGGCTTAGTACACATTTCGCAAATCAGCGAAGAGCGTGTAAACAACGTTGCAGATCACCTGAAAGTAGGTGACGAAGTACAAGTTAAAGTACTTGAAGTTGACCGCCAAGGCCGTGTACGTCTAAGCATCAAAGAAGCGATGAAGAAAGACGATGCACCAGCTGAAGAAAAAGCATCAGAAGAATAAGTCGATTAAATAGACTTAGCGATAAAAAAGGGGCTGTATAGCCCCTTTTTTTATGCTCTAATAGCAAGGAGGTAAATTTTAAGGATAGATTTTAGTGAATAAATTGAAACGGTTTTTTGCAACGTTAACGATAGGCGCAAGCCTAGTTGGTTGTCAGGCAACAAATGAGACTGAAACGGGAGATCACCCGGTTGTAAACGTTCCATTTGCAGGCCCATTGCAACATGACTTTCGGAAAGAGTTGGAAATTGCCCGCATCAATCAAGCGCTAAATAATGTTGACATTACCACTGAGCAACGAGCCGGTTTGCATCATAAGCGTGGTGCCTTATATGACAGTGTTGGTTTATCAACGCTCGCTCGCCTCGACTTTAACTATGCCTTAAAACTAAAACCTGATTTTGCTGAAGTGTATAACTTTACTGGTATTTATTACACGTTAAGCATGCAATATGATCAGGCATATGAAAGTTTTGATGCGGTAATCGAATTATTACCCGATCATCAATATGCCTACCTTAACCGTGGTATTGCACTTTATTATGGTTCGCGTCCCGATCTCGCTGAATATGATTTAAAGAAATTTCTAGCAGCAGATAAAACCGACTCTTACCGTGCTGTTTGGGTTTATTTAGCAACGCGTAAAGTAGATGCAGAGCGCGCATATAATGAATTAAAGCAACATGCAGTTGAACTTGACCAAACACGATGGTCTTATCAACTGGTGCAGTACTTTTTAGGCGAGCTTTCTGAGCGTGATTTATTGCTTAATGTGCAAAAAGAGTTAACCAGCCATCGTGAATACCTTGAGCGTCTTTGCGAAGTTTATTTCTACCTTGCTAAAGATGCAGTATCTGACAATAAGCCGTTAAAAGCAGAAGACTATTTTAATTTAGCAATGGCTACTAACGTGTATGAATTTGTTGAATATAAATATGCGCGATTAGAATTACGTTTACTTTACAGCGATGATCAAACACCTGACGAAATCCAGTGAAGTGGTTAATTGTTGTTGTTTTAAGTAGCTTACTTTCATCAAGCTACTGTTTTAATGAAAAACGCCTATTACAGGCGTTTTCTGCTTATCCAATCCAGCTCTATGCTACCTTAGCTCACTTTGCACTTTTGCCCGATGTCGATGACTTTCGAGACTCGACTGATCACCTTCGAGTGTATGCTAATTTTAAAAACCCAGATGCAGAAGCTTTATTAGCGGAAGCGTTTATTGAAAATGCGAGCCTCTACCAAAGCACCTTGTTAATTGCGGGTAAAAATGGGTCGACGCTTGCCAAACGAAAGCTTGAAGATTATTTAAAATCAACCAATCAATGGTTAGCAATTCGAAATCTACCCTGGCAGCTAACAGAGCCTTTACAAACTGAAGTTGCAATGGCGCTCAGACAACCGCTTGGCAAAACGGCTCTTCAAACATCCTTAATTTACCCATCGACTAGGTGTGATGAAAAAGTGATGCTAGTTGTTACTGATTTAAACAGTTTTAATCACGTTACAGCGCTTAAAAAGCGCTTTGAGGCGACGTTTGACTTACCAGTATGTTTTAGTGAGCCAGTCTATTTTGATGCCACTAAAATAAGTTGCTCAGATAATTCAAAAACACGTATCCACTGTGTTTTAACCAATAACGAGGTGTTAGCGAGTTTTAGTTACGATAAATTAGCGTTTTTTAGTAAACAGGGGATCGCCAATGCCTACGCAAATCAGCTGCATATGAGTTATCTCCAATCAGAGCGCGTTTTACTCCATGAACTAATGCACTTATATGGCTTTATTGATGAATACCCGCTAAAAAAAGCGCTGGCTCAGCGTGTGTGTAATGTTGATAAGACAACAAGAATTGCTAAAAACATTGTGGTATTGCCAAATTCAAATGATGCAGCAGATCGAATTTCTTTTAATGGGCAGGATTGGTTTAGAGCAAATACCTGTGATAATGCAACAGGGCAGGCATACAAACCCGTTTCTGTAACGTCAAACTTAGAGCTGTTAGATTTGCCATTACCGAATTTGTATAAGATTTGGTTACAGCAAGCGATGTTAAAAGGTAACAACTTGTAGTTATAGATTTACACCGTTTTTCGATAGTCTTTATTCAGTATTTACACTATATTTATTAAATCCATGAAATGGCTCGATTTGTGTTCATTTACATACGCTTAATCTAGACATGATAGTCGTTTCTAAAGTATAAATAGAAGAATGTATGCATAGCGCAATCATGCGCGGCTACGCAACTTACTTGCTAGCATAACTCATGCTTTCACCTTGTTTCTAAATAGGGAAAAGCCAAAGGATAAAACTATGTCATTAATGTGGATACCTCTGTTATCCCTGTTAGGCAGCTTTTTTGCAGCGACGACTAATAAATTTTCTCGATCTAACGCGGCACTAGCGATTGCAATTTTTCCATTTGTAGCGCTTGCTATCGTTCTCTATCACGCAACAAGTGTACTTGATGGAAGTGTCATTCGAGAAAGTATGCAGTGGATCCCATTGCTCGGGATTAACCTAAGTTTTCGACTAGACGGTCTTGCATTATTATTCTGTCTAATGATTCTAGGAATTGGTCTACTAATTATTCTATATGCTCGTTATTACTTGAGTAGTAATGACAACATGGCGCGTTTTTACACCTTTTTGATGTTGTTTATGACTGCGATGCTAGGTATCGTGTTATCAAATAATGTGATTCAAATGTGGGTTT
Organism: Pseudoalteromonas sp.; assembly: GCF_041629635.1. Taxonomy (GTDB): domain Bacteria; phylum Pseudomonadota; class Gammaproteobacteria; order Enterobacterales; family Alteromonadaceae; genus Pseudoalteromonas. Next base: position 19,007 of record NZ_JBFKMX010000053.1, on the reverse strand, counting down.
TTTGGGAACTTACCAGTATCAGTTCATTCTTGCTTATCAGTTATTGGTGGCATACATCAGAAGCGCGTCAAGGCGCGCGCATGGCGCTCACTATTACCGGAGGTGGTGGTCTTGCGCTGTTAGGTGGTTTAATTTTATTAGGTAATATTGTTGGCAGTTATAATCTTGATGATATTCTTAACAATGGTCATGTTATTAAAGAGCATACGCTTTATCCGGTAACCCTAGTTCTTATTTTATTAGGTGCATTTACCAAATCTGCGCAATTCCCATTTCATTTTTGGTTACCCCATGCAATGGCGGCACCTACACCAGTAAGTGCGTATTTACACTCTGCAACAATGGTTAAGGCGGGTATCTTCTTACTTGCGCGTTTTTATCCTGCATTATCAGGTACTGAATTGTGGTTTGCGATAGTGACACTAACAGGTTTAACAACCTTAATTGTGGGCGCTTATGTCGCACTATTTAAGCATGACCTAAAAGGATTATTAGCGTATTCAACCATTTCTCATTTAGGTTTAATCACCTTATTACTTGGTTTAGATACTGAAATGGCCGCAGTCGCAGCGATTTTCCATATTATTAATCATGCTACCTTTAAAGCTTCGCTATTTATGGCAACAGGTATAATTGATCACGAAACTGGCTCACGCGATATGCGAAAGCTCAATGGTTTATGGAAATATCTACCTTATACCGCAACGCTAGCAATGGTTGCAGCTGCATCGATGGCAGGTGTGCCACTGTTAAATGGCTTTTTGTCCAAAGAAATGTTCTTTGCTGAAACACTTCATCAACATGTATTTGGGTCAATGTCGTGGCTAATTCCAGTACTGGCAACATTGGCGGGCGCTTTTTCAGTCGCTTATTCAATGCGCTTTATTCACGATGTATTCTTTAACGGTGAGCCAATTGGCATTAAAAAAGACATTCATGAACCACCACGGTATATGCGCGTTCCAGTGGAGGTACTGGTTGCTATATGTATTATTGTCGGGATGTTCCCCAATTTTGTTGTTGATTCAATTCTTGCGAGTGCTTCTTTGTCTGTGGTTGGCGATGGTTCGTTACCTCAGTATAGCCTGGCTATATGGCATGGCTTAAACCTCCCCCTGTTGATGAGCTTCCTTGCAGTTAGCGTTGGTTTATTGATTTATTGGCAACGAAAATATTTGTTCCAGTTTAATGCGTCGCTGCCTGAAGTTGATCCTAAGAAGGCATTTTTAAATGGACTTGATTATATTGTTACGTTTTCTGAGAAACTCATTTTCCGCATGGAAACTGGCTCACTGCAACGTTATATTGCGTGGCTTTTAGTAACTGTACTTGTATTTGCTGGCATTCCGTTGTTTGACATGCTTGAACTCTCAGGTGAACAAACATTACAACCAATTGATCCACATAATGTAATTGGTGCAGGTTTATTGATTGTCGGTGCTGTAGCAACCGTCATTTCTCATCGTTCAAGATTGACATCATTATTAATGATCTCAATTGTAGGATTGATGGTATCGGTAGCGTTTACGCGTTTCTCAGCACCAGATTTAGCATTAACGCAGTTAACGGTTGAAGTTGTAACCATCGTATTGTTGATGCTTGCGCTGTTTTTCTTACCGCATCGTACACCGAAAGAGTCAACCTCGTTAAGGCTTGTTCGTGATGTGGGTATTGCATCTGCAGTGGGGGTGATTATTGGTTCTATTTGTTATGCAATTATGACCCGTCCTCTTAATTCGATTTCACAATTTTTCATTGAAAACGCAAAAGTTGGTGGCGGTGGTACTAACGTGGTTAACGTTATTTTGGTTGATTTCCGTGGTTTTGATACCTTAGGTGAAATTACCGTATTAGGTATTGCTGCACTGGGTATTTATAAACTATTACTCAATTTACCGCTCTTTATGCCTGCTAGTGATGGTGAAGGTCGTCCTTGGGCAATCGAGCGCTATCCAATGTTGCTTGCCAGTATTTCACAAGCACTATTACCACTTGCATTAATGGTAAGTGTGTATATTTTCCTTCGCGGTCATAACTTGCCAGGTGGTGGATTTATTGCAGGTCTTATTACCGCGATAGCGATGATCTTGCAATATATCGCGCGAGGCTCAGATTGGATTTATTCATGTTTAGATATTAACTACCGTAAAATTATTGCATTTGGTATCGCAATCGCCTTTATAACGGGTATTGGTAGTTGGTTCTTTGACAGACCATTCTTAACCTCATGGTTTGATTATTTCGATATTCCATTTATCGGCAAAATAGAATTAGCAAGTGCGATTGCATTTGATTTAGGAGTTTATTTAACGGTAGTAGGTGCAACCTTAATGATTTTAGCAAGTTTAGGTAAACTGACTTTAGCGAGCCAACATAAGGAGCCAAAATAATGGAAGTACTTTATGCAACTTGTGTTGGAGTGTTATTTGCCTGCGGCGTGTTTTTGATTTTACGTGCTAGAACGTTTCCCGTAGTACTGGGTTTGACCATGATGTCGTATGGAGTAAATTTGTTTTTATTCGCATCAGGTCGAATTCACAGCAACAAAGCTGCGGTGTTAGGTGAGTCTGCGCAATATGCTGACCCATTACCGCAAGCTCTGGTGCTTACTGCGATTGTAATTGGTTTTGCAATGACTGCATTTGTGGTGATTTTAGCTATCCGTGCTCGTGCGGACTTGGGGCATGATCATGTTCATGCACGTTTTCCTAAGATTAAAGGCAAGGAGTCGTAACCGTGCCACATTTTGTTTCTTTGCCGGTATTAATGCCGATGTTGGCAGGCATTTTATTATTATTGCCACCATCGGGGAAAAATCTTCAAGCGCGGCGAATTGTATCGAGCGTTATGGCAGTTTTAACGTTTGCAGTTAGTGCTTACATGTTAAAAAATGCATTGAACGGCGAAATTTTTGTTTACGCTATTGGTAACTGGCAAGCACCCTTTGGTATTGTTTTAGTTGCTGATGTAATGTCATCACTGTTAGTAGCATTGACCTCGTTTCTTGCAATGGTCTGCGTGTTCTATTCGTTGTGTGGAGATGATGAGGCTGGTAGCTTTTTCCATCCGCTATTACACTTTTTACTGCTAGGGGTGAATGGTGCGTTTTTGACAGGTGACCTCTTCAACCTCTTTGTATTCTTCGAAGTATTGTTGATTTCATCTTATGCTCTATTAATGCACAGCTCGGATAAACACAAAACCCAATCTGCATTGCACTACGTTGTTTTAAACTTAGTGGGTTCAAGTGTTTTCCTAGTTGCGCTAGGTATTTTATACGGAGTGCTTGGTACCTTAAATATTGCTGATATGGCGCTTAAAGCTGGTGAATTATCAGGTGATGATCGTGCACTGTTAAACATTGGTGGCATGCTACTTCTTATTGTATTTGCACTAAAAGCAGCGGTGATCCCACTGCAATTTTGGTTACCAGCAACCTATGCATCCGCGTTACCAGTAGTTGCTGCGCTTTTTGCCATTATGACAAAAGTCGGCATTTATGCCATCATCCGTGTCTATCCAACGATTTTTGTTGAACCAAACAGCGTATCTACACATATCGCACAAGATTGGCTATGGCCTGGCGCAATCATTACTTTAATAATGGGTATTCTTGGTGTACTTGCCAGTAAAGATCTGCGTATGATCGTGGCAAACTTGGTGATTATTTCAATTGGTGCACTTATCGCGGCGATTGCATTTAACACCCCTGGGGCAATCGCAGCAGCACTTTATTACTTAATACACTCAACCATAGTAACGGCGGGTTTGTTCTTACTAGCCGATGTGATTGGCAAACAGCGTGGTAAAGTAGCAGTGCGTTTAGTGCCAGCAAAACCGGTTGGTCAGCCTATTTTACTGGGTACTAGTTTTGTTGTGTTTGTACTTGCTGTGGTTGGTATGCCACCATTCTCTGGTTTTGTTGGAAAAGTGTGGTTACTTCAAGAAGCTTTTAAAGTCGAAAAAGCAGCGTGGTTTTGGTCTGTTTATTTAGTGGTGTCGTTACTTATATTAGTGACCCTTACTCGCGCAGGCTCACAGCTTTTTTGGCGTCATAATGGTCAAGAGCCCTCAGAAACTAAAGCGACGACATACCAATTAATAGGTGTTATTAGCTTATTATTATGTTCGCCATTGCTGAGTGTTTTTGCTGGCCCAATAAGCGAAATTACAACATTAGCCGCTAGTCAAGTTTTTGATATTTCTGGCTTACAGCAAGCAGTATTAGGAGGTAAGTAAGATGCGTACCGATGCTCGTTTTAGCTTGTTTCCAACGCCGTTTAGAAGCATTTTATTATTTTTTGTCTGGCTGTTACTAAATAATAGTTATTCTCTAGGTCATATTGTTTTAGGTGCTTTCTTAGCGACCCTAATTCCACTTGCTACTTTACGGTTTAGAGAGCCACAGCCTTTAATTATGCGTAAGTGGCTCGCCTTTAAACACTTTTTTTTGGTGCTTTACGATATTGTGACAGCCAATGTGCAAGTGGCATTCTTGATTTCAGGGCCGATTAAAAAGTTGCGCCCTGCATTTGTAAAGGTGCCACTGGATCTAACTCATGAAATGCCAATTACGCTTTTAGCAAGTACGGTTTCATTGACGCCTGGAACAGTAAGTGCGGAAGTATATCCGTTTCCAGAGTCCTTAGCTAAAGACGAAAAAGTATCACAGCGTTATCTGCTTATTCACGTCCTTGATTTAAAAGATGAAGCAGAGCTAATTGCTACCATAAAACGTCGTTACGAAGCACCGCTTAAGGAGATTTTTCAATGTTAAGCAACGTTATATTAATTGTATCGGCAATGATAGGTGTGTCACTGTTACTTAATTTGTGGCGCTTGTTACGCGGACCATCAGTACCCGATCGTATTTTAGCGCTTGATACAATGTACATAAACAGTATTGCGCTGATTGTATTGTATGGCATTAAAGTTGCCTCAGAGCTTTACTTTGAAGCGGCACTGCTGATAGCAATGCTAGGTTTTGTGAGCACAGTTGCAGTGTGTAAGTTTTTATTACGTGGCGATATTATTGAGTAAATACTATGGCAGAGATTATTGTTTCATTACTATTGTTATTAGGCGGCGTATTTATTCTAATTGGTTCAATTGGTATGAATCGTATGCCTGATTTTTTTATGCGTCTTCATGGCCCAACAAAAGCCACGACGCTGGGTATGGCAGGAGTGCTGATTGCGTCAATTGTCTATTTTAGTGCGATTGTAAATGAGCCGAGTGCGAAAGAGATCCTGATTTCCATTTTCTTGCTGATCACCGCACCCATTAGTGGATATATGCTCATTAAAACCGCAATACACCATAAACTGAAAGCGCATAAAGGTACAAAGGGTATCGAAAATATCGAAGAAGACTAGTTTAATTTGGTATGTCTAGGTATTAAAAAAGACGCAGTATGCGTCTTTTTTGTTGGGCAGAAAACGGGGCTAATCCGCGTTTTTATCATTTAAATAGGTCACTTTGGCAATAAGACCAGCTTCTTTCTTCAGCTTTTCGTTTTGTTTTGCCACATCTGATACATTTAAATGCACTGTGTCTTTTACTTTTTGCGTACTAAAATCATTGATTTCAGTTTTTAGCTCAGCGTGAATACCATGTGTAAACTCTTCAATAGCGTTTGCTTCCTCTTTTGAAGGCGCTGCTAATAAAGAGAAGCTCGTCATTGCTGTAAAACACAGAATCCATTTGGTCATTTCAGTTATCTTCCTAATTGAACAAATTATATTTATGCTTCTGGGCAGCATAAATATTAAGTTTTTTAAAACATTACTTAATTATTTAAGAGGAAACCTATGGTTGGTTGGCGGTTTTTTCTCTTGGTGTAAATATTAACCAAGTTAATTGCCTTTTAAAAACGATGATTTATAATGCGTTCAGATAAAAAAAACTAATGAATGCGTCATCAGGTTGTCATGTCTAGAAGATTGCCCCCGTTAAATTCGCTTAAAGCGTTTGAAGCTGCTGCCCGCAACTTGAGTTTTACCAAGGCGGCAGATGAATTGTTTGTAACGCAAGCTGCGGTTAGCCACCAAATTAAAACATTAGAAGATCACTTAGGCTTAAAACTATTTTTACGTCGAAATCGCTCTCTTTTACTCACAGAGGAAGGGCAGGCGTACTTTTTGGATATCAAGGAAATTTTTACCCAATTAGTTGATGCAACTGAAAAGCTATTGGCACGCGGTGCTAAAGGTTCGGTGGCAGTGAGTTTAACGCCGAGTTTTGCTATTCAATGGCTGGTACCAAGACTGCAAGCGTTTAATGAACTTCATCCTGATATTGATATTCGAATTAAAGCCCAAGATTTAGATGAAAACTCATTAACCGATGATGTGGATGTCGCAATTTACTACGGCCGCGGCCATTGGAGTGGTGTACAAAGCCATAAACTGCATACTGAATATTTCGTGCCTTTGTGTAGTCCTTTATTACTTAATGGCCCTAAACCCTTAGCCGAACCCGCAGATCTACAGCATCATACCTTACTGCATGATATGACGCGTAAACCTTGGAAAAATTGGTTTAAAACTTTAGGTGTAAATAATTCTCGGGTAAACCAAGGGCCAATTTTTAGTCACTCGTCGATGGTGCTGCAAGCGGCAGTGCACGGTCAGGGTATTGCTCTTATCAATAGTGTATTGGCAAAGCCTGAACTTGACGCAGGGCGACTTGTTATCCCATTTAATCACCACCTAGAAAGTAAAAACGCGTTTTACCTTGTACTACGTGAATCGCAAACTGAGCTTGGTAAAATTGTGGCATTTAAAGAGTGGATGTTAAGCATGGTTGAAAAAGAGCAAATTGAGGCAGGTTTTAATGATTAACTGGGTTAAAGCTGATAATGCCAAAGCCCAGCTGATTTTTGCGCATGGTGCTGGTGCGGGTATGGATTCTGAGTTTATGCTAACCATGGCAGCCAATTTAGCAAAATTAGGTGTAGACGTTGGCCTATTCGATTTTGAGTACATGCAACAAGCCAAAGCTGAAGGAAAGAAGCGCCCGCCGCAGCGTGCACCAAAACTGTTGGAGTACTTTGCCAAAGTGATTGAATATGCAAACCCAGAATTACCTTTATTTATTGGCGGAAAATCAATGGGCGGGAGAATGGCATCAATGCTTGCATGCGAACACACCGTTGAAGGCGTTATTGCTTTTGGTTATCCATTTCACCCACCAGGCAAGTTAGATAAGCTGAGAATTGATCATTTCCCATCGCTAAAAGCACCGCTTGCGGTGATCCAAGGCGAGCGGGATACCTTTGGAAAAAAAGATGAGGTAGAAAGTTATCCAATATGCGATAATGTGACCACTTTTTGGATCTCTGATGGAGATCATTCATTAGTACCACGAAAAGCGAGTGGTTTAACCCAACTGCAAAATTGGCAAACAGCTGCTGAATTTGCATCTCAATTTATCGCAAAACAATTATGAGTAAGTTTATCTTAGCCACTGGCGGCATAATATGTGCGCTTGCTGTGATGTTAGGTGCGTTTGCTGCGCATGGACTTAAATCACACATTAGCCCAAGTATGATTACGGTGTTTCAAACGGGTGTGGATTATCAGTTTATTCATGGCTTAGCGCTTATTTTGTTCGGTATATTGAGCCATTTAGGGTACAGATTAAAGTGGGCCAGTATTTTTGCCATGTTAGGTGTTGTCTTTTTTAGTGGCAGCCTATACTTGTTGGCAACAACAGGTAGCAAAATTTTTGGCCCAATTACGCCAATAGGTGGCGTGTGTTTTATTGTGAGTTGGCTGATATTTACCATAAGTGTTGTAAAACATCAGTCAGTTCAAACTAAGTAAGTGAGAAAAATGTCAGCGATTGTTATTTATTGTCGACCGGGTTTTGAAAACGATTGTGCTGCTGAAATCAGCCACCATGCAGCACTTCGTGAAATTGGTGGTTTTGTAAAAGCGAAAGACAACAGCGGCTATATTACGTTTAACTGTTATGATCCGCTCGAAGCAGAAGTTGTTGTACGTAAATTGCCGTTTAAAGAAATGGTTTTTGCACGCCAGTGGTTTGTGGGTCAATTGGTAGATAAAATGCCAATTGAAGATCGTGTCTCAGCGATTTCAGCTGCGGTTGCTGAGTTTCCACTGTGTGGTGAATTACGTGTAGAAACACCAGATACCAACGACGGTAAAGAGCTGCAAAAGTTTTGTAAAAAGTTCTCAGTGCCACTTCGCAAAGCACTGGTTGCACAAGAGACTTTATTAGCCAATGAAGTGAAAAACCGTCCAGTATTGCATGTGATGTTTTTATCAAATAGCGCAGCTTATGTGGGTTTTTCTTACAGCTATAATAACTCACCGTTTTATATGGGTATTCCGCGTCTGCGTATGCCAAAAGATGCGCCAAGCCGTTCAACCCTAAAACTGGATGAAGCATTTCATGTATTTGTGCCTAAAGATGAACAGGAATCACGTTTGCAACCTGGTATGCGTGGTGTTGACCTAGGTGCATGTCCAGGTGGTTGGACATACCAGCTTGTTCGCCGTGGTATGATGGTACAAGCGATTGATAATGGCTCGATGGCAGAATCGCTAATGGAAACAGGCCAAGTTAAACATAAACGTGAAGATGGTTTTAAATTCCGTCCAGATAAACGTAATATCGACTGGTTGGTTTGCGACATGGTTGAAAAACCAATTAAAGTGGCAAACTTAATGATTGACTGGGCGGTAAATGGCTTTGTTAAAGAGCAAATCTTTAACTTAAAGCTGCCAATGAAAAAGCGTTTTGATGCGGTTTATCAGTGTTTAAATCTGATCCATGAAGAGCTAACTAAGTACAACATTAAGTATGAGCTACAAGCGAAACACTTATATCATGACCGTGAAGAAATCACTGTACATATTCAAATCTTAAAAGTACCTCAGAACGTATATAGTTAATTGTTTTGTTTAATTAAAAAAGGCTGCGTTTGCAGCCTTTTTTGTGTTTGTTTTAAGCTCGGTAATTAATACGGTAGTTCTCAACAAATAACCGTGTTGCACCACATACAGCCACAGGCATTACGATTAAGTTAACAATCGGTACCATACTAAAAATTAATACAGCAGCACCAAAGCCATAACTTAAGCCTTGTTTTTGTTTTAAGTGCAGGCGCGCTTCAACAAACGGAATTTTGTGATTATCAAACGGGTAATCAATGTATTGCACGGCAAACATCCACGCACTAAATAAAAACCACATTACCTGACCAAACACCGGAATAAATAACAGTAAAATTAAAAACAGCAGTGCTTTTGGTAAATAATAAACCAGTTTGGATAATTCGCGGCCAAGCATGCGCGGCACATCTTTTAGTAAGTCAGCTAACCCATCGTCATTAACTCGCTGTCCTGTTAAATACAGCTCAACTTTTTCACTCAGCAAGCCATTAAACGGTGCCGCAATAAAGTTGGTAATAACAGTAAATACCATGGAATAGATAAATAGCACGAGCAGTAATGCAATCGGCCAAATAATAAATTCCAGCCAAGATAAAAAGTCTGGCAAGTAGCCATTGACGTAGTTAACACCTTGCTCAATCCAACCGATAATAAAAAACAGCGAGCTACCAAATAACACAAGGTTAATTAATAGCGGGATCAGCACAAAGCGCTTTAACCCTTTTTGGCTAATTAAACTAAAGCCCGATAAAAAATATTCGAACCCTTTTCCTAACTGCATGGAAAACTCCAAAAAACAATGACTAACCTTGCTTAGTATAATAAGTCGAACAATGGCTTTAAACCAGATTTTACTGTTAAGCGTTACAAGTTGTTTCAATTAGGGTAAATCTGATAAAGTTGAGCTTTATTACTCTTATCAATTAGACAGTCAAATAAGAATAAAATGCGTCTAGCCTCAATTAAGCTCGCAGGTTTCAAATCGTTTGTTGAGCCAAGCAAAATTCCATTTCCTGATCAAATGACTTGTATTGTTGGTCCAAATGGTTGTGGTAAATCAAACGTAATCGATGCTGTGCGCTGGGTGTTGGGTGAAAGTTCAGCGAAAAACTTGCGTGGCGATGCCATGACAGACGTTATTTTTAATGGTTCAACCGAGCGTAAACCAGTGTCGCAAGCATCTGTTGAATTACTGTTTGATAATACTGAAGGGCGTTTGCCTGGTACATTGGCATCGCGTAACCAAATAGCGATTAAACGCTTAGTGACGCGAGAGGGTGTATCTCAGTATTACCTCAACGGCGAGAAATGTCGTAAACGTGATATTACCGATATTTTCCTAGGTACAGGGCTTGGCCCACGCAGTTATGCGATTATTGAACAAGGCATGATCTCGCGTTTAATTGAGAGTAAACCGCAAGATTTACGTATTTTTTTAGAAGAAGCTGCGGGTGTTTCAAAGTACAAAGAAAGGCGCAGAGAAACTCAAGCACGGTTAAATAGTACACGTGACAACCTTGAGCGTTTACTCGATTTACGTAATGAACTCGAAAATCAGCTTAACGTATTAACCGAACAAGCGGAAAAAGCGCGTACATACACCACGGCGAAAGCCAAAGAGCGCACCTTAAAAGCACAAATTTGCGTGCTTAAATGGCAGTCACTTCAACAAAAGCTATTAGAAAGCGAGGCAAAACTTCAAGACATTGATGAGCAGATTGCTTTTTTAACACAGGCTCATACTGGTCATGACGATGTTATTTTGGCTCTTAAATTAGCCATAGAGCAAGCCACTGACATGGTTAACGATGCACAGCATCAAGAGTTTCAGTTACGCAATAAATTAGCCCGTGATGAGCAGGATAAAATTCATAAGCAGGGGCAAAAAACGCAACTAATTCAGCGTATAGAGCAACTGCAAAGGCAATATCAGCAAATCACCCAAGAACAGCTCGACACCAAAGAAAGCCATCAAGAACAACAAGCGCAGTTATCGCTTTGCCAAGTAGAACTCACAGAATATGAAGAGCTGCTTGAATTAAGTCATGCAAAGTACGAAGAACAAAAAATAAAACAAGATGATTTTTATAACACTTACCAAGCCAGTTTAGGCGAAAACCAAACCTTGATGCAAAAGCAGCAAACTTTACAAACAGCAGTTTCATCGCTCAAGGTAAAAGAAGCAACCCTTAAGCAACAACATCACGCTGCCAGCGAGCAACAAATAAAGCTGCAAGATGAGTGCGCTAAGATTAAAGGGCAATTAGCGTCATTTAAACTTGATGACATAAAAGCAAAACATAGTAAAACGCGCAGCGATTTAACAGAGTTAAATAGCGAAGTACAGCAGGCACAAACAACGCTTTTGCAAAAACAAACCTTGCTTAATGAGGCTCAGCGTGAATTACAGGCGCTTCAAAGTAAACGCGATGCGTTGGCGCTGGTGTTAAGTGAACAGACGGATAATTCAACTGCGTGTAAAAACCTGCTTTCTTCACTTAAGGTAAGTGATGACTGGCAACTTGCCGTTGAAGCCAGCTTATTTAATTTAAGTTTTGCAGCACTTGTTGATGAACTTGATAAAAACTTATTACAGCCACAAATTTGGCCGCAGCAAAAAAGCGCAGTGGTTGGAACACTTGCTGAAAAAGTAATTGTTGGTGAATACCCAAGTTATTTTAATGAGATTGCCGTTGTTGAAGATGTAAACGAGTTACAAATTGACTTTTGGCAAAGTACATTTTTGTTTGCTGTCGACAAAAAAGGTAACTTACGTGGCGCAAATTGGTTTTTGCCTTGTCAATTTGACCGTGAAAACTCACTGCTGGTTAAACACCAAATACTAAATAGCATTGAATCATCACTGCCAACGTCTGAGCAAAACTATAAAAAAGCACAGACTGCTTTAAATGCACAGCAAAAAACGCTTCAAAAACTACAAAATGCAGAGCAAGAGTTACAAATCACATTTAGTGAACTAGAGCGAGAGCTTACATTAAAACAAACTGAATATACTTATGCTGAGAAGCGCTTAGCTGAACTAACACAGCAAGGCGAAACACAAACGCAATTACAGTCACAAATTGACGAAGAGCTAGTGAAACTTGAAGCTGAGAAAGCGCCACTAGAAGCAAAATTTGATGAGATAGAAGAGAGACTCACAGCAAGTAAAGAGAGTCAATCAAGCCTAGAGGCGGCTTATCACAATGCCAAATTGGTTACCCGTCAATTACAAACAGCATGGGAAAGTGAAAAAAACCAATTTCACAAAATTCAATTGCATCTTCAAACAGTACAAAACCAAGCTGTACTGAGCGAATCTAAACTAAACCAGTTTGCGGCACGTTTTGAAGAGCTAAATGAGCAGCTTGAAGAAGCAAAGCTTGCCCTTGAAGAAGTGCAACTGCCGCTCGTTGAACTTGATGAAGCCATTGCTGAGCAGCATTTAATGCTGGAGGCGCAAATAGAACAAAAAGCGCTAAAACAGCAAGCACTTGATGATGCCAAAGAAAAGTTAAAACAAGCAGAGTCAGGTATAGGTACTGAGCAACAAAAATTAGATGCACTTAAGCAAACAAAACAAAATATTGTATTAGAGCAACAGAGCTTCCAACTGAAATCAGAGGCGGCACTAGCGCCTCTAGCTGAACTAAATATGCAGTTAAAAGAAGTAATTGCCCAATTACCAGAAGACGCAAAGCTCGCCTCATTACAAAGCCAATTGACGAAAGTTTCGAATGAGATTAATGAGCTTGGTGCAATTAACTTGGCGGCCATTGAAGAGTTTGATAAAGCATCTACGCGGAAAAATTACCTAGATCAACAATATGAAGATTTAGTTAGTGCACTGGAAACATTGGAATCTGCCATTGTTAAAATTGACCGCGAGACTAAGCAGCGCTTTAAAACCACCTTTGATCAAGTTAATAATGGTTTACAAAACTTGTTTCCAAAAGTATTTGGTGGCGGCTCAGCGTATCTTGAACTGACATCGGATGATCTGCTCGATACGGGTGTTGCAATAATGGCAAGGCCACCAGGTAAAAAGAATGCCACAATTCATTTATTAAGTGGCGGTGAAAAAGCACTAACGGCGTTGTCGTTGGTTTTCTCAATTTTTCAATTGAATCCCGCACCATTTTGTATGTTAGATGAAGTAGATGCGCCACTGGATGATGCGAATGTAGGTCGTTTTTGCCGTTTAGTGGAAGAAATGTCACAAGACGTACAATTTGTGTATATTAGTCATAACAAAATAGCCATGGAAATGGCTGCACGTTTAACGGGTGTTACAATGGCAGAGCCTGGTGTATCACGTATTGTGGCTGTAGATATTGAAAAGGCATTAGAAATGTCTGAGTCAGCATAAAGCAAACGCAAATTTGGTATAAATTATCAGCAACTAGTCTTATCAGTTCACTTTGCATAAGATAAGCAGTTGAAATTAATCAGCGGTTGCTTAATAATTTTGTAAATTAGAAAAAATTTAAGGGTACTTGAATGAGTGACGAACTAAGGTGGGTGTTAATTATTGGTGGTGCGTTAGTAATTGGCGGCGTGCTGCTTCATGGCCTTTGGTCGATTCGTAAAAATGACAGCCACATACTTGTTCAAGAACCAAGTGACACACCAAATAAAGATGATGTTGCACCAGCAAGTGAAAAATCAACCGTTGTTGAGCCTAAAATGGATGCAAAGTTGAATGTAAATGATGAGCCTGAATTAGGTGACTTATCGATTAGCATTGATGACGATGAACCTCAGGCGAAAGTAACTCCTGAACAAGAGCAAGCACCAGAAGGTAAAACCCTAGTGCAAGATTACATCATTATTCATGTTCAAACGGAAGAGGGCTTGCCAATGCAAGGCTCATCGTTATTGCCGCTGCTGTTAACGTTAGGCTTTAAGTATTCTGAAGATGGTTTCTTTAACCGTCATGAAGATGCATCGGGTCAAGGTCCTGTATTATTCCGATTAGCCAACATGTTTAACCCTGGCACGTTTGATATCGACAACATGGAACAGTTTTCAACTGAGGGAGTAAGCTTATTTATGACTCTGCCATGTGCAGGGGATAGTTTACCGTCGTTCAATATGCTTCACAGTGCAGCAAAGAAAATTGCCGATGAATTTAGCGCGACAATTTTAGACCATAATCGTCAGGAATTAGATGTTGCCACTGTTAGACAGTATGTGGAAAAAATTAGAGAGTTTGACGGTCTATAACGTCAGCGTTACACATTATATAAAAGCCACCGTTTGGTGGCTTTTTTAGCTATTAAGAGGAAGTCACCGTGAGCGCGGCTGAGCAAATTAAGCAACTTAAAGCACAAATCGAAAATCATAATTATCAATATTATGTGCTTGATAACCCAACCATCCCTGACGCTGAATATGATCGCTTAATGCGTGAATTAATCGCATTAGAAGAAGCTAACCCCGAACTTAAAAGTGCCGATTCACCAAGTCAAAAAGTGGGGGGTATGGCGCTAGCAGCGTTTGACAAGGTAAATCATGAAGTGCCAATGTTGTCACTTGATAATGCATTTGATGAAGAGGAATTTCATGCGTTTGATAAACGCATGAAAGACCGTTTAAAAGATAGCACTGACCTTACATTTTGCTGTGAACCAAAGCTTGACGGCTTAGCGGTATCTATTCTTTACGAAAATGGTGTGCTGGTGCGCGCTGCAACACGCGGTGATGGCCAGGTAGGTGAAAACATTACTGAGAATGTAAAAACCATTCGCAATGTGCCACTGCGTTTACGTGGTGAATCTATTCCTGCGCGTTTAGAAGTGCGCGGTGAAGTATTTATTGATGATAAAGGCTTTGCCAAGCTAAACCAAGCGCAACAAGAAAAAGGGGATAAAACCTTTGCTAACCCACGCAACGCAGCGGCAGGTAGCTTACGTCAATTAGATCCTAAAATTACCGCTTCTCGCCCATTAATGCTCTATGCCTACAGCACTGGCGTTGTTGAGGGCTTTGAGTTAGCAAATACGCATTTTGAGCAACTAATGCAGCTGAAAGAGTGGGGCTTACCAGTATGCCCTGAAATCCGAACGGCTAATAATGCCAAAGAAGCCTTTGCCTATTATTCAGATATTCTTGGCCGTCGTGCAGCACTTGGCTATGAAATTGATGGTGTTGTAATTAAGGTTAACGATAAAGCCATTCAGCAAACACTGGGGTTTGTTGCTCGTGCGCCGCGTTGGGCGATTGCTTGTAAATTTCCTGCACAAGAAGAGCTTACCACGTTATTAGATGTTGAATTTCAGGTTGGCCGCACAGGTGCAATTACACCTGTTGCCCGTTTAGAGCCAGTCTATGTGGGTGGTGTAACTGTATCAAATGCAACATTACATAATGCAGACGAAATTGCCCGTTTGGGTGTGCATATTGGTGATACCGTGATTATTCGCCGTGCAGGGGATGTGATCCCGCAGGTTGCAAGTGTCGTGCTTGAGCGCCGCCCAAGTGATGCCAAAGAGATTGTTTTCCCAACAACGTGCCCAGTGTGCGATTCACACATCGAACGCATCGAAGGGGAGGCCGTCGCCCGTTGTGGTGGTGGTTTAGTATGTGAAGCACAGCGTAAAGAAGCGATTAAGCATTTTGCCTCACGTAAAGCACTTGATGTGGATGGTTTAGGCGATAAAGTGGTTGAGCAACTGGTTGATCGCAAATTGATTCAGACCCCTGCAGATTTATTTAGTTTAAGCCAAGGGCAGATTGAATCTCTGGAGCGTATGGGGCCAAAATCGGCCGAGAATTTAGTTGCTGCACTTGAAAAAGCGAAGCAAACCACACTCGCTAAATTTTTGTACTCACTGGGTATTCGCGAAGTAGGCGAAGCGACAGCGCAAAATTTAGCAAATCATTATAAAACTTTAGAGGCACTTCAAAACGCGTCTATAGAGGGCTTGCAGGACGTATCTGATGTCGGTGAAGTAGTTGCTAAGCATGTTTATTACTTCTTTAAAGAAGAACACAACCAAACGGTAATTGAGGCATTAATTGCTGCTGGTTTACACTGGCCGGCAATTGAAAAAAAATCGCAAGATGAAATGCCTCTTGATGGCTTAACCTATGTGCTTACCGGCACTCTTAATCAAATGGGCCGTAGTGAGGCAAAAGCAAAACTGCAAGCATTAGGGGCAAAAGTATCGGGTAGTATTTCAGCAAAGACAAATGCGCTTATTGCCGGTGAAAAAGCGGGCTCTAAACTTACTAAAGCACAAGATTTAGGTGTTGAAGTGTTGACAGAAGATGACATGCTAGCCCTTTTTGCAAAATACGAGTAAACAATGTCAGAGGTTGTAAACTTTTTTTCATCGTTAAATAGCCAAGTTGCGACTTGGCTTTCACCTTATCTTAGTAAGATAGTATTAATTGCTTTAATTTGTTTAACTGCGATATACGGAGCCAGCCTAAATAAGGCAGTTAAACGGTTAATTGGTCAGCAGAACTTTTTTGCGCGTACGCTGGTGTTCATTCTTGTTACAGGCGTCGGTGTAGGCAGTTTAATTGTATTTGTGAATCCTTATTTAGTGCGCTTATTTCACCAAATAGAGCGAGGTTTCTTACCTTTGGTTGTGTTTGCTTTGTTTGTGGTACTAGGCGTGCTGGCTGATAGGAAAAATCAAGTATGAGCCGTTTTGGCCCAGAGTATTGGGATAAAAACGGTTATTTTAGAGCGCCAATCGGCTTTGTGCTTGTGTTAGTGCTGCTTTTAAGGCCTTATATTTTATGGCTATTTGCGGCGGCATCACGACGTGAAGATTTAAACTTAATGGCGATTTTCTACCCGCAAAAACAACAGTTTTTTGTTGCACTTGCAATCGCTGGACTAAGCATCATTGTCACCTTTTGCTATTTGTTTAGGCGCCCAAATGCTATGCAGTGGCCTAAATATATTTGGCGCTATGCGCGCTGGTTATTGCTTGCTAATGTTGTGATGGATTTAACTTGGTCGCTACTACAAGCAAAAAGCCAGTATTACAGCTTCTCAATCGGCTTAGCACTACAGTTAGTATTGCTCAGTTGGGCAGGTCTATACCTACTTAAAAGTCGTTATTTAAGCGTGTATTTTAATGAGTGGCCTGAGCCGGAAACAAAACAGGATGATTAGCTGTTAGAGAACTGACTTAATTAGAGGCATTAATTTTTCTAAGCGCGCTTGCTGTTCGTTATCTAATTTGGCGTTCGTAACCGTTTCAAAACAGCGTGAAATAAGCTCTTTATTAATGCTAGTGGGGTGTTTGTTGTCTAACATCACTTGCAGTAAGTTTAATGCTATATTGGTATTTTTGGGCATTACACGAAATGCTTGAGTAAAAAAACTAAGCGCTTCTTCATATTTGCCTTTCTCGTAACTGAGTACTGCATTGTTATTTAACTCTTTAGGCGAGTAACGTATTTCATCGCGCTCTTGCCGCTCTTGTTTTAAGTAAGCATTAAGCGATGTATTATCATTTTTATACTTTTCGCAGTGTTCAGCTAATTGTGTAAATAACTGATTTGCTTTGTAGTGCATACCTAATTCATGAAAAGCCTTAGCCTTATCTAAGGTGTCGTCAATCGAGCGGATTATTGGCTGATCTTCTAGTTGCTCAACTAGCGCAATGGCTTTGGCATGTTCATCTTTTAAGTAATGTATTCTGGCGTGAATTACATCGATTTGTTCTTGCGCTTTACTGTCAGGAAACTGTTTACGTAATTGTGCTAAACATTCATTACTTTGCCGAGTCAGGCGATTTATCATATCAGCTTGGTCAAGCGTAAGCGCATAATCAATGCCTGCTCGCGCCAAATTAAGGTAAATATCAGGTGTGTCATGCATGGAATGTTTGGCATACTTAACAATTTCTTTATTAACCTGAAAGTGTTTTTCGTGATCGTGGTTATATTTAGTTAATATAACAAGTTCCTCTTGACGCTCAATATTGCGAGGCGCTAGTTCAGAGGCGAGTGTCAAATACTCTTGGGCTTGTGTGAAGTTTTCTAAAAATAGTTCAAGTTTGCCAAGCAAATTATAACCGACCAAACGAGTTTCAGGTTTTGTCAGCATTACTTCTAAAATATTTTTTGCTTGGGCAAATTCACTGTTTTGAATATACGCTTCAACCAAACCAACTCTAGCCCAAGTAAACTTTTGAATATTAAGTACTGATTTGAAAAAGTCGATTGCTTCTGCTGTGCGGTTTAATTTGAGCAGCAATTCACCTCGCAGTTTTAGTAAAATAGGCGAAAGATGATTTTTGCTGCTGTCAGAAAGCATTTCGTTTATATGACGAAGCGCTTTAGAATCATTGCCTACATCAATAAAATCATAGATTTTAGCTAATGCTTGTTTGCGCTTTAATAGCTTTATTATGCGTTCACCAAACACTTTTATTGAGAAAGGTTTTGCTAAAAAGTCGTCGGGTTGCAATTCAATTACGCTATGCACTAAGCTGGTGTCGGTTTCAGCACTAATAAAAATAAAACCGCAAGTATGTTTAATTAAACGCTTAGTTTTTAACTCTTCATAAAGTTGATAGCCATCTTTCAACTTACCTAAGTTAAAAGAACACAGTACCAAATGAAAACTGTGCTCTTGGCAGAGGGCAAGTGCCATTTTTGCATTTTCAGCAATCGAAATATCACTAAAACCTAGGTTTTCAAGTGATTGTTTCATATAGCTTAAAGCTAAAGGTTGGTCATCTATCAGTAAGATACTAGATTCGTATAAGCGTTTATTTTTCATCGCATTTCTATCTGCGCAGTCATACATAAACTATATAAAACACCGAGAGTTGTCGCAATAAGATAGGGTATATTAATTTCTGTATTGATTTTAATGTTATTTTAAGGGGGTAACAATATGGTGGGTCGTACTGGACTTGAACCAGTGACCCTCGCCTTGTAAGGGCGATGCTCTCCCAACTGAGCTAACGACCCATATTGATTTTCTATAATGGTGGGTCGTACTGGACTTGAACCAGTGACCCTCGCCTTGTAAGGGCGATGCTCTCCCAACTGAGCTAACGACCCATTATAGATTTTAATTTAGTGGTGGGTCGTACTGGACTTGAACCAGTG
>NZ_JBFKMX010000052.1:0-24466 GCF_041629635.1 Pseudoalteromonas sp. | reverse complement strand
ATTGGCCTTTTGCCATTGTTATTTTCCTTAGTTCTAGGTGTTCTTATAAAATTCGATAACTCTAACGAATTCAATTATTTTTACTGCACCACTATACTAGCTTAGCGAACTTAACACGCGTTGCAAGTTTTCTTCATCGCCAGTTTCTAGCCAAGTAATATTTTGCCAGCCACGTAACCAAGTTAACTGACGTTTTGCAAGCTGACGCGTAGCAGCTATGCCTTTAAAAACCATTTCATCGTAATCACACTCACCCGCCAAGAAATCCCACATTTGACGATAACCCACACATCGAATTGATGGTAAGTCTGGGTGCAGATCTTTTCTTTGATATAAGGTCATTACTTCTTTTTCAAACCCCATATAGAGCATTATTTCAAATCTTTTTTCAATACGTTGGTGTAAAACAGTGCGATCGCTTGGTGCGATAGCAAACTGCAAAACCTCAAAAGGTAACGGTTCAGCTTTAACCTTCTGTAATTCGCTCATTGGTTTACCCGTTAAACGGTAAACTTCTAGGGCTCGATTTATTCGCTGTGAATCATTTTCATTGATTTTGCTTGCAGCGACAGGATCCACATCACTTAACACTTTATGCATTGCCGGCCAGCCTTTTTCTTGCGCTTCAATTTCTAATTGCGCTCGTGTAGTTTGGTCTGCATTCGGTAATGGTGATAACCCTTCAAGCAATGCCTTAAAATACATCATGGTACCACCCACTAAGAGCGGAATTTTACCTTGACTGTGCAACTCGGCAATATTATCTAGCGCATCACGGCGAAAGTCAGCAGCAGAATAACTATCAGCAGGATCGATTAAATCGATGAGTCGATGCGGTGCTAATGCCAGCTCATCTGCATTTGGCTTCGCAGAGCCAATATCCATACCCTTGTAAACTAGCGCAGAGTCCACACTAATTACTTCAGTATTTAAATGCTGACACAACTGTATTGCTAAATCTGTTTTACCAGATGCTGTTGGACCCATTAAGCAGATAATTGGCAATTGTTGCAAGGTTTTACCTCTGTTCGCTTAAGTGACTAAATGCACTTTTCAAAATTAGTCAAAAAGACTGTTATCTAAGTCAATTTTAACAGTTTTCGATTTAAAACTGGCAATTAATTCAGGCTTTTTTACTACAAACTCGACTAATTGTTTAGTTATTGAGTAATTTAACGTTTTCGCTTCAACAATTTGCTGTAGCCAACAAAGCCAAAATTGAAGCTCAGTTACCGTTTGCGTTTCAGAAACATTTTCCACTAGATTATCTAAGATTAAATTAACATCCACTGAATAGAGCACTTCGGGTAACTTTTTCACTAATAAAAACTGTGTGTTAACAGCAATATCAAACCCTAAAATACCCAGCCATGATAAATGTTGTTCTACCTTTTCAAGTAAATCACTCGACAAATTAATGCGTACAGGAAGCAATAAACTTTTGCTTTCTAATTGA
The DNA here is from genome assembly GCF_041629635.1 of Pseudoalteromonas sp. Classification (GTDB taxonomy): domain Bacteria; phylum Pseudomonadota; class Gammaproteobacteria; order Enterobacterales; family Alteromonadaceae; genus Pseudoalteromonas. The sequence continues at coordinate 23,010 of NZ_JBFKMX010000052.1, read as the reverse complement.
CCGAATTGCTCTACTTGCTGTTGCCAAAGCGCTGGTAACGCTGGTGCTAAGTCTATTAATTGTGCTTCCCCAGATATTGAACGCAGCGCTTTGCCCTGGCGTAAAGGCAATAATTCACTGCAAACCACACTCGTATTGCACTCATCTATATCATTAAATTCAGCAGCTTTTGTTGCGTGAGGCAAACTTTGTTCTGCAACACCTTGATAAAATGCATTAACAGACTGCTGTCTGGTTCCTATTGGCACATGCGTTTGCTGGCTTAATGGTGATTTAGGGTAAGAAGATGACGTTTGCCCACCTAAATAGGATGGGCGTACTTCACGGACTTCAATCTCATTCGTTTGAGAGAGCGCACTTTCACCTAATGATAAGGGATATTCATTTTGCAAAGCTACATTTTGTGCTGGAACGTCTGAGGTTATCAAAGGTTGCTCAAAGCTAATCGCTTGTCGCACTGCCTGAACAATAAAATCATGCACTAAGCGTCCTTGATGAAATCGCACTTCATGCTTTGCTGGGTGCACATTTACATCAACCTGTCTTGGTTCTATATCCAAATAAAGCACAAACCCTGGGATGTCATAACCAGGGGCATACTCTTCGAAGGTTTGACGAATCGCATGAAAAATGAGTTTATCGCGCATCATGCGTCCATTCACATAGGTGTATTGCGGCTCAGTTTTACTGCCCATAGGTAAAACCCAACCATGCAGGCTGAGTCTTTCATCACCAGAATTAACGTACACAGCTTGTTGCTCAAATACCCTGCCAGCAACTTGTGCCACACGTTTTACATAGCTTTCTTTTTGCATTTGGGAGCGGTATTGTCTCACGACTTTACCGTTGTGTTTGAGCGTAATTGCAACATCAAAACGCGATAGTGCAATTCGTTTTAATAATTCATCAATATGGTGAAATTCGGTTTTTTCTGTGCGTAAAAATTTGCGTCGTGCAGGTGTATTAAAAAACAGATCAACAACTTCTATTGTTGTGCCATTAGGGTGCGATGCAGGAGTTATTTGCACCGCCATATCTCGTCCTTCAGCATACGCTTGCCAAGCTTCATCTTGGTTTTCGGTTTTTGAGGTCAACGTAAGTCTTGATACTGAGCTAATTGAAGCAAGCGCTTCTCCACGAAAGCCAAGCGAAATAATCTGCTCAAGGTCATCTAACGACTTAATTTTACTGGTTGCATGTCGCGACAAGGCTAAAGTTAGTTGGTCTTTTTCAATGCCAGCACCATTATCACGAATACGAATGAGCTTGTGACCACCGCGTTCTATATCTATTTGAATACGAGTTGCACCTGCATCAAGACTGTTTTCGACCAGTTCTTTAACAACCGATGCAGGCCTTTCAACCACTTCCCCTGCCGCAATTTGGTTAGCTAAGCGCGCAGGCAATATTTGTATAGACATAGTAATAGTTCTGCTTTTGAGCGAGTTTAGCTTCTAGGAATAGCCAAATTTTGGCCTACAAAAAGCGTGTTTGAAGACAATTTATTTGCCTCTTTCAATGAATTGACTGAAACGCCATAACGACTTGCGAGCAAACTTAAAGACTCACCTGAGCGTACTTTATGAATACGCGGTTGTTCTTTTTTAACTTTTGCAAAATACGAATCTTCAGGAGGGTTATTTTTAAAATATCCTCTCACTGATTTAAAAATCGCATTAGCAAGTTTTTCTTGGTGCTCGCGTGTTTTGAGCAGTCGCTCTTCAGTCGGATTAGAAATAAAGCCGGTTTCAACTAAAATAGATGGAATATCAGGTGATTTTAACACAGCTAAGCTTGCTGCCTGAGGCGAGCTTTTGTGCATCTTCGTCACTTTTCTCATTTCAGCAATCACATCTTCAGCCACTTCAAAGCCTGTTTTCATTGAATGATCCATCGACATATCAAGTAACGCTTGTGCTAGATACCGCTCTTGCTGGGTATCTTTTAAAACGTCTGCTGCACCACCCAGTAATTCTGAATGTTGCTCTCGATTCTCAATCCATTTACCAATTTCAGAGTTTGCACGTCTGAGTGATAATACCCAAACAGATCCCCCCCGAGGTTGCGGCGAAGTAAACGCATCTGCATGAATCGAAATTAAAAAGTCCGCTTTTTTGTCACGCGCGCGATCAGTACGAGTATTTAATTTTACATAGTAATCACCGGTGCGCGGCAACACAGCTGTCATGCCTTTTTCAGCGTTAATTTTAGCAGCTAAACGTTTTGCGATTTGTAATGTTATGGTTTTTTCATAGGTGCCTGAAGGTCCAATAGAACCTGGGTCTTCACCACCATGCCCAGCCACAACAGCAACGACAATATCGCGGTCACTACTGATATCACGGCTTTTAACTACAGTCTCAGCTTTTGGTTTTTCTTTACTGTAAAGGTCAAATACGAGGCGGTCACTGTATGGGCCAGTTGGCGCCAATGAAAAAATCACTGGTTTTACAGGTGCTAATAGCTCGAATACTAAACGAGTATCTGATTTATTTTTGGGCGTACTGTAGCGAATTTTCTTAACTAATTGATGTTTTTTTTCTATTTTTGGAAAGGTCGCATTGCGCCCAGGAGTTGATTTGATATCAACCACCAAACGTAGGGGATTTTTTAAAAAGAAATAGCTGTATTCTGGCTTTTCTTTCATATCCAGAACAACACGCGTGCTTTCAGGCGAGGGCCAAACACGCACACTATCGATTTTATTCGTCGCTTGTAAGCAAGTACTTACAAGCAACAAAAAAACCGCTATAAAACTGAGATAAATTTGTTTACTAATCGAATCGTTAGTCATTCTTAAGCTTATTTATTATTGTAATGCCATTCTCGGTATTTGCCGAAATGGTTATTTTACGCGCACTCTCTACATATTCCATTGTAATCTCTAGATCTGCTTGTGCAAGCATTCCAGCGCCTTTTTCAGGCCATTCAATAAGGCACACTGAATTATTTTCAAAATAATCTCGAATACCCATAAACTCCAATTCCTCAGGATCCGCGAGGCGGTATAAATCAAAATGGTAAATATGCTGTTCGGCTAATTCATAAGGTTCAACAAGTGTATACGTTGGGCTTTTAACATTGCCTTTATGACCAAAACCTTTAACAACACCACGTGTTAGCGTCGTTTTTCCTGCACCTAAATTACCGTGTAAAAAGATCACTGCACCTTTATCAATTACTTGAGACAGTTTGGTACCCATGGCCACAGTGGCATTCTCATCAGCCAAAAAGCATTCAAAAACATGATCTTGTTGATTCATTTACTTCTCCACTAATCAACGAGTTTTCTTATAAAAGGAAATAAATCAGCGGCCAACAAGCCCCGCTTTCCTTCATGTTCAGCAAGCTCTGCAGCTCTGCCGTGAATATTAACAGCCAATTGAACGGCTTCAAAGTCTGTCATTCCCTGCGCAATTAAGGCTGCAATGATACCAGATAAACAATCGCCCATCCCAGCACTTGCCATACTTGCTGAGCCAGATGTATTTAGCGCAATCTCCCCTTGCTGACAAATCAAACTACCAGCACCTTTAAGTACTACAGTTGCATTGAATTTATCTGCTAATTTAGTGACTGAATCGAAGCGATTAAGTTCAATTTCATCATTGGATACTTGTAACAAACGCCCCGCTTCACCCGTGTGAGGTGTTAAAATCGCATTTGACAGTTTTTTAGAATATTTCGCGAGAAAGTTGAGGCCATCTGCATCAATCACTAGATACTTTGCACTATTGATAACCTTAGACCATATATTTTTTGCCCAAGATGACTGACCAAGCCCTGGCCCAAGAACACAAACATCTGCTTTTTCGATTAAAGTTGTAAGCTGCTCAGGGGTAGAAATACCATAAACCATTAATTCATAACGCCCTTGCATTATAATTGCAGGATTTTCAGTATGCGTAGCAACTGAGACAAGCCCTGCACCTGCGCGTAAACAAGCCTCTGCAGCAATACGAATAGCCCCAGGCATGGTTTCGTCTCCACCAATCAGTAGCACATGGCCTAACTGTTGTTTATGGGCGTTGTTATGACGAGGCGGAAGTTGAGACTTTAATAATTCATAATCGACCAATGATACTGACGGAGGAACACTTTCTATAAATGACTCTGCTAGGCCTAGACCTGCGAAAAACAGCTCTCCTACAAATTCAGTTGCATTGCCTGTTAATAAGCCCTGTTTTAACGCAATAAAACTCACCGTATAATTTGCTTTGATACATGCTGAAGCAACTTCCCCTGAAGAGGCATTTAACCCAGAAGGTAAATCAACCGCAATAACAGGTTTGTTAAGCGCATTTACCTGAGTAATAACCTCCACATATTGTTCTGTTAACGCACCATAGAAGCCAATTCCCAGTAACGCATCAATATACATGTCGCAATCAGGGTCGAGTTCATTTACCACCTTACCACCGAGTTTTACATAATCGTCATAGGCGGATTTTGCATCTCCAGTAAGTTGAGTTGGCGATTTCACACTGTAAACAGTGACATCAAAGTCATGCTGTAATGCATAATTAGCCACCCAATAACCATCGCCACCATTATTTCCGCCACCAGCAATAATTTGTATTTTTTCTGCATTTGCATATTTCAAAAGCATTAAATCGAATACCGATTGCGCAGCAGCTTGCATTAAAGAGTACATAGGGATGTTCTTTTTGGCAGCAACCAACGCCTCATGTTCTTTTACTTGTTGGGCGCTATATGCAAACTGTGGTAAATTGGTGGTTAATTCTGACGTCATTTATTTCACCTACTGGTATGTCTACTCTTAACTATCCGAATTTGGTAGAAAAAATCAAGTTTTGGGCAAAAGAGCTTGGTTTTGATCAAGTAAATATTACGGATATTGATCTCTCGCAACATGAAGCGCAGTTACAACGCTGGTTAGATGCAGGCTACCATGGTGAAATGGAATATATGGCTGCACACGGCATGAAGCGAGCTCGTCCTGCGGAATTAGTGCCGGGAACGCAGCGAGTTATTTCAGTAAGAATGAATTATTTGCCACCCGATGCAAGCTTTGCCAAAGATTTAAAAAATAAAGAAACTGCCTATATTAGCCGTTATGCACTTGGACGTGATTACCATAAGTTGATGCGCAATCGTTTAAAACAACTTGGTAAACTTTTGGAAAAAGAGCTTGAAGCACACCAGGTATCTCTTGGGTTTCGCCCTTTTGTCGATTCAGCACCAGTGTTAGAAAGACAATTAGCCGAAAAAGCAGGTCTTGGCTGGACTGGTAAACACACTCTTATTTTAAATCAAGAGGCTGGTTCGTGGTTTTTCCTGGGCGAACTCTTTATTGACTTGCCTTTGCCCATCAACAAAGAAATCGTAGAAGATAAATGCGGTAATTGTGTGGCGTGTATTACATCCTGTCCTACAGGTGCGATTGTCGAACCCTATGTGGTTGACGCCAGACGATGTATTTCTTATTTAACCATTGAAAAGCAAGGTGCTATTCCTGAAGAGTTTCGCTCCCTTTTAGGTAATCGCATCTATGGCTGTGATGATTGCCAATTAGTTTGCCCTTGGAATCGCTACGGACAAATAACCAAAGAAGATGACTTTCATGCTCGTAAACAACTAAAAAGCCAAGATTTACTAACATTGTTTGCTTGGGATGAGGCGACCTTCTTAAAAAATACCGAAGGCAGTGCGATACGCCGAATTGGTATTGAAAGATGGCGACGCAATATTGCTGTTGCACTTGGCAATGCACCTTACAGTAAAAAAGTTATCTCTGCCCTTGAAAATGCAAAACAGGATTCCTCGGAGCTGGTGCGAGAACATATCGAGTGGGCGCTACTACAACAGCAACAAAAAATTTCATTAAAAAATAATAAAACGCAACGTTTGATCCGCATTGTAGAAAAAGGATTGCCAAGAGACGCTTAATCTTTTGGCAATTACAAAACACTATTTCAACATCACACTTAAGTCTGTTTCAATATCAGTAAACGCACGCGTTACATCTTGCAATAAGTCCTCACGGGCAACCGATTTTAGGATGGTTTCATCCACTTTTTTATAAATATAAAGCTCTTGATCTTCATCGAGTCCCATATGAGGAATACGCGCTTCAAATTCTTCTTGTAACTCTCTAAAAATAGCTTCATTCATTTCATGACTAAGGTTAAGTACACCAACCAAATCTTCAAATTTATCACGTATCATTGAAAACGCTTGACGTAATTTTAGCTTTTGATTTGCGAGTTGCTTACGCGTTAGAATCGCATCTAATTGGTGCTCAGTAACACCAACGACAAAACAAATGTTATCGCGAATTCGCCCAAGCTTTTCAGGATCATCACCAGGTAAATTCATAATCAGTAAACTCACTCTCGGATAATTAACCAAAACTCGAGGCATAAATTCATATAACCGCCCTTTATTTTGTAACAGCTCAAACAATTCCACCACCATTGGAGAGCACAGTCCTTCTGAGCTGTATTGCGTACGTTGATTGTTGGTGCGAAATTCAATACTACTTTTTAAACCAAAGCCACGCAGACAGTTAATCAATGCTTGCGCCAACTCTTCTTTTTCATCAATTTTACCAATGTGCTCAACATATTGAACAATGCTGCCCATTTCACTGCTGTTGGCCATTGCATTAAATGCCGTATCGGTCGCATCTTGTAGTTGCTGCTCTAGCATACGCTTGTTTTCAACGACTTTAAAAAGGGTGTCTAGCTTTCCACTTAACTCTTCTTGGCCAAATGGCTTAACAATATAATCCTCAGCGCCAACATTGTAGCCTGCAATTCGTTCTTCAACGGAGCCGCGCGCAGATACAAACATAACCGTGATATTAGAGGTTTCTGGATTTTCTTTTAAACGGCGACAAACCTCATAACCATCCATATCTGGCATACTAACATCAAGTAAAATAACACAAGGGTTTATTTTAGATACAATTTCCAAACACTCTGGACCACTAGCCACACAGTGCAAATCATAACTGTCTTCTAATATCTCTTCGATGATTTCTAAATTAAATGGCTCATCATCAACAGCAAGCACTCTGTATGAACTCATAACTGGCTCCTTGTAATACAATTCATTGTTTTTTCCATACCTATCTCAGCTTAGTCAAAGGAATTACAAACAGGCAAACTTACGAACACCGTCGCCCCTGTTTCAATATTGTTTTGTGCCCAAATTTTCCCTTTATGTAATTCTATAAATTCCTTACAAATAGCAAGCCCTAAACCTGTTCCACCTGCACCACGATTGGTTTTACTGCTTTGCTCAAATTTATTAAATATTTTTTCTAGCTCACTTTCGGGTATCCCCAACCCAGTATCAATTACCGCTAATTGAACATTATCGTTAAAATGCTCAATAACTACTTCAACTTCACTTTTCTCATCACTAAACTTAATGGCATTACCCAATAGGTTTCTGATAACTTGAGCTATTTGATCGCAATCACAAAATACAAAAAACGGGTCTAATTCAGGCACAAAATGCACTCGCATTGATTTAGCTAACAGTGCTCCTGACATATCATCAATACTTGTTCGTACAAGCTGATTTAGATTATGTTGACTGGGATTAAACGGAAACTTACCAGCATCCAATTTAGATAAATCTAGCAGGTTGTTTAATAACGACAGCAATCGCTGACCAGAACTTTCTATGCGAGTGAGGTATTTTTGTAACTTATCTTTGGGCACAGGTTCACTACTAAGTTTATCTAATCCAAACTGGGAGAAACTTAATATAGAATGCATTGGAGTACGCAACTCATGTGACATATTAGCTAAAAATTCAGATTTACTCTTATTAGCAAACTCAGCCTGATTTTTTGCATTTTCGAGCTCCTGTGTTCGGATATTGACTTTTTCTTCAAGAACCAGCTTTGCCTCTTCCAGCAACTGTTGCTTTCGCTTTAAATGAGCAATATTTTTTAAAATAACCGCAGTTGCCGACTCGCCATGAACATCAATTTCACTAAACGACCCAGAAAATGGAATAATGTCATCTCTCATTGTATTTACAACAAACTCAAAGTTAAACTGAGTTTGAAAACTGGTAATATTATGTTTTATTTCTTGCGAGATACTACTATCCAACAATTCATAAAAAGACAGACTTTTAAGATCATCCCCATCGCGCGAAAATAAATTAAGAAAAGCGTCATTAGCTTCTAAAATTGCACCGTCATTATTGAAAATAGCGATTGCATCAGGGGTATTCTTGTAGATGACACGCAATAAGCTGTCTTTTTCAATTAATGCGTCAACAGTGTCTTGCAGGCGATTTACAAGCTCAACATTGTTTCGCTCTAGCTGCTCACTGTGCCAAAGTTTATAAATAGCTTGCAATAACACACTTTCATTTAGCGGTTTTTCGAGTACATCATCCACCCCCAAGCGAATAGCCTCAATTAAAGCGCTTTGATGTGGTTTAGAGGTAATTAAAATACAACGACAACTTGGATTAACGCTTTTAATCTGACTGAAAATATCTATACCAGAAATATCTCCCATATTAAAATCGCTGACTAATAAGTCAATTTGATGAAGTGCAGCACGACCTATAGCCGCATAATCAGTGTCTGCAGTAATTACATCAATGTGTGCCCCTTTTAAGCTCGACTCTAATCCACTTAAGCGAGCTTTGTTATCATCAACTAGGAGTATTTTGGGTAGTTTGATATTGAGGTTTGCAGCACCAATAGAAAGACCCTCTTCGAGTAGCCCAATCACCTCTTTATTGTTATAAAAAGGGTGGATAACCAATGCAGCAGGCAATGCATTTGCGAGTTTGGTAAAACTGTCGCGTAATTTATTCCCTTCTGCATTTGGGGCCAGTAAAAAAGTATTTACATCGCCATAACGTTTTTGAATTTGTAATACTAATTTTTCTGGTACTCCAGAAGCAAAAATAATTGCCTCATAATAAATGGGTTCTTCAGATGGTTCAAAATCACTATAATGATGCAGATCTACATGGCATGTTAACAACTCTAGTAATACTTTTAAGCGCATAGCTAAGACGCTTGAATTATCTAGAATTAAAATCCTTTTTTGCATATGATGCTAGTTGTTTTCGTTGTTTACATAGATTAAGCGTAGTTTGCTTTTGCGAAAAACTCATACTCGACCAAGATAAAATCTCGTCTAAGGTGCGAAAACAGCCTAAACATACATCTTTGTCATTTAAACAGCAGTTTTCAACACAGGGACTTTTTATGCTGCTTTCACCCATTGTATTAAGCTTATTTTCATTACAATACCTACTTACAGTTTAGAACATTAAGATATACTCGCCTTAATTTCTGCTGATAAGGAAAGGCTATGAAAAAAACGTTATTAATGATTACTATGATCGGCTCAACATTAGCCGCATGTGATTTTGCTGAAGATCCCAAAAAAGCGCTTGAACGCCAATATTTTTCTGAACACCAAGAATTACAACACGCTATTGAAGATATTCGTACAAAGGGACTATCCGCAGTTAAACAAGGGGCTGAAGCGGGGACAGTTGCCGCCTGTGTTGCATCAAAGTTAGACGCCGATCCTATGGGTGCACTTATAGAAGTTGAAGGAGCATTACAAGATTCTATCGATTTATCTGAGTTACTTGTGACTTTATCCAATCTTTCTCAACAAGAGCTCTCGCTAGAAAGCTTACCTGATTTAATTCGTCAGGGCACAGATGCGCTGACTTATGTAAAACATATGTTAGAGCAATATGATGTCGATCAAATTCAGCAACAAGCAGCTGAACTAATCACTAATGGACAAACCAAAACAAAAGACCTTGGTGAACACTTACGTTCTCTAGTTGAACAATGTGAAAAATAAATAATGGCCAAAGCGTTTGGCCATTGAGCGTACTCTACTAATTAGTTGTTGTCTGGATCATCTTCAGGTTTAACCTTAAAAACTTTTTCTGGAGCTGGTTTAGGCGCCCAATCGGGATCAAGTTCTAAATTAGAAAATAACGATGGCTTAGTTGAATCTTCTTTTTTATCATCTTCTTCTAACTCTTTTAATAGCTGAGGCTCGTCTGCATCAACTTGTTCTTTTAATGCTCGCCAACTCGATTTTGGTACGTCATCGGCCTGCTCATCATCAAGCGGGGTAGTTTCTTCAAGCTGATCCACCTGCGCTTTAATTGCACGCCAACCACCAATATTTGTATCGGTGGGGTCATTATCACTGGCTTCTGATTCTGAAAGCGAATTATCGAATTTACTAAGATCGCTTTCTTGATTAATTGAAGTTAAATCATTCTCTATTGTTTTATCGAGCTCCGATTTTTCACCAAGCTTATCAATTGTTTTAGACGTTTCTAAAGTATCTTCAGATATGTCATTTTTACCCGCTTCATCTAACCCTGATAAGAAGCCTTTACCTGCCGCTAGACTTTGCGCCAACTCTTCTTCTAAGCTATGGTCAGTATCATCCTCATTCAAAATGGGAGATGAGTTATCATCGTAATGATTTAGGTAGTCAAACATACCATCATCAACAGCACGTTTCGCAGCTCTGCGCTTAAACTCTGAATGAGGAACCATATTATCGGGAGTGTCATCATTTTGACCAAAGTTAGAGAACTCTTTGTTGGAAACTATTTTATCATTCGCTTGGTGGTTCTCTTCTAATAAATCCCTATTTTCAAACTCGGAAGCATCGCTAACTTGCATTACATCATACGGGTCTTCAGTTTCAGGCGAGTATGAATCTAATTTGTTTGCATCTTCAGCATCATCTCGGTTTAAAGCTGAGCCAAGCTCAATGTCTGTCATTGATTCTTGTTCTATTGATGAAAGATGTGTAAAAGAATCTGGCGTAATTTCGTTTTCATTTTTTGAAACAGGTTCATCCACAAATGAAGGGCTTACAGATTCTTCCGGCAAGCTTGTTGTTATTTCATCACATTGAGGCGAAACTCTATTTTGTTCTTCATTTAACTCGTTAAATTCGGGAGTTCTATTTGCAGAGTCAAGATTTTCAGGTAATTTAGCTATTTCATTCGGCGCATTATCATTTGCAGGTGTGCTAGGTGCTGAGCTAATACTATCTAGTTTTTCTGTAAATTCTTTAGCTTTATTTAAAATCGCATCAAGTTCTGCTATGTGGTCAACCGCAGGTTTATCTGGTTCTTCAATGCGATAAATATCTTGGCTATCCGGTACAATTTCAGAAACTGATTCAATATAAGAACCAGGCTCTGGGTACTGCGTTTCTTGCTCATTATCAGCGATTTCTTGCTCACCTAACTCAGCAGGAGACATAGCTTGACTTGGTATCTGCGTTAATTGTTCATTATGACGATTTAAATTTTGCTGTCTTTGTTGCTCCTCAGCTAAACGCTTTTGTTCGCCTTTTGCTGCTATATATGCATCAATTTTTTCAAGCCACACATCTACTTGTTCATCACTGTATTTAAGCTCTTTAAACCCAACTATGTACTCATTTATTTTTTTCTTATGCATCACAGCTATAGGAAATTGAGATTTAAAGACAGCCATGTCATTGAATGCTACTATAGGTTCAACTTCCGTACTGAGCTCAATTATCTGTCCTATTGCATGACAACATTGATTAACCACATTTAATGGGCTTTCAAAGCTTACTAATTCATCACCAACTTGCTCTTTCCATTCAGGTAAAGAAGCACTACCTATAATTGCACCACGTTGTTTCTGAGCAAGAACAACAAAGACACCAAATTGTGAAGCGATAACACTATCAAGCATTACTTCTTGACCACTTGGTAAGGTAACTTCAATACGTTGTCTACGGAAATATAAATCAGGATCGAGAGCCCCTTTTGCAGGTTTTCCTTTTTTCTTTTCCGCAACCTTAACACTCGCAGCCACAATCTCTTTTGACATCTCTTGCGCTTTTTCTTTAATTTCATCCATTCGCGATCGTACATATTTCACATAGATAAAGATCGCAATAAGCACCCCAACTAACATCATAATCGGTAGCATCATTGCTTCAAGCAGGCTACCTTGTTGCTCTGGGATATCGTTTTGCCATTGTATTGGAGTATTTTTTGCGTGGTTAGCTTGGCTTGGCTTAGGTTGCGTTTGGGGAAGTGATTCGGACTGCTCCGATATCGTTTCCTGGTTTTGCTCTAATACCTCAGTTTGTTCTAGGACACTGGATGTTTCAGTATTATCACCTAAGTTTTGTTCCTGTAGTTTTTGTTGTGCTTCTAAAGCTTCAAATTGCTCTTGCGCTAACCGCTTTTCAGCATCAGTTAAAACAGGAACATTTGTAGGCGTTGATTTTACAGGCTTATTTTCAACATTTTCAGGTTGGTTACAAAATCGTTCATAATCTCTTTGTGCACGTCGATAAGTAGGATGTGTTTTACTGTTTGCGTAAGTGCTCATCTGCTGTTTAAGCAAAATGCAGGTTGCAGAATTCGCATTACTTTCTGAAGAGAAAAATGCAAAAATTAACACAACAAAAAGTAATAAAACTCTAAACTTTCCCATTGATGATGTAACCAAAGATTAACTAAATTAACGTTCTATTATAAGCTTACGCATTTAACGCATTATTGCCAATAACTCTGTGGCGAAAAATCGATTTTAATCAGATAAATAGTTAAAATATTTTTAGTTAATTATTGCAAACCAAACCTAGCATTATATTTATCTAACGCATCTTGTACCTCAGAAACAATGCGTTTATCTGTACTTTTACTAAACGCAATACATGCTTGGCGTGCATTTTTACTTGTAACTTCAATACTGCGTGTCACATCTTTAAAACTGAGATTGCTTGTTTTTAAGAGTTCAGACATTTCCCATTCAGATTGCATCAAAAAATGCACTCTGCCTGCTAGAAACTTTCGTTTTTCAGCTTCAGGGTCGGATGTCACATCCAAGTTAACCCCCTCTACAAACCCTTGATTAATTAAATAATCATGACCGCGCGTTTTTCGCCTTACCGATGTAATATATTTTTTTGCATCATCAAGCGATGTTAAATTAATATCTGTGCGATCTTTTAAGTGAAATAAGTAAATCTTAACTGATGCCATTAAAGGACATACCCACTGATATAACGACTCTCTTTCGGGGGTTCTAAAAATTGAATACAAAAGGGTGTTAGTATTTGTTTTTGCCATCTCCATAGCCCTTACCCAAGGGTAACTATGAATTTGATACTGATAACCTAAGCTATCGAGAATTGCTTTTACTTTAATGGTAGAGCTACCAACAATTTCGCCATTTTCATCAGTATAGTTAAACGGTCGCCACTCTTCAGTAACAACCGAAAGCTCTGTTTTACTTGAGGCTGTTCCATCAACACTAAACAGCAAAATAACAACAATGAAAATTGAACGGTAAATACAGCCTCTCCTTATACTTCTAGTCAGTCACCTGGCTAACTTGTGGTTCTTTCAATACACTCATCTTAGCAGGCTGCAATGCAATAACAGAATCCCCTTCAACCGGAATTTGCTTTCCATCGACTTCAACTGGCACTATATACTCTTGCTGGCGCCAAATAAATAAAGGTATAGCCTCTTTATTCACCTCTAGATAATCTTCCCAAGTAAAGGCATCCGCAATTCGTGTAGCGCTCACTTTCCCTCCTTTGGCAATCATGCCTGATAACCGAGCGAAAGTAGCATCTTGTGCAAACAAATTTTGCCTAGATAAAAATGTGGCACTGTCTTTATTGGCCTTTGCATGCACATCTGAAGACTTCAGTGAAAATACTTTTTCCTCGCCAATTAAATGAGCAAAATGCTGAATTCCAAGTGCGTTATAATGACGATTAGGTGATAAACCCAACACTTTACTGATATCCGTTAGCGGTAAGTAACGCTCTGCATGTTCTGACTGTGGATTACCATAATAACAAGGGAGTCCATCCATACGTGCCATTTTACAGTTTTCCCAAGCAGGGTCAGATAAGTAAACACTCACACCAATATCATTTAACCCTTTTGCCACTTCACGCGCTACATGATTTGCACCAATAATCAACACAGTAGATGGCTCTGGCTGCCGTAGCTTTAATAATTTAGTTAGAGGCACTGCCGTTAAACTTTGTAAAACCACGGTTACAATAATCACTGTAAAAATCAGTGGCACTAGTTTTTCTGATGTTGGCACACCTGCTTTAACCATACTAAGTGCAAATACAGAACCAACTGCAGCTGCAACAATACCACGCGGTGCTATCCAACTTAAAAGAGCCCGCGCACGATAATTTAAGTCCGAGCCAAATGTTGATAATAGAATAGACATGGGGCGAGCCACAAACAACACAAATGCCATAAAGATAAGTACGCTTGGACCCAATTGTTTTATATCGTCTATATGCAACCTCGCCGCCAATAAAATAAATAAGCTCGATATTAAAATCATGGATAATTCTTCTTTGAATTCCAGCACGGAATCGATTTCTAAATCGTCCTGATTCGCTAGCCAAATACCAAACACAGTAACAGCTAACAACCCCGATTCGTGACTAAGATAGTTTGAAATACTAAAAGTGCCGAGTACCAACGCTAAAATACCAAACTTATGCAATTCAAATGGCAGCCACTGACGACGAATAAGCAAACTAGTAAACCAACCTGCAAATAAACCAAGTGATAACCCCACCATCAGCGTCATAAACAACGCGCCAAGGGTATGATTAAAAATACTCTCCTGACCTGTAAGCATCACAGCCTCAAACACAAGTACAGCAAATAAAGCGCCAATAGGGTCAATTACAATCCCTTCCCATCGCAACACTTTATCGACATCTTTATGAGGGCGCATCGCATTTAGGAGTGGTGCAATTACAGTAGGCCCTGTAACCACAAGTACGGCACCTAACACAGCTGCAACTCGCCAATCTAAGCCAAGTACAAAATACGCAGCACAGCCAATCACAACGAAAGAAGCCAACATCCCGATTGAGCATAAATTACGAACTACTTTTTCAAGGCCTTTAAGCTCACGAATATGCAATGTAAGTGCCCCTTCAAAGAGAATGACAGCAACAGCTAAAGAAATAACAGGGAACAGTAAATCACCAAATAATGCATCTGGATCAATGACATTAAAACCAGGGCCCAGCAAGAGACCGGTTAAAAGAAGAAATAAAATAGCTGGTACTTTAAAAATCCATGCTAGCCACTGCGCCGCAACAGAAAACAATGCAACCAGTGAAATATATACCGCTGACATTAAGCATTCACAATATTAAAAGACTAAATATAAACATAGTATATCCTCGATTATTAATTCTATAGCTTTTTAACAATAAAAAGTTATTTCTATGAGTATTTTTTTGCTTGAACCAATTGCATTACAACGCCTTGGCAGGCACAGTTAAATCACTTCCAATGTTTCTAAAATTTGTTGTAATTCAATGTTAAATACCAGTGAACGAGAGAAAATCAAACTTGAACATCAAGCTGCTAAACTCTTTTTACGCCTCTATGAAAAGCAATTTAGCATGTCAATGCGCCACATTTGGCACAACCAACCAAACAAACCAGACATCAGTTGTTACCAAGGGGATAAAAAACTCGATATTGAAATCGCCCACTTGTATGGCAGTGAAAAAGAAGCCATGGCAATTTTACAGCGTGAACTCAGCACAGAAACTAAAGAACACCTTTGTGCGTTACTACTTGAACCCATCGAAACGCGATTAACCAAAGCATTACAACGTATTTTAGCGAGTAAAGCTTGCAAACATTATGATTCCAAGCGAGTTTGGTTAGTGATTCGTAATGCAAACCCTTTTTGGCATTCACAAGATATTCAGGCGCTGCAGCATCATTTTGTGATGCCAAGCCCTCACCCATTTGAGCAAGTATGGATTATAGGTGACATGAAAGGCCACTCAGGTTTAATACAACTTTATCCTTAAGGGCTTGTTGACCCCCTATTCAATTTTTGCTGTAATCAAACTAAATTGAAAATTGAATACAATATACCAATGAAAAAATTAACCCTGCTCTCTAGTCTATTTTTTGCCGCTTCTGCAAACGCAAATACCGCTAACATTGAAAGCGTTTTAAGCAATATTAAGCAGTGTAGCGACACCATAGTGTTACGTCATCAAGCACTTAGCAAAGAACAAGAAGATGCTGCGTGTAACATGCTATCCACGCAAGAAGCACGCTTTCATAACACCTTTAATACCAAAGGCAAACCAGTTGCCAATGATAATAACCACTTCCTTCGCGCAAATATCTACCAAGATCGAGACGCCTATGTGAAATACGTTACAGCGCATTTCGACGTGCCAAGTGATAATGGTGGCATGTATCTGGAAGGCTTACCGCACTTACCAAATAATTCAGCTGAATTTGTTGCCTATCAAAAGAAAGGGCAAATTTGGAACTTAAGCCATGAATATGTGCACTACTTAGATGGTCGATTTAATATGTATGGTGACTTTTGCGCCAACTTACACGACTCTCACTCTGGCCCTGAATACTGCCCAAAACCCGCACCATTACTGCCACACTTAGTTTGGTGGAGTGAAGGCATCGCTGAATATATAACCAAAGGTGAAGACAATGAACGTGCAGTTAAAGCAGCTAGAAAGCAAATCATTCACTTGAGCGAGCTGTTTAATACCAGTTATGAACAAAATGGCGGTTCTGAGCGTGTTTATGTATGGGGCTATTTAGCATCACGTTATATGATGGAAAAACAACGCGATAAAGTAGAACAAATGCTCTCACTTACCCGCAAAGGCCAATACACCCGCTACCAGGCATTGGTAAAAGAATGGGGTAAATCGATGGACAGTGATTTTAGCCAGTGGCTTAATCAACTGTAATTTATAAAAAATTCCTAGCAAAGGCTGTTATATCGATTATTAACAGCCTTTTTTAAGTTTATGAATCGCTTACTCGCTTACCTAAAATAGTTAGGCTGTATTCGTTATCATCCATCTTTGCCACATTAGGTAACTCGCCCCAAACAGCAAAACCATTTTTAGAAAACAAGCGCATGCTTGGCGTATTGTGACTAAAGATAAAGGCAAGAAGCGTTTTTATCTCAAGCTCAGGTGACAATGACAGTGCAAACGTAAGTAACTGTTGGCCAATATTTTTACCACGCTGCTCACTATCGACATAAATAGCAATTTCCACTGTGCCATCGTATGCAGGGCGGCCATAAAATGATTTAAAGCTCAGCCATGCAACCAC
The DNA here is from genome assembly GCF_041629635.1 of Pseudoalteromonas sp. Lineage (GTDB taxonomy): Bacteria > Pseudomonadota > Gammaproteobacteria > Enterobacterales > Alteromonadaceae > Pseudoalteromonas. Next base: position 5,838 of record NZ_JBFKMX010000052.1, on the reverse strand, counting down.
TTGCTCGTTTTCTGTCACAACATATAACGGGCGACTCTTTGTATGGCTATCAAACCACACTTGTTTACTTGCCACCGATTGCGCCTCAGTGTCTGCGGTTACCATTCTGCTTTCAATCGTCTGATTATAGATATCAACAATGGCGGCTAAATCTGATTGGGTTGCTAAACGCGTTTTCATTTTTATGTTCAAACTAAAATTGTCATTACCCAGCCATAGTAACACTTGCCAAGACCTGATATAAATAACAAAAATTCATATTAAGCGAGCGCTATTTATGCAACTTTATGGGTCGCTAACCTCACCTTATGTACGCCGATTACGTGCTCTTGCCATTGAGCAAAACATTCAATTCGATTTTTTAAATTTAAACATTTTTGCTGAGCAAGACAGAGAAACGCTAGTTAAGCTTAATCCAACACGTAAGATTCCAATGTTGGTTGATGGTGAACAAGTCATTTTTGATTCAAATGTTATTTACCGCTACCTCAGTCAAAAATTAGATTTTTCTCCGCTTAGTTGGGATCAGGAAAATACCTTAACACTGATTAATTCAGCGAATGACTCACTGGTTGAACTATTAATTTGTAAGCGTTCTGATTTTGATACTAACGACGATAAGTTATTTTTCAATTTACAACGTGACCGCGTGCAAGGGGTATTATCAGTACTTAATGATGCAGCAGCAAAAGGCGAATTTAACGATTACAATTATCTTGCTATCTCGCTTTATTGCTTAGTTGACTGGATTATATTTAGAGACTTAACGGATATGTCTTCTTTTCCAGCACTGTTAGCATTTCATGTTGCTCACCAACATCGAACTTCAAACACTGAAACAGCCCCGAGAGATTAATCAGCATGAGCGAACACATTGAACGTATAGAAGACTTTGTAAGCCAAGTAAAACAATCTAAACAATGTTTTGTGCTTAGTAGCGAAAACGGTTTATTAATTGCCCCTTCAGAGTTTCAAGAAAAGCGTGATGTGCTCTTGCTATGGGCATCATCTGATGCTGCTAAGCAACAATGTAGTGGTGAATGGCGCGGCTTCGACGTGATTGAACTTGAACTTGATGATTTGACTGACTTACTTCCCGATTTACACGATGACGAATTGTTAGTCGGGTTAGATTTAAGTGATGAACAAATAGCTATCGAAATCGAAGCGAACGCTTTGCTCGACGACTTAACACAATGATCAACATTACTCCGCTAACCGAAGCCTATTATCAACAAGCAATATTGCTTGCCAATAAAGTGCATGGCGATAATTACCTTGATTTACCCAGCCTTGTTGATATGCAAAAAAAGGCAACCAAAAATGGTATCAATGCCAACTTTATTGCATTAGAAGATGATAACGTTGTGGGACTACGCTTAAGTTATGCAGCCAATCAATGGCCGCTTGATGAGTGGTGTAGCCCGTCTTTGTGGCCTTGCTCGCAAGCAAATATGGCCTATTTTAAATGTATTGCGGTTGATCCTAACCAACAAGGTAAAGGCATTGGTCCAAAGCTATTAACAGCGTCTATTAATGCATTAAAACAACAAGGCGCCAAAGCAGGTATTGGCCACTTATGGCAGCAAAGCCCTGGAAATGGCGCAGTTAAATACTTCACCAAAGCCGATGGAAAGTTAATTAAAGAGCATAAAAACCGCTGGTATGAGTACAGTATTAAAGAAAACTATCAATGCACAATTTGTGGCGTACCTTGCCATTGCAGTGCTGCAGAAATGGTAATTGAATTCTAATGACTCACGTTTATGATCCTTTGCATCACCCTCATTGTCAGGGGCAAGACTTTGCACCGAGCTATTGGGCAAGTACCATTGCATTACCCAAGACGACACCCAAAGTAAGCAAAGCACAACAACATGATGTCGCTATTATTGGTGGTGGTTATTCTGGTTTATTAACGGCTTATTATCTTGCAACCGAACATCAGCTTGATGTGTGCGTACTGGAAGCAAATCAAGTAGGTTTTGGCGCCAGTGCTCGTAATGCTGGCTTTGTATTAAAAGGTTCTGGCCGCTTAAGTTACCCACAAATGACCAATAAATGGGGGCTTGATGTTAGCAAAGGGATTTATGCTGAGTTCAGTGATGCAGTAAATCGCGTAGAACAGCTTATTGCAAAACATAATATTGAATGTGATAAACAAGAAAATGGCTATTTAAAAATAGCCCACAATCAAAACGCTTTGCAAAGCCTAAATGCGCAAGCAGACTATATTCAAACTCACTTACAAAACGCTAAAACGCCACCATGCCAATGGCTCAGCCAAGAAGAGCTAAATACTCATTATATGAAAAACCAGCAGGCATTTGGCGCGCTACGTTACAGTGACAGCTTTGGTGTAAACCCATTAAAGCTACTACTGGGTTACCGTTCCCTTGCCCTTGAAAGTGGCGTGACACTTTACGAAAATTCACTGGTTGAACACATTATTGAAACTGCAAATGGGTTTGAATTAAGCGTTAATGGATTTAAAGTCAGCTGTAATAAACTCATTATGGCTGGTAATGCTTATAACAATAAACAAAGCCATCAAGCGATTAACAATCGCTACCTACCGATTTTAAGCAGTATTTTTGTATCGAAACCGCTTACATCACAGCAACTTGCTGAATCTGGTTTGCAAACGAATCAAGTATGCATGGATACACGTACACTTAAATACTATTATCGCTTGTTGCCAGACAATCGGCTGTTATTTGGTGGTCGGGGCGCAGTCTATGCCAAACATCAAAATAAACCGGTTTATTTGGCTAATCTTAAAAAAGGGCTTAGTGACTGCTTTCCTTCACTCAAAAACATCGAGCATGATTATTATTGGAATGGCTTTATCGCAGCTGCTCTTGATGATATGCCACATATTAATTTTGACGGTAAACTTGGCTTTATTTTAGGTTATTGTGGTGCTGGAGTTTCGTTTAGTGCACAAGCAGGTTTTCGCATGGCACAAATGGTAGCTGGAGCAAAGGTGCCGAAGTTGCCACTATACAATACACCTTTGCCTTATTTGCCTTTCGCAAACTTTCGGCGATTAGGTCAATTTGCTTATTACCAATATGCGCAAGTAAAAGATCGGTTCTTTTAATAAGAGCGTGTTCAACGCTCTTATTAAAAATTGATTTAACGTAACAACAGACCCTAGTTATTCCACCAATTTTTGCTAGAATAGTCGCTAACTGACTAATTTAGTGGATAATCTGTGAAGTCACACCTTGGCCGCCGCCCATTTACTCATATGGAAATCCATACCTTATTCAAAGGGTATATTTATGGCGACCAAAAAATGCCTCGCGAGCAAGCCAAACACTGGCATTTTTGGTTACCGCTTTTAAGCTACTATACTGGCGCATATAGTGATGAAATTGGTCAAATCACAGTCGACACGGTAATCAAACAGGATGGCCATTACTTCTTTAACTTTCACACCAATAATAAAATCAAACCTAGGCGTGTACCGGTTCACCCCATGCTGATTGAACATGGGTTCTTAGATTACCTAGCCTATTTAAAAAGCCAAAACCAACAGCGATTAATGTTCGATTTACCTTCTAAGTCAGGACGTTACAGCGAAAAAGTGCGTATTTGGTTTTCCGGTGAAGGAGAGCGAGCAGGCTATTTGCAAAAATGCCATATCCCCAATATCGACTTGGAGGGCAGAAAAGCCGCGATTAGTTCTTTTCGACTCAATTTCGAGGCTCAAATTCGTATCTCATCGATTCAAGCTGGTAGCAAAGACGCATTTTATTATTTAATGGGTTTTAAAGACTATACCGACAATGAGTTTTCTAATAGCAAATTATTGTGGCAGATAATTCGTGGTGTAAGAGCCTTGCCAAGTAATATTTCTTGGCAACGCTTTTGTGATAGGCACTAGATTTTAAAGAGTTGAAAATTACGTTCTGTCACATACAAAGGCAAGTAAATCTGTCGTGGTTTGGTATTTTAATCGTGTGATTTTATGTGCACAGTGCGCACTTAAATCAAGCCATTTGGAAGGCTTATCACTGCTATCTAATCGCCAATGGTATATTGCATTACCTTTGCCATAAATTAGCGCATCATCACCATGCCAAGCATAGTAATCAACGTCTTCTGGCAGTTGCAGTACTGGTTTTAGTGATTCGTTTTGACTATCGAATAAGGTGATCCACTGCTGGTCATTTTTATATTGGCTAAAAGAGTAAACATTGCGTGTTTTATTAAACGCCAAAGTACGGCCAATATCAGTTGCCACTGGTTTACCTGTTTGTTTTTGTGTATTACCAAAATAAAGAGCGTGCGGCTCTCCAAGCACAAAGGTAATTAAATCGTAATTTTGACCCCAAGCATGATAGCCAATTTTCCCAACTTCTTTACGCAATAAATTTGCAGTTATTGGTTTACTAAAACCATATTGCCAAAGTTCCTGACTTCCATCATGCCCTTCCAATATGACTGAAAAACCATCTTCATTAGGTACTTTAGTTGGCGAATATTCACTAACATCAGTTTTCGTTAAGTTGGTTGTTTGCTTGGTTTTGAAGTCGTAAAGCATAACATCGGTTTGCCATAGCTCACCCTGATGAAACCCAGCGGTATAGAGCAAGCCACCATCGACAAAATTGGGTTGATTATCATAGCCAACTCGGTTGGATACATTTTCAGCAGAAACAATGGCATTGCCATTTAACTTAACTAAAAACACATCGGTGTTTGGTAAATCTGAAGCGGTATTATTGGCAAATAAAGGAAAGCTTGCACAGGCAGTTAACGCAAAAACAGCGGCTTTTTTCATTAATATTTTCTATTTTTAATGCTTATTTTTGCCATTAATAACATAGCTATTGTCATAAAGACAGACTTGACCAACACGAGCTGCCCAGATATAAACACATAAACAACTAAAAAAGTGTGCTCTATGTCTGCCAAACATCCCATCATTGCAATTACAGGTTCGTCCGGCGCAGGAACTACCACTTCGACCAATGCAATTAAGCACATTTTCCGCAGCTTAAACATCAACGCGGCATTTGTTGAAGGGGATAGTTTCCATCGCTATACGCGCCCAGAAATGGATAAACGTATTCGTGACGCCCACCAAGAAGGCAAACACATTAGCTATTTTGGTACTGAAGCTAATGACCTTGCTTCGTTAGAGCAATTATTTACTGACTATGGCAATACCGGTACAGGTAAAAGTCGTCGCTATTTACATACCTTCGACGAAGCTGTTCCATATAACCAACTACCTGGAACCTTTACGCCATGGCAAGACCTTGAAAATGACACTGATATTTTATTTTATGAGGGCTTACATGGTGGTGCGGTCGATAAAGATGTCGATGTTGCACGCCACGTTGATCTATTAATCGGCATGGTTCCGATCATTAACCTTGAATGGATCCAAAAGCTTATTCGCGATACGCAAGACAGAGGTCACTCACATGAGGCTGTAATGGGCTCTATCGTGCGTTCAATGGATGATTATATCAATCATATTACTCCGCAGTTTTCTCGCACCCATATTAACTTTCAGCGCGTGCCGACTGTAGATACATCAAACCCATTTAGTGCAAAAGACATCCCTTCATTGGATGAAAGCTTTGTGGTTATTCGTTTTCGCGGTATTGGTGATGTAGATTTCCCATACTACTTACAGATGATTAATGGTGCTTTTATGTCACGTATGAACACCATGGTGGTGCCTGGCGGTAAAATGGGCTTAGCGATGGAGCTTATCCTGCGACCACTCATTGAAGATATCATCAATAAAAAGCGTGCCCTTCAAGACTTAAGACAAAACTCATTGCCAATTTAAAGCTAGATTTTAGATTTTAGATT
>NZ_JBFKMX010000051.1:0-24551 GCF_041629635.1 Pseudoalteromonas sp. | reverse complement strand
AGGTATTACATCTGGTGCTGTGGTTACAGTAATGGTTCAGTCTTCATCAACTACTACAAGCCTAATGATCCCGCTTGCAGGTAGTGGTGTGTTTTCAACAAAACAAATTTACCCATTCACACTAGGTGCAAACATTGGTACTACCATCACAGCCCTACTTGCTGCAACGTCAATTACGGGTGCAGCTGCTGAAGTTGCTCTAACAATCGCCCTAGTACATGTAATGTTTAATGTATTTGCAGTGGCACTTATTTATGGCACACCATTCTTACGCGAATTACCACTTCGTGCAGCAAGCAAACTTGCTGAAGTTGGCTCAAATAACAAAACTGTTGCATTAGGTTATGTATTAGGTGCTTTCTTTGTTATCCCTGGCGTAATGATGCTAGTGGCCCGCTAATATAGCACCCTGTTCTAGCCCATACTTTTAAAATAACGATAAAGTGAATAGCTTTATCGTTATTTTTTGTTACTTAACCTTATCCAAATTGCCCCCTTGCTTCGCACCCACTAAACTTTGCGCAAATTATAAGTAGTTCGTGCAAAACATCATGAAAAAACAGCTAGCACTGTGTGCTGTCCTTTTATCAACACCTTTAATTGCTAAGACAGACTCCACTTTATCAATTCCTTTTATCTCAGAAACCCCAAACGTTGACGGTCAACTTAGTGAAACGTTTTGGCAACATGCTAAACGTATTAATATTGATAACATCACTTGGCCCTACGAAAATGTCCCAGCCGATGAAAAAGCCTATGCATTAGTTTATGAAAATGGCGAGTCACTCAATGTTGCATTTGTTGTCTCTGACTCTAAACCGGAGCAAATCCGCGCTTTTTACCGAGACAGAGACAAAAACTGGAGTGATGACTTAGTTGGTTTAAAAATCGATTCATACAACAACGAGAAACTAGCTTATCAGTTTTTTATTAATCCCCTTGGCGTGCAAATGGATTCTATTGAAGATGTCCTCACAGGCCATGAAAGCGATGCATGGGATGGTATTTGGCACAGTGCGGGGCAAATTACCGATACAGGTTATGTCGTAGAAGTGTCAATCCCATTTCGCATATTGAATTTTGAACAGGGTCAACAACGTAAAGATATGGCGATGGAGTTTGTGCGGTTTTTACCGCGCAATGAACGCCTGCGTATTTCATCAATTAACATCAACCACGCTAACAGTTGTTGGGTTTGCCAAATGCAAACGGTTTCTGGCTTTGAACAAGCAAAACAAGGAAATAACTTAACGCTGGTTCCAACTGTTGTCGCTGGTCGAAGTGAAAGCCGCGATGTGTCAACTAATCCAATAGAAGATTGGCAAGCAGATAATTCGCTAGAGCCTGGTATTGATGTTAAATGGGGTATTACACCTGAAGTTACCCTTACTGCAACATTAAACCCTGACTTTTCGCAAGTTGAAGCTGATGTTGCTCAACTCGGCATAAACAATAGTTTTACCCTTTTCTTTCCTGAAAAGCGTGCCTTTTTCTTAGAAAACAGTGACTACTTTTCAACACCTTGGAATCTTATTTATACACGCAATGTGGCAGAGCCAGATGCAGGTATAAAACTTACAGGTAGTGTTACTGGTCATACTTTTGGTGCCTTTATGGCCAATGATAATCAAAGCAATGTTATTATTCCTGGTAATTTAGGGTCAACCATTGTCTCGCTAGAAAGTAAAAGTAACAATTTAGCGGCGCGTTATCGCTATGATTTTACCAATGACTTTTCTATGGCTGCGACCACCACAGCTCGTAGTGCTGATGATTATTACAACTACTTATCATCTCTCGATAGCAAATACCGTTTAACAGAAAATGACACCTTTATTGCGCAAGTTGCCTTCTCACAAACAAAATACTCTGATGAATTTAGAGAAAGCATTTGCGATTCTGATAGTCTTTCGGATTGTAAAGAGCAAGCTAACACGCAATGCGATGGCTTAGCCGATTGTGATATTAACGAGCAATACCTGCGTGTAAGTGCTGAAGAAGCAATTAACGATATTGCTTATAAATTAAGTTATGAGCATAACGAAAAATACTGGAGCCTATTTGCTCGCTACGACAATTTAGGAAAAGATTTTCGTGGTGACTTAGGTTTTATGAATCAAATAGATTTCAATAAGTTTGTAACTGGTGGGCGCTATCGTTGGTACGGCAAGCAAGACGTAGATTGGTATAATCGCATTGAGTTTTATGGTGATTGGGATATCAGCCATAATGACAACGGCGAACTCTTAGAAAAAGAAGTGCAAGGCGAATTATCACTTAATGGCCCATTTCAGAGCTTTATTCAATTTGAGTTAATGCAGCGCGACCGTGTTGGCCTGCGCCATAACAAAGCAAATTTAGCCATTGATGGTAATACGACACTATTCAATGAAAATTTAATTGGCATGTATTTAGAGTTTAAACCACTCTCAGGTGTATTTGCATCGTTTTATGCAAATACAGGCAATCATATTGACCTTGTCAATAACCGCCTAGGTGATAAAACTCGTATTCAGCCGGTGATTAACGTAAATTTAAACCGTCATTTAGAGCTGCGTTTTCGTCATACATTTGAAACTATGGATGCTGAGGGTGATGATTTATTTACTGCCAATCTAACGGATGCACGTCTAAATTATCAATTTAATACGCGCAGTTTCGTAAGACTAGCCGTTATATATCGCGATATTGAGCGCAACCAAGATAATTACATCGATGAAGTAACAGCCAATTACAAAGGTTTTTCAACTCAATTGCTTTACTCTTATAAAGTTAATCCGCAAACGGTGTTTTTTGCTGGCTATTCAGACAATGGCTATCAAGATGATGATTTAACTAAAATTGAAAAAACCGACCGCTCGGTATTTTTAAAAATGTCCTACGCCTGGATGCTTTAACAACAAATAGTATTAAGGGAGCACGTGCTCCCTTTTTTATGCAAAAAAGGGATATATATTATAGCCAAACTTTCCTTTTGTTTTTGCCATTAGGCAGTATGCTTAGCCTAAATGAATCCGAACATTTAGGGATACACACAATGAGTAATATTTTTGCAGACAATTCACTAAGCATTGGTAACACACCTCTGGTTAAATTAAACCGCGTAACTTCTGGTAACGTTTACGCTAAAATCGAAGCGCGTAATCCAAGCTTCAGCGTTAAGTGTCGTATTGGCGCGTCAATGATTTGGGAAGCTGAGAAATCAGGTGAATTGACAAAAGACAAAGAGCTTATTGAGCCAACGTCTGGTAACACAGGTATTGCACTTGCATTTGTTGCGGCTTCACGCGGTTACAAGCTAACGCTTACAATGCCTAATACAATGAGCCTTGAACGTCGTAAGTTATTAAAAGCACTAGGTGCAAATTTAGTACTTACTGAAGGTGCTAAAGGTATGAAAGGTGCTATTGAAAAAGCACAAGAAATTCAGCAAAGCGCACCTGAAAAATTCATCCTATTACAGCAGTTCGAAAACCCAGCGAACCCAAAAATTCACTTTGAAACAACAGGTCCTGAAATTTTCGAAGCAACTGACGGTGATTTAGATTTCTTCGTAGCAGGTGTTGGTACGGGCGGTACTATCACAGGTACTAGCCGTTTCTTAAAATTAGAAAAAGGCCTAGATGTTAAATCAATTGCTGTTGAGCCAGTTGACTCACCAGTTATTAGCCAAAAAATTGCAGGCGAAGAATTAAAGCCAGGCCCACATAAAATTCAAGGTATTGGTGCAGGTTTCATCCCTGGCAACTTAGACGTTGAAATGATTGATGGCGTTGAGCAAGTATCAAATGAAGACGCAATTGCAATGGCGCACCGCCTAATGAAAGAAGAAGGTATTTTAGCAGGTATCTCTTCAGGTGCAGCTGTTGTTGCAGCTAAACGTATTGCTGAACTACCTGAGAATAAAGACAAGAAGATTGTTGTTATCCTTCCAAGTTCGGCAGAGCGTTATTTAACGAGCCCATTATTTGCTGAAGAGTTCACAGATCAAGAACTCGTTCAGTAATTAGCTTTGCTAAAAGTGCGAAGCACCGCTTCGCACTTTACATCCTGTTAAAATCATTCCACACTTAGCCTAACTAAAATAAATAATATTAGGCTCATGTTACGAAAAATATTCTTGTCATTTTTCATCTTCCTGTTAGCAGCATGTGGTGATGAAGCTCCCGAAATAAAAGCAGACAACGACTCTCCGGAATATAAAGCTACAGAGTTTTTCTATGCTATTTTAATCGAGGATGACCTAAATAAAGCAATGAATGCTTCATTACCGAAATACGCTCGTATTATTAAGTCATATGGGTCCACTAAACAGTTTGCTAGAAACATTTTAAATATGCGTTTTGATGAAGTTGAAATTGAAATCGACCACGGTAGTCGCAGCGTACGAAAACGCTTTGGTGATTCAGCCGTACTTAATGTAATTTTACATGGCAAACACAATGGCAATAAAATTGCCGATATGCGTCAGGTAAGACTGACTAAAGTAAAAGGTAAATGGTATATCGAGAAAGTTTTGGATGACCCTTACGCCAGATAAACACTTTGAATATTAACAGGCAACGGCTTATTGTTATAAAACCATATTACCGTTGCCTTGCTATTTATAACGCGTCAAATTCATCAACATTTATTACTTTTTGCCTTAGCGTTTCATATTCTGTTAGGAAATCTATCTCTTGTTCTGTGAAACCAACATCCAATTCTGTGATGGCTGACAAACGGTTAAAACGTAAATCAAAACGTGCGTGTTTCATAGCATTTTCGAAACGCGTAATCAGTGTTTTATGTTCAGATAAAATCACAAGTAAACGTTCCATATTGGCAATATCTGAATCAGGTTTGATGTGACACAAATTACACAAACGCTCACGCATTACAGTATTTTTGCTTAAGCTGCTTACCACGTGATTAATAAGTTCATCACTAGGTTTACCGTAGGGGTTGCCCCATGGAAATACGATAATACGAATAAGCTTGCCAAGGGTGATATTGTTAAAGAATGCATCAAAAGCTTGACCAATTTCATATAGGCAATGATCTATTGCATAATTCACAAAAGGTAAATCAGAAACTTGTCTCCCATCATTCTCATAACGTTTTAACACACTACTTGCTAAATAAAGATGACTCAAAATATCACCAAGGCGCGCTGAGGTAGCTTCTTTTCGCTTTAATGAGCCACCTAACAACAACATTGCATAATCAGAACAAAACGCAAAAGATGCACTTAGCTTGGATAATGTTTGATAGTAATGCGCAACTGGACCTGCACTTACTTTTGGCACAAACCAATTGCAGGTTAAAGAATGAAAAAAACTAAAGCCCAAATTACCTAAAGTATGAACAATGTGCTTGCACAAGTAATTATCAAACTGGCTTAATCCAGTTTGTTCATCCTCTAAAGCAACAGCTTCCATCTCTTTTAAAATAAACGGATGGCATCGCGTTGCACCTTGGCCAAATATCATTAAACACCGTGTCAGAATATTTGCGCCTTCGACAGTAATAGACACAGGGGTACCTTTATAGGCACTAGCAAGACTATTACTTGGCCCATTTTGCACCGCTTTACCTGCTTGGATATCAAAACCGCGGTTAATAATATCTCGACCAAGTTCAGTTAAGTGGTATTTTGTGATTGCTGTAATAACCGCGGGGCTCAAATTTAAATCAAGTGCCGTTGTCGTCATTCGCCTGGTTGATTCTGTGAGATAACTCATCGCTGCGATGTGTGCAAGACTTTCTGCGACACCTTCAAAATGTGCGATAGGTAAACCAAACTGCTTACGAATTAATGCATAAGAGCTGGTTGTACGTGTGGTTAAATGCGCTGTAGCTGTTGCCAGTGCAGGCAGGGAAATCCCCCTCCCTGCGCTTAAGCATTCAACTAGCATTCGCCAGCCTTTGCCAATAAAGTCTTCACCACCAATTAATGCATCAAGTGGTACAAACACATCTTCACCTGTCGTTGGGCCATTCATAAATGCCATGCCCATCGGGTCGTGTCGTTTACCTGTGATTACCCCTTTGCTTTTGGCAGGTATAAGCGCACAGCAAATACCTAAATCTTCTTTATCGCCCAATAACCCATCAGGATCATAAAGCTTGAACGCAAGACCAATTACCGTCGCGATAGGAGCAAGCGTTATATAACGTTTTTGCCAATTTAATTTGATACCCACCGTGATTTTATTTTTATAACGCTTTTTACACACCACACCATAATCTTGTATCGCACCTGCGTCAGAGCCAGCATCTAATGCGGTTAATGCAAAACATGGTACTTCTTCTCCCGTTGCCAGTTTTGGTAGCCAAAAATCTTGTTGCTCTTTAGTGCCGTAATGAGCAAGTAATTCCGCAGGCCCCAAACTGTTTGGCACCATCACTGTGACCGCAGCTGATAAACTAGAGCAGGCAATTTTGCTCACAATTGTAGAGTTAGCATAGGCCGAAAAACCATGCCCACCATGGCTTTTCGGCACGATCAAGGCAAAAAAGCCCTCTTTCTTTAGATATTGCCAAACCGCTTTTGGTAAATCGCGTTCTGTAACAATTTGATGATCGTCCAACATATCTAATAATGTGGTTACTTGATTATCAATAAATGCTTGCTCTTCGTGACTGAGTTTGGGGCTTGGATAACTTCTAAATGTTTGCCAATTTGGGCGTCCAGAGAAAAGCTCGCCATCCCACCAAATATCCCCTGCTTCCATAGCTTGTCGCTCAGTATCTGAAAGCGGTGGTAAGGCTTTTTTGAAGTAATTAAAAACAGGTTTTGTTACAAATCTAAGGCGGTTTGCACGAATTCCAAATATCGCCGCAATGACAAAAACAATTATTATAAAAATCAACATTCTAATATCTTTCCTGGACTTAAATTGACTCTTATTCAAGTATGGCCATAACCGTGAAAAAGTCTAACTTCGTTTACCCAGTTTTATTGGCCTGTTATTATGCCTTAGATCGGCGCAAAGCCATCCAGCTAAGGAATATAATAAAATGAAATCATTTAAACTCTCACTACCAGCAATTTTGGTAGCATCAGCCGTTGCTTTAACCGGCTGTAATGAAAATGAAAGCAAACAACAAATTAAAGCAGTTCATGAAGTAACAGTTAGTGACGCAAAAGCGTTTTTAGCAAATACTGAAACAGAATTAATGGCACTTTATAATGAAGTAAGTCGTGCTGAGTGGATTTACGCAAACTTTATCACTCACGATACTTCAGGCCTTTCTGCAGCGGCAAATGAAAAAATGACAGCTGCTGTAGTTCGTTTAGCTAATGAAGCTTCAAAATTTGATAAATTAGACCTAGATGAAGATAGCCGCCGCAAACTAGATAAATTAAAGCTAGCACTAACCTTACCAGCACCACAAGATCCAACAAAAACAGCTGAACTATCCAAAATCGTCGCTGAACTTGGCGGCCTTTACGGTAAAGGTAAATATTGTAAAGAAGACGGTCAGTGTTTAAGCCTTGGCGATATGACAGCAACCATGGCAACAAGCCGTGATTACGACGAATTACTTGATATTTGGACTGGTTGGCGTGAAGTTGCTAAACCAATGCGTCCTCTTTACGAGCAGCAAGTTAAATTAACTAACCAAGGTGCTAACGAGCTTGGCTATGCAGATACAGGTGCAATGTGGCGTAGTAAATACGATATGCCAGCCGATGATTTTGCAAAAGAGTTAGACCGTATTTGGGGTCAAGTTAAGCCGCTTTATAACTCACTACACTGCCATGTTCGCGCAAAACTAGGCGAAAAATACGGTGAAGACAAAGTACCACAAGATAAACCTATTCCAGCGCACTTACTGGGTAACATGTGGGCACAAACGTGGGGCAATATCTACGATGTAGTTGCACCTGAGAATGCTGATCCAGGTTACGATGTAACTGAATTACTTGCTAAGCACAACTATGATGAACTAAAAATGGTGCGAGGTGCTGAGAAATTCTTTACCTCAATGGGCTTTGCACCATTACCAGAGACATTCTACGAGCGTTCACTGTTTACTAAACCACAAGATCGCGACGTTCAATGTCACGCTTCAGCTTGGAACTTAGATAGCAAAGACGATTTACGTATTAAGATGTGTATCCAACGTACTGGTGAAGAATTCTCAGTAATTCACCACGAACTAGGCCACAACTTCTACCAGCGCGCATACAACACGCAACCAATTTACTATCAAGAAAGTGCTAACGATGGCTTCCACGAAGCAATTGGCGACACTATCGCTCTTTCTGTAACGCCTGGTTATTTAAAAGAAATCGGTTTACTTGATGAAGTACCAGATGAATCAAAAGATATCGGTCTGCTAATGAAAATGGCAATGGATAAAATTGCATTTATTCCATTTGGCCTACTTGTTGACCAATGGCGCTGGAAAGTATTCTCGGGTGAAGTAACGCCAGAGAACTACAACCAAGCATGGTGGGAACTGCGTGAGAAGTATCAAGGTGTAGCAGCACCTGTAGCACGTACTGAAGAACACTTTGATCCAGGTGCAAAATACCACGTACCAGGAAATACACCTTATACACGTTATTTCTTAGCGCACATTCTGCAATTTGAATTCCACCGTGCACTGTGTGAAATCGCTGGTAGCAAAGAGTCAATTCACCGTTGTAGCGTTTATAACTCAAAAGAAGCCGGTGAGCGTTTAGATGCGATGCTGAAAATGGGTTCTAGCCGTCCATGGCAAGAAGCGCTTGCAAGCGTAACGGGTAAACCTGAAATGGATGCAACTGCAATTCTTGATTACTTTGCGCCATTACAAAAATACCTAGATGAGCAAAACAAAGGTCGCCAATGTGGTTGGTAATCTAACTTAGCTTAAACAAAAAAACCGCTGAAATTCAGCGGTTTTTTTTATTGTTTAAATAGTTTTAGAACTGGCCGTAAACAGCAAAAACAAGAGCTTCATCAATATCTTGATAGCCAATTGAAAAGGCAAAATTGGCGTCCGTATAATATTTCGCTTTTACTTCAAACTTGCCATCATTAACACCAACACCCGCAGAGATTGCTTGGTTTAAATAGTAGGTACCAAACACCCGCGTTACTAAATCATTTCCAGTTTCAGTCACTGAAGCATCAACTGCTAAATGCTGCGCGCTATTAAGTGCCATAAAATAGCGAGACGCCAGCTCCCAGCTATCTAGGTCTACCTCAGTATCAAAACTAAACGCAAGGTAATCAATGCGGTTGATTTGATGATTGTATTCAGCACGCGCAAATACTTCGCCGTCTGCGTTATCAGTATCACTGTAACGAGCACTTACTTTAAAATCATCATTCAGTAAAAAACCAGCGCCAACGCTAAAGGCATCAAAGTCGCCTTGTTTCGCCATATCTGCGTTAATAAATACATTATTGGGTAAGAAATATTCACCACCAATATTGTAAGCATTATCATCGTAGAAGTTATTAATTGAACCATACAAATTAGTATCGGTATTTAAATAACCAAACTCATCTAACACACCAATCATCGCTTGTGGTTTGAAGAAATAATGGCTGCTCAATGCAAAACCATCGTAGTTATCAGCATTTACATAATTAAACTCGTTAAATGATTGATAGCTTGCAGCATTTACGCCAGCTGATACCAGAAATAAAGAAGATAAAATTAGTTTTTTCATATTGTGTGTTGCACTATCCAAGTGTGTACTGACTTAAAATTTTGTAGACTTGATCAATATCATCACCCGCTTTGAATTCTTTAGTTAGCGGATTTGGTTCTGAGCCTAACCAGATCTTTAATTCAGCATCGAGATCAAATGTACCTGCTGATTCTTTGCTAAATTTAGTGATTTTACCGTAAGGGATAGATAAAACTTCCGCTTTGCTACCGCGTACGCCTTGACGGTCTACTAAGATAAGGCGTTTATTTGTAAACACCATCACATCGCGGATCACCTTATAGGCTTTTTCGATTTGCTCACCGTCTATAAGCGCTGAATCTATAAAACGCTCAACTTCTTCGCTATTTACTTCGCTTGCATTACCCAATAAACCAGATAAAAGTCCCATGGTTAGCTCCTTTGCTGTTATAACGGGAAAAGATATTGTTCGGCCTCTTGCCAGTTCGTACATTGTTTCACACCCGGCACATACTCGATGAGATAATTTAAATTACCAGTGTGTCGCAACAATGTCAGTGTCATTAATGTGTTTAAAAATGCGCGTTTGTCATCGACTTGATACAAATAACTTTCTAAAAATTGATGAAAAATTTCTGATTTCCCTTTTGCAATTAATAAACCTACGGTGGTAAGTTCAAATAAAGGTTCATTGCAGATAAGCGCATCACCAAAATCAATTACACCTGAGAGAAATATTCCTTTATCAGTTCGTTTTACCAGTAAATTCCCTGGGTGTAAGTCACTATGAACAAGGTATAAATTAGTTGTTTCAGGTGCTTTGTAAGGCGTATGTGAAATATAAGGGATAAAATCGGCTAAAAAGTCTGCGCGTAAGCCTTGTCGCTTTCGGCGAGCATAACTATTGTGGTATTGCGCTTCAATAAATTGCTGCCAGTCTTTGTACAATACGCTCGACTTTTCCATAGGAATACTATGCATTTGCAAACAAAAGCGGCCTAGCTGATCAGCAATCGATTTTTGCTCTCCAAGTGTTAGTTCATTATACACATCTGAGAGCAACTGACCTTCCAACCCCTCGGTAACAATGTAGCCCCAATTATTAATTTCACCATGAGCAATCAATCTAGGTGTAGCAATCGGAAGTGTTGCCGTGTCGCATAAATTGAGTGCTTCTTTCTCATGGTGATATTGAAAGAGCCAATTCGGCGCAATAAATTTAATGTAGAACGTTTTTTTGCCTGCACTTTCCAGTAAAAACGTTGGATTTTCACCTGAGCTTGCACGCTGTAACACTGTAAGTGCTAAGTCATTATTTTCACAGATTTGTTCTATCAGTGGCTGCCAGTGACTTTCGTTTGTAAAGTCGCAAATAGCACAGGCAAGCTCATAGCTTGGCTCTATTGGTAAATCTAATGCGTTAAAATTTTTAATCAAATAACTGGTTTTCAAGTGTTTTTCCATTATAAATTTGCTGATATGTTATGCTCTGTTGATGTAAACATTGCAGTAATTGAATATCAAAGTCAGTAACACTGGCATCATATTCAATTAAGTATTCACGTGACTGGGTTACTTTTATATGTATTAAGCCATTAAGTTTAGTAATCACTTTGTCTAAATTATCTAAATGTTGTTTCAATCTCAGCGTTAAATAGGCCTGTGAAGTGGTATCACTATCACCTGAGTATTGTTTCAAACTGCCCGCTTCAAACACAAATACACGTTGGCACAATCGCTCAAGCTCTGCTAAATCGTGTGAGCTTAAAATAAAGGTAATATCTTTACTCAATCTTGCTATTAGCTCTCGGACTTCTTTGGCATGCACAGGGTCAAGACCAGCGGTTGCTTCATCAAGCAATACAAAAGATGGGCTACCAATCAGTGATTGTGCAATACACGCACGTTTTCGCATACCATGAGAAAGCTCTTGAGGCTTTTTGGTTTTATGTTCAAGTAACCCCACGAGTCCAAGTACACGTGCAACCTCAGCTATTCCATCGTTTTTATTAAAACCTTGAAGTGTGGCAAAAAATGCCAATTGCTTTTCAATGGTAAAGCGCGGATCAAGCTGCGCATCTTGCGGCAGCACAGAAAGTTTTCCAAATTGCTCACTATGTGGTATCGCCTTGCCATCAAACAGTACTTCACCAGCACTTGGTGAAATAAACCCTGAAATTAAGCTAAAAAGCGTGGTTTTACCTGCACCATTAGGACCAATAATCGCAACTGGCTCGCCACTTGGAATGGTCATCGAAACATCAACCAATACCTTATTTGAAGCAAAATGCTTACTTACATTTTTAAGTTCAATCATGGTTATACCCCTTGCTTCTTAAATAATGTAAAGGTTAATGCACCGTAGACCACAGTCTGCGCTAAAGGAAGTAAATACTGCTCTGCTTTACTAGCAGTTAGTGACAAGGTGTTAAACAAATTAGCGTTAGGTAATAAATAACCTAATAACTCAAGGCCTTGCCACACGTAATCTGTAAGTAAACCAATAATAATACTGCCCAAGGTAAGCAATAACAGACAATGCACTATCGCTTGTTTAGATGAAGTAGAATAGACATTCAGTAACAACATAAAGGCGATCATCGGTAACACAACAAACACCAAATCGATAAAAATGCCGCTACTTAAATTAAGTGATGCCGCAAATTGCGTACTGTCGTTCCATACAATCAAAATATTACTGGCAAATAACGCAAGTAAGATAAACGAACTTACTACCATGACTTGCCCTAAAAAGCGCCCAAGCAATAAATCTTCTCGTTTTGCTCGTAACAATAAAAATCGAATGGTGCCGCGCGCTTTATCGCCACAAAGTTGATCAGCAGAAGAAAACATCGCAAAAAAGGGAAAAGTAAGCACCGCAACTAACCAAAATACGATGAGCTCGGGTACCGGCCAATTTGATAAATTTTCAAGCCCCACTTCGCCGAGTACCTGTGCAATAAAACGTTCAAACTGGGGATTTTTGAAAAATGCTGCTCCCTTTGCCACTACATTGGTCAGAATAATTGCCCAGATGGCAAGGTAGCTAATAATGGCAACTAGCCCTCTTTTAGAAAATAAAAACCGTGAAAATTCAAATTGTGCAAATGCAATTACACGGTGAAAGCTAGTTGAAACCATAAAATTCCTTTATTTTAATTGTGCTTGGAAACGTTCTAGTCCTGCTTTTAAGTCCAGTTTAAGATCTTCTACGTCTTCAAGTCCAACATGAATTCGCACTAACGGTCCTGCGTATGGCCACTGAGTCACTGTACGAATACGATTAAAACTACTTGTAACCGTAATCAAACTTTCAAAGCCACCCCATGAATAGCCCATTTTAAAATGGCTCATACCGTCTAATAATGCGGTAATCGCGGCTTGATTACCCTCTTTTAAAACAAAACTGAAAAGCCCTGTACTACCACTAAAATCTCGTTTAAATACATCTGAACCAGGACATGAATCAAGCATTGGGTGACGCACATGATCCACAAGTGGGTGGTCTTTTAACCAATTTGCAATTTCTAACGCTGCTTGCTCATGCTGCTTTAAACGCACGGGCATGGTTCGCAAGCCACGCAGCGCTAAATAGGCATCATCAGCAGAAGTACATTGCCCCATTAAATACGCATTTTCACGTAATTGCTCCCAGCACGCTTCATTTGCAATCGCAACGCCCATCATCACATCTGAGTGACCAACGATGTATTTGGTTGCCGCTTGAATGGATACATCTACACCATGTGTAAGTGGTTTAAAAAAATAACCATTGCCGTAAGTGTTATCAATAAACACTAATAAATCATGTGCTTTAGCAATTTTGGTAAGTAACGGTACATCTTGCACTTCCATGGTAATGGAACCGGGTGCTTCTAAAAATAACAGTACCGTATTGTCTTGAATAAGGTCATTGATGCCTTCACCAATCATCGGGTCATAGTATGTAGTACTCACGCCCATATTGGCTAAAATTTTGTTACAAAAATCGCGCGTTGGTTCGTACGCCGTATCCACCATTAAAATATGGTCACCGGTTTTTACAAACGACAAAATAGCGTTACTTACCGCAGCCGCACCACTTGGGAATAACGCACAACCTGCGCCTTGTTCAAGCTCAGCAATGGCATCCTGTAGAGCAAAGTGAGTATTCGTGCCACGACGCCCATAAAATAGTGCTTGTTCGCCGCGTTTTGCGGTGTTTTCTTTCATTTGCGCAACAGAGTCAAACACAATGGTTGAAGCGCGCTGAACAACCGGATTCACCACGCCTTGGGTATATTTTGTTTTACGACCTGCGTGAATAATTTGGGTATTAGCTTTCATTAATAAAATCTACTCTTGGTTCTGTTGCAAATATTAAATAGACTTTTAGACGTCCAATCAAATCAAATTTGTTATGAGTTAATCCAATGCTCTAATAAAAAGCGACTAATCGAACTAAAACGTGGCTTTTTAAAGGTGCTAGTTTCATCGCCCCACTCACCAAATTCGGCTAATTCGTCACGACTAAACCAGCGTGCATCTTCTAATTCATCTTCACCAATATCAATGTCTGTACTGCTAGCTATAGCAATAAAGCCTATCATCACGGAACTAGGAAAAGGCCAAGGTTGCGATGCAATGTATTCCACTTCATGCACGTCAACGCCTGACTCTTCTTTTACTTCACGAATAACCGCCTCTTCAAGGGTTTCGCCTGCATCCACAAAGCCAGCAAGCGCAGAGTAATTGCCAGTTGGCCACGACGCTTGACGACCAAGCAAACAGCGTTCAATGCCATCATCAAACACCTTTTTCACTATCATGATCACCGCAGGATCGTGACGAGGAAAGGTAATATGACCACATTGTTTATTAGTACACTTTCGTGAGTAGCCACCTTCAAATGATATGTTCTTACTGCCACAACGGCCACAAAACACATGGGTTTTATGCCAATGCAGTAAGGTTTTAGCATAACCCGCAATCGCAACACTTGTTGCAGGGAAACTCGCGAGTTGACCACGAAAAGGCAAGGTTTGATAACAACTGAGTTCATCCAGTTGTAACTCTTGCTGCGAAATTTCCAAGGCAAAGTAAGGCGTTTCATTATCAAGCCCTAAAAATAAGTGTGGCTTGCGACCTAAAATTTGAGAAACATGTTCAACATTTAACCATAGCAAATCATCCAAATGACTTGTTGAGAGCATATTGTCTTGATAAAAGAGCAATACTTTTGCGTCAACACGATTAAGTTGGGTTTTGATAAATTCGGGTTTGCTGCGCTCACGCGAACAACGTGCCAGCGGCATTTGACTAAAAGGCAGGTTTTGCATAGCTAATTTATTGAATTTAGTATGCTTGTATTAAAACATAAAAAAAGCGCCAATGGCGCTTTTTAAAACAAAAATGATGTTACAAAATGCTTAGTTTGGTAGTTCTGCTAAGTATTGTTGTAACTTCTGATTTTCACTTTCAATATGCTTATAAAGCTCTGCATTCACTAACTTGCTAGCAGCCGCTTCATCAATTACCACTACCGCATCTTGGTGGAATTGTAATGCTGAGGCAGGACAAACCGCAGATACAGCACCTTCACACATATCACGTATTGCATCGGCTTTGTTTTCACCCGTTGCTAATAGAACCACTTTTTTAGCTTCTAAAATCGTGCCAATACCCATAGTGATTGATAAATGTGGTTGGAATTCACCTTCAGCAAAGAAACGTGCGTTATCTTCAACTGTTTCTTTGGTTAGAGTCTTAACACGGGTGCGTGATGCCAAGCTTGATGATGGTTCATTAAAACCAATATGACCGTTACGACCAATACCTAATAACTGCACATCTACCCCACCACTTTGCGAGATTTTATTTTCATACATTTTGCATGCAGTGATTGGGTTTTGCGCATCGCCCGGCGGTACAAAGGTATTATTCTTATCAATATCAACATGATTAAATAATTGCTCGTTCATAAAAAAACGATAGCTTTGCGCATGGTCACCATCTAACCCGAGGTACTCGTCAAGGTTGAAGCTTGTCACTTGCTTAAAGCTTACTTTGCTTGCTTGATTTGCTTTGATAAGTTCCTGATAAAGTGCCACAGGCGTTGAACCCGTTGCTAAACCTAATACAGAATCTGATTTTCTGTTAATTTGATCGATAAAAATCTGAGCACCGTATTCGGCCACTGCTGCTGCATCTTTTAAAATAACTATTTGCATAGGGAAGGCTCTAGTAAGGGGTTAAATAAAAATGGGACCTATGGATATCTGTCCGTGCAAGTAAAGATAATCCATAGATCACAAAACCTAATCGGGATACTGACGATATTAGGCTTTACCATTATGACAACGCTGTCATTATTGCGTCTATTTACAAATTTGTAAAGTAAAAGTGAATAAATAATCGTTATTTGCTAATTAAAAATAGTTATATGAAAACACCAAATAAAAAAGCTGGCAGTGCCAGCTTTTACTTATTATTCATCTGCCCTTGTGGGCATAGACTTAAACGCTTATTAATATTTTACGTTTATAAAGCCAATGTAATACTAATAATTGCACACCTAATAAGGCAAATACCGCAAACAATGGCTGCCAATGTGCTGGTACCGCAGCAATCAGACCACCAAATACACTTTTAGAAACAAATTCCCACTTAACTAAACTTGACGCCAAATAAATAACAATTGAATTCGCACCAATAATAACAAACAGATACGCTGCGCGCTGTTGATTTAATAAATCAACTACCGCGTAAAACACTGCAAGTAAAATAAAGCTCCACCCTACCGTTACCATCACAAACGACGAAGTCCATAAGTCTTTATTTACTGGGAACACAATATCCCAAAGCCAGCCACATGCCAGTGCTACTAGACCCGCAGCAAATAAAATACCGGCTGTTTTCCACTCGCCACGCTCTTGCGCTTGTTTAATATAACGGCCTGCAACAACACCAAAGAGCGCATTTGCAATCGCGGGCACACTCGACAAAATCCCCTCAGGATCCATTGGCTTATTTTGGTAGGTGATACCCGGTAACAAGTTTGTATCAAACCACGCATTCCAAGAACCTGCACCACCTGCAGATAAATCACCTGCTTCACCACCTGGTACTGGAATAAAACATAACCAAACCCAATAGCCAATTAAAATACCCGCAAGGGTGAACATTTGGGTTCTGAAGCTGGTATGCCAAACCAACATTGCGGCAACAAACCAAGCTATTGCGATGCGTCCTAAAACACTAGCATAGCGTACTTCTTCCGGGTTAAGTGGCACACCTGTGCCCCAGCCATGGTTGTAAAGTACACCAAAAAAGCACAGCAATAATAAACGCTTAAACGCTTTGATGTAAATTGGTCTTCGTTCATTAAATGGCAAGTGATCAATGCGCTTTGGCGCCAAACCCATCGCCACACCAGAGAGGAAAATAAACAATGGAAAAATCAAATCATAAAAAGTGAACCCATGCCACTGGCTATGCAATGTTTGTGCTTCAGCAACTTTCCAACCAGCCCAACCGGTTAAAACAAATAAGGCGGCAAAAATTTTCTCGCCACCTAAAATCCAAAACATGTCAAAGCCACGCAGTGCATCTAATGACGCCAAACGCTTTTTTGCTTTTTTATTTGTATCGCTCACGACAACCTCGTTTTAAAACTTGTAAAATCATACAGAGAGAAACAATCCGTTGCATCTTACTTTTCGTTTGATTTAATTTCTATTTGCGTACTTCCCCTAAAAATACGACCGCTAATTTTACTTTCTTTTAGATAAAAAAAAGCCCCGCTTGTTACTTCAAAGCAGGGTTTTTGCCCAGGAATCTTTCAACGTTTTGCGCCTGCAACATAGGTTTCTTGCGCATAGTAATCGTCGCTCATCACCACAAAGTCAGCATCCGCGCCCGCAACAAGGCGCCCTTTTTGCGTGCCCAGCCCTAAATATTGTGCTGGGTAAAGTGATGCCATACGAAGTGCTTCTGCATAGCTAACGTCAAGGGTGTTGATGGTGTTTCGAACAGCGCCAGCCATATCAAGCACGCTACCCGCTAATTCACCGGTAGTCGAATTTAATCTATCACCCGTACGAATCACTTTACGACCATCAAAGAAATCAAATTCCATATCATCGGTGCCTACAGGCGGCATTGCATCTGTAACTAACATAATTTTGCCGCGCGTTTTGCTATCAATTGCAAATTTCGCTGATACAGGGTGAACATGGTGACCATCAACAATTAAGCCACACCACGATTGTGTATCTGTAAGTGCTGCACCCACAACACCTGGCTCACGCGATGTAAATGCGCTCATTGCATTATATAAGTGCGTAAAGCCATCTGCGCCTGCCTCAAGTGCAGCTAGCACTGTTTGGTAATCAGCATTAGTGTGACCAATAGACACTTTCACTCCTGCTGCAACAAGACGCTTAATATCTGCCACAGATACATTTTCAGGTGCGAGTGTTACTACTTTAATACCTAAATCTTGACGTTCAAAAACGGCAAATTCGGCTTCTGAAATAGGACGGATAAATTTTTCACTGTGCGTGCCCTTCTTTGGCATAGACAAATGTGGGCCTTCGAAGTGTACACCCACAATACCTGGCACTTTATCTTTAATTGCCTGAGCTGTTGCATCAGCTGCACGCTCCATTACCTCAACACTGTCTGTAATAAGTGTTGGTAACAATGCGGTTGTACCAAATTGGCCATGTGCTTTTGCAATTTTATCAACACATTCAACGCTTTGCTCAGCATTAAAAAATGCACCGCCACCGCCATTGACTTGTACATCAATAAAGCCCGGAACTACAGTACCTATAAGTGCGATTGCACCTGCTGCTTGACCGTTCACAAACTCGGTAATAACACCATTTTCAACCACAAAACTGACATTTTCTAAAAACTGTTCACCTGTAAATAGGCGAGTCGCAAAGTAGGTAGTCGTCGACATAATTAACCTTCTATCGAGTTTTGTGCGAAATAAACAGCGCCCATTTCTGGCGGCTGCATTGCAGGTTGTACGTTTTCAACAACCTCTTCATCTAGCCAATCTTGTAATGGCTCAGCTAAACCACCAATCATAGATAAACGAGGTGGTTTATTTTCTAGTAATATATACGCTAAATCACTGATATAACGTGCACCGTCTTTTACAATAGCAAGTGCGACTTCATCACCTTGCTTTGCTTGCTCTAAAACAGGGCGAGCAAGTTGCGCATAACTGCTTGACGGTTTTCCTGCCATCGCCTCAGCAATGCCCATTGCATCAGTTACTTTAAAATGTGCTAATAAGATATCTGCAAGCGACGTGTTTGGCCCTAAGCCATCTAAACTCAATAACGCAACTTTAACCGCCTCAAGTCCAAGCCAAGCACCGCTGCCTTTATCGCCTTGTGCAAAACCATGGCCGCCAAGGATTGTACTTTGACCGTTGACATATGAGAAACCACATGACCCAGTACCTGTGATAATTACCGCGCCATCTTTGCCTTCATGCGCGCCAATGCACGCAGTGTGCAAATCGGTAGTTAGATACATCTTTTTGAATGGGTGATGCCAATCTTGAATCTGTTGATAAAGACCCGGTAAGTTAACACCTGCAAGACCAAGCCCTGCAACCACGTCATTAACTTTGTCAAGGTTCAACCCTGCATCTTGAATTGCCAATTGGGTTGAAACCATAATGGATTCAAGTGTGCGGTCTAAGCCATGCAATGGGTTCGCGGGACCTCCGATTCCTGTTCCTAGCACCCCATTTTGGCTCGAAAATACGGTTGCTCGACACTTCGTACCGCCACCGTCTATTCCAATAAAGATTTGCTCTTTATTTGCACTACTTGCAACCATTAAACAACCTCAATTCTTATATTTTTATATCGATAAAAGCACTTTAGCCATACAAAACAAGCTAACGGCTGTGCACTTTTGACGATTTCCTCAACCCAAGTGTTGATTTAATGTTACACAAATAATGACAGCGTTGTCATTATTTTTTTATAATTTTTGACTTCAAGCAAACAAGGATAATATAACCGCTTGTTTTTATTTGCTTTAGTTTTTATTGCAGGAAAAATAAGTAACATCTTACTACTTCACTTTATAACACATTGAGAAAATAGCAATGTAGACATGATCCTCTTGGCAATTCATAAAATAGCGAACTAAGCTTTAAATAGACAATAAAAAAAGAGAGATTGTGATGCATTCAATCAAAGTTAAAGATTATATGACGCACCGCGCGGTTACTTTTACAGTCCAAATGACAGTTAGCGAAGCCACAGAAAGGTTGCTGATCGCACATCAAATTGGTGGGCCAGTACTTGATGAACATCGTCATGTTGTAGGGTTTTTATCTGAGCAAGATTGCCTAGAGCGTATGCTTGAAGACACTTACCAGAACGAGAGCCACTATAAAGTGGTAGATATTATGCGTACCGATGTGCTGGCTATCGGCGAAGAGCACTCAGTGTTAGATTTAGCTCAAACCATGTTAACTAATAAACCTAAAATTTACCCTGTAGTCGACACTAATAAACGGCTTGTTGGTGTGATCACCCGTAGCGATATACTAAGAGCGATAGATCAACATCATCATGCAATCTATGAGGAAGGACATCGCCGTTTCGTTTAACCCTTCTTGTTATTTTCTTGAATCAAGCAAAAACACTGTTACAGTTTTGTACAGTGTTTTTATACTACAAACCACATAGACTTGTTTAAGTTTGCCTAATTTGTTACATAAAATGGCGTTTTAAAGGAGTGAGTTATGGCGCATATTCTTGCGGTTGATGATCAAAACACTATCCGCTCTATGATTGAAGCAATCCTGAGTGGTCCTGGCTATCAAGTGATGACGGCAGTAGATGGTGTAGATGCAATGGAAAAGCTAAGAACACACCAATTTGATATGGTAATTACTGATATTAATATGCCCAATATGTCAGGGCTTAGTTTAATCCCTAAAATTCGCCGATTACCAGAACATCAATATGTTCCCATTTTAATGCTCACCACCGAATCAAGTAGTTATAAAAAAGAAAAAGCGAAAAACAGTGGTGCAACTGGTTGGTTAACAAAACCGTTTGATCCCACGCGCTTACTGACCGCAGTAGAAAAGCTGATTAAAAAGTAAACTTTTTCATTTGCAGTGTATACAAAATACAAAAATCCTGTTAAAAATATAGGCACTAGGCAAAAACACAGCAACTATGGCAGGTACGACCTGTTTTAGATAAATACAATTACAACTTGTTGATGTCATCCTTTGTTCTAGTAAATTTTCGGTCACTTTTTATAAGTTAACTGTAATTCGCACTAACTTAACGTGACTAAATTGAAATAACCTAATGACAACAGGAACACAGAAAATGGGAAATTCAACAGGAAGCTTATGCCCCCCTGCTAACCGCCAACAACCAGTCGACAATTCGAAACACGCTAGTAAGCCGTTTCAACCTAGTCAGGACGAAAAATGTTTTGAACGAGGTTATAACTAGATAAAAAAAGCCCGCAACTGCGGGCTTTTTTATTACTTTACACCTAGCTCTTTTAAACGTTCGTTCAAGTAGCTGTCTGCCGTGTACCGTTCTGAAAGCACTACATCTGGACGAGGATGTAAAAATAACGGTAATGAGATGCGTGATTTATCAGACGCTTTACCTGTTGGGTTAATCACACGGTGAATTGTCGATGGGAAGTAACCACCTGATGCTTCTTGCAGCATATCACCGATATTAATGATCAGATTACCAAAGTCACATGGCACATCAATCCAACCGCCATCTTTGTCTTGAACTTGAAGACCTGGCTCATTTGCCGCAGGTAAAACTGTTAGTAAGTTAATATCACCATGCGCTGCTGCACGGATTGCACCTGGCTCTTCATCGCCCGTCATTGGAGGGTAATGTAGAACACGTAATAACGTTTGCTCTGAGTTTGAAATCATATCTTTCAAATCAATTGAAAACTTCGCTTTCACGTCTGCTGGCGCATATTCTTGTACCCAGCTTAGTAGCGTAGACGCAAACTCGTTAGCTAAACGGTAGTATTCACGAATTTCAGCTTCTAATTGTGCAGGTACACGACCATTTGGGTAAACGTGGAAGTATTCTTTAATATCTTTTACAGTGAAACCTTTAGCTACCTCAGATACTTCTGGTGGGAAATAACCATCTTGAGTTTCTTTGCTAAACAGAAAATCGTGTTTTTCGCTCGAATTGAAAAAGTCTTGCCAATTTTTATAAATCGACTCAACTAAATCTTGCGAAATTGGGTGGTTTTTTAATACACCAAAGCCGGTATTGCGTAACGACTCAACAAACTGCTCAGCCGCATTTTCAGCGGTATAATCAACCGTAGGTAATTGCATAAGATTCACCAAAATAAAAAAGTGATGAGCCTTTTTGGCTCATACACTTATCAAATAATTCAAGGGATGTGTTTTGCACGCATCATTCTCACTAAAGTGATTATAGATTATAAGGACGAATGTCCGCACTTAGATACTGCAGTCCATTCTTTTGATTTAAATCAAATGCCTTTCTTAAGTAACAGACTTTTAAACATCGATCTTACTAAATACATCAAAAGCCTATATGTGGTTTTATCGCATCGGATCGCTATTTTTAGCGACTCTCAATACCAAAAATAGTGTGACCTAGGTTTAGTGCAATAAGACAAAAATAATGTTAAGTGTTATGCTGTTCTCAGTATTATAAATACTAACGAAAGTTAATGCGTCAATGCACTTTTCCTTTACGGAAATGAGTGCTTATACAAACAACAATTGAACACACTATATTAATACACAATTCGTTAGTAACATTGAGAATAAATAATTAATCTATGAATAACCAAGAACAACCAACAATTTACTGGCACGACTACGAAACATGGGGAGCAACCCCTCAAAAAGACAGACCAAGCCAGTTTGCGGGTATTAGAACCGATTTTGATTTAAATATTATTGGCGAACCTTTGGTTATTTATTGCAAACCACAAGCAGATTACCTGCCTCATCCAATGGCGGCATTGGTTACAGGCATTACACCACAACATGCAATGAAGCATGGTATTTGCGAAGCTGATTTTATTAACAAGATTCATCAAGAGTTTGCCAAAGAAAATACATGTGTTGCAGGTTACAACAGTATCCGCTTCGACGATGAAGTATCCCGATATACCTTTTACCGAAACTTTTACGACCCGTATGCACGTGAATGGCAAAATGGTAACAGCCGCTGGGACATTATTGATTTAGTCCGCGCTACTTATGCGCTGCGCCCTGAAGGTATCAATTGGCCAAAAAAAGAAGATGGTTCACCGAGTTTTAGATTAGAAGATTTAACTGCAGCAAATGGGATTGATCATGGTAATGCACACGATGCTCTCAGTGACGTAACAGCCACAATTGCGCTGGCAAAACTTATAAAAGAAAAACAGCCCAAACTCTATTATTTTTATTTTGGCTTACGCTTCAAGAAAGCAGCACAAGAACTGATCGATGTGTTTAATATGACGCCTCTAGTGCATGTATCTTCAAAAATCCCAGCAAGTCATGGCTGTACGACTTGGATTGCACCAATAGCGTTTCACCATCAAAATAAAAATGCGGTAATTTGTGTTAATTTGGCGCTCGACCCTACCCCGCTAATTGAATTAAGTGTTGAAGAAATCCGCGAACGACTTTACACCAAACGCGAAAACCTATTAGAAGATCAACTGCCGATAGGCCTAAAGCAAGTGCATATAAATAAATGCCCGTTTATTGCGCCGGCAAAAACCTTGTTACCTGAAAACGCCGAACGACTGGGCATAAATAGAGAAGCCTGTTTAGCGAACCTTAAGCTACTTCGTGCTCACCCAGAGCTTCGCGCAAAAATGGTTGAAGTATTTAATGATGATAGCCATTTAACACCAATTACAAACCCTGATTATGCGCTTTATCAAGGCTTTGCCTCAAGCGGTGATAAATCAAAGTTCGATATTATTCGTTCAACTGAACCCAGCCAATTAGCCGGTCTTCAATTAGATTTTGATGACGCAAAGTACAGTGAAATGTTGTTCCGCTATCGCGCACGCAACTGGCCTGAAAGCCTTAATCATCAAGAGCTCGAAAAGTGGCGTAAGTATTGTCAAAATAAGTTAATGCATGGCGAAGATAACCCATCTATAGATGCCAATGAATTTATGCTAACACTCGAAAATTTAGCCCATGAACATGAAAGTGATGAAAAGAAAATGGCGATACTTAAATCACTTTATCATTACGCACAGAGCTTATAATGACAAAACGAATTAGCTGCGATTTGCATGATTATTTTGAAATTGTCTGTATGCGCCAAAGTAATATTCGCATCACAATTAAAGACAATATTACCTATCAAGGTAAAGCTGTGGATTTAAAGACACACCGAGGAGTTGAATGGCTCGAAGTTCAGCTAACTGATGGCGAAATAAAGCGCATTAATATCGCTGAGGTGATTACTTTGTCTGCGTGTGACAATAACCCTGCTAGCCATAATTTCGATATTAAACTGTAATCATTAACAGCCCAATTTATCTTGGGCTGTTAATTCTCATGTTGATTATTTTTGTTTAAAAGACTGCAAACGAGCTAATAAACTCGATGTATCATAGCGACCACCACCTAAGTTTTGTACTTCACTGTAAAATTGATCAACAAGTGCAGTGACTGGCAATTGTGAACCATTTTTACGTGCTTCATCTAGAGCAATACCTAAATCTTTACGCATCCAATCTACCGCAAAACCAAATTCATACTCGCCTTTTAGCATGGTTTTATGACGATTTTCCATTTGCCACGAGCCTGCAGCGCCTTTGGCAATGGTTTCAACAACTTTTTCACCATCAAGACCTGCATTCATCGCAAAATGCATGCCTTCAGAAAGTCCTTGTACTAGGCCTGCAATACAAATCT
>NZ_JBFKMX010000050.1:0-25418 GCF_041629635.1 Pseudoalteromonas sp. | reverse complement strand
GCGACTTCTGGGTTTGGATCAACCATGGCAGCAACAACACGGCTAACACCTGCCTTAATTAGGCCTTCAGCACATGGCGGTGTGCGGCCATAGTGCGAACAAGGCTCAAGCGTAACATACGCGGTTGCGCCTTTGGCATTGTAACCTGCCATTTTCAGCGCATGCACCTCAGCATGAGGGCCACCCGCTTGAATATGAAATCCCTCTCCAATGATTTGGTCATCTTTTACAATCACACACCCCACATTAGGGTTTGGTGTTGTGGTAAAACGACCTTGCTTGGCCAGTTCGATAGCACGTGACATAAAAAAATGGTCACGTTCAGAAAAACGACTATCTAACATCTAATTATTCACCCAAACGCGCAATTTCTTCACCAAACTCTTTAATATCTTCAAATGAGCGGTATACGGAAGCAAAACGCACATAGGCCACTTTATCGAGTTTTTTTAGAGCTTCCATAATAAATTCGCCGACCGTTTTGCTGGCAACTTCACGCTCACCTGTCGCACGCAGTTGTGATTTTATTTGATGCACTACTTCTTCTACTTGTTCAGTGCTAACAGGGCGTTTTTCAAGTGCACGGCGTAAACCATTGCGAAGTTTGTCTTCATTAAAGGGCTCGCGGCTGCCATCTTGCTTAATTACATGGGGCATCACCAGTTCTGCGCCCTCAAACGTAGTAAAACGTTCGTGACATTCATTGCATTCGCGACGACGACGAACTTGATGACCACCACCCACTAAACGCGAGTCTATTACCTTAGTGTCATTAGCTGTACAAAATGGACAATGCATAAACAATTCCCGAAATAAAAAAGGCCGCAAAAAAGCGGCCTTATCATAACATGTTAACTATGAGAAAACATTATGCGTAAACAGGGTGTTTCGCACAAATTGCTTTAACTTTCTCACGAACTTCGTCTTGTACTTTAGTATCTTCGATGTTGTCTAGTACATCACAGATCCAGCCAGTTAACTCTTTTGCTTCTGCTTCTTTAAAACCACGACGCGTGATAGCAGGTGAACCAATACGTAGACCAGACGTTACGAATGGTGAACGTGGGTCGTTAGGTACAGAGTTTTTGTTAACTGTGATGTAAGCATTGCCTAGTGCTGCGTCAGCATCTTTACCAGTAATATCTTTGTTGATTAAATCAAGTAAGAATAAGTGGTTGTCTGTTTTACCAGAAACAACGTCGTAACCGCGTGCTTTGAATACTTCAACCATTGCTTGAGCATTTTTAACAACTTGTTGTTGGTAATCTTTAAACTCAGGTTGTAATGCTTCTTTGAACGCAACCGCTTTAGCAGCGATAACGTGACATAAAGGACCACCTTGGCCACCAGGGAATACCGCAGAGTTTAACTTTTTGTAAATCTCTTCGTCGCCACAGTTAGACACAATTAGACCACCACGAGGACCCGCTAATGTTTTGTGTGTTGTTGTTGTAACAACGTGTGCAAATGGTACTGGGCTTGGGTAAACACCAGCAGCAACAAGACCTGCAACGTGTGCCATATCAACTAGTAGATAAGCGCCTACTTTATCTGCAATTTCACGGAACTTAGCCCAATCAACAATACCTGAGTATGCTGAGAAACCACCGATGATCATTTTTGGTTTGTGTTCTAGTGCCAGCGCTTCAACTTGTGCGTAGTCGATTTCGCCAGTTTCTTCATTTAGGCCGTACTGAACAGCGTTGTACGTTTTACCTGAGAAGTTCACGTGTGAACCGTGAGTTAGGTGACCGCCGTGTGCAAGGCTCATACCTAAAACTGTGTCGCCAGGCTGAAGTAACGCTTGGAATACCGCTGCGTTCGCTTGTGAACCCGCATGAGGTTGTACGTTTGCGTAGTCAGTGCCAAATAATTCGTTTGCGCGATCAATTGCTAATTGCTCAACAACATCAACGTGCTCACAACCACCGTAGTAACGCTTGTAAGGGTAACCTTCCGCGTATTTGTTAGTTAACTGAGAACCTTGTGCTTCAAGTACACGCGGGCTACAGTAGTTTTCAGACGCGATAAGTTCGATGTGCTCTTCTTGACGCTGCTTTTCTTTTTCCATTGCGCCAAATAGTTCTGGATCAAAATCCGAGATATTCATGCTACGTTCTAACATGGTTACTCCTAAATAGAAGATGGTTGTGGGATAAAGGGCGTATTGTACGCTTAAAAAGCGCCCTTGCCTACTTTGTCTATGTGAAGTTATTTAAACAGGGATTGAAAAATTTTCACAGTGTATTTTTAATGATATTTTTAAATCGAAAGATAAGTAATTAAAATGAAAAACCAAAATAGCATTAAAATTTATTATCTAACTACCAGTGTTTGCCTAATGAGACAAAAAAACTCGACTCGCCATCATCCGTCAGACCAAAACCCAATGCTGCCGGACCAAAACGCGTATCAGTGCCAACAAACACACTGCTTGCAAAAATAAGCTCAGATAAGTCCACACTTTGATGAATATCCCAAACATTACCTGCCTCCGCACTAATACCAAGATAAAGTGGCATACTGGTCATATTTAGCATATCGCGGCCAAGATCATATTGATAAATAGCCGCACCAAAAGCTTTTTTCGGACCATTAAGCACATTTTTACCGTAACCAGATAAATTGAGAAAGCCACCTAACAGCTCGGTATTAACAGTCACCTCACCTTCTGATTCATAGCTGGCAAATGAAGTTGTACCAACGAATGCATGGTGTTTGATTGAAAATGCACCACGCCAATCTAATTTGTATTTAGAGCTATAACGTCCACTGATAGGATCCAACCTTTCATCATAGGTTTCGTTAAAACGGGCATATAAAAGTCTTAAACGTGCGCCTTCAGTAGGAAAACTAATACTATCAAGCGTGTCATACATTAAACTGGTATAGAATCCGCTTTGATTAAAGTCAAACGATTCATTTACAATTGACTTTTGTTCGAGTTCGCCAAGATCTTTTACCATGCCAAACTCTAATCGCCATAAGTTGTTAAAATTGTAACCGATAGCCCACATGCCACGTAGATAGTTTTTCTCGAGATCAAAATAGGCTTGACTGACCGTTTGTAGTTTATAGCGATCCTTAATAAAAGAGACTCGTGCACGAGCATAATAATCATCTTCAGCATTTAATGGTTGATAAAATTCTGTTGCTAAATATTCTTCAAACCCCAGCGATATTTCATTCCGCCATAATCCACCATATTCATTTATACCTTTACGGGTATATGCCATATCAATTGAAAGTACCGAATTCACAGTGACATCACTTTGATAATTCGCACCAAAATCTAAATAATTTGGCCCCCATGATTTACCTACCGTTTTTAAAACTAGCACTCGTCCTTGCTCGGTATCTCTAAATTCAGTTTCAACCCGCTCGAACTCATTGAGTGCATAGACGCGATTAACAGCTAGTTGAATATCATGTTCTGAGGGAGTGTTGCCCGGCTTGATTGCGAAGTGCTTTAAAATCAGCTGATTGTTTACATTTGATATATTATTTAAAGAAATCGCTAAAATAGGATTAGAAATTGGATTAAACCACTGCTTACTTTTTTGTTTTTTATCTGAGACATAACACTCAAAATCTTGCTTTGAAGAGGCTATCACTTTAAAACGAGTATCAACTTTTTTGGCAGCTGCAATGCCGCGTACCACTGACTCCGCTAAATCT
Source organism: Pseudoalteromonas sp. (assembly GCF_041629635.1). Taxonomy (GTDB): domain Bacteria; phylum Pseudomonadota; class Gammaproteobacteria; order Enterobacterales; family Alteromonadaceae; genus Pseudoalteromonas. The sequence continues at coordinate 21,740 of NZ_JBFKMX010000050.1, read as the reverse complement.
GCCCAATCAGTGGTGCTCAAATCATCAATGTCAGGGCGAATATAAATATCCTTTTCGGTCAATAAGCGTTTTTGCCATTGTGTTGAAGCGTTAGTCAAAATAGTTGAGAGCTGACCAAGCACTTCAATCATGGAAGTAAAGTCATTTGAACTTGCTAGAGAAGCGCCAATATCCACTGCAATGACAATATCCGCGCCCATTTTTTTCACCACATCAATAGGTAAATTATTTGCAATACCACCATCCACTAGCAATCGCCCATCGATTTCTGTCGGTTGCACCGCACCTGGAACTGAGGCCGATGCTTGCATCGCTTCTACAATACTACCAGAACCAATAATAACGGCCTCGCTCGTCGACAAATCGGTGGCTACCGCTCGATATGGGATAGCGAGCTGATCGTAATCTTCAAATAAGTGTACATTACGAGTTGAGTTTCGCAGTAAACGGCTGACACTTTGTCCAACTAATAATCCAGTAGAAGCTTTAAGTGAACCATTTTGAATGCCAAGATTGAGCTGCAAGTTATATTTGTCACGCAATGTTTTATCGCGATAGCGCAATGTCTGCCTTGGAATATCATCTGAGTAACCCTGACCCCAGTCTTCATCGAGCATAAACGATTCTATTTCGTCAGCCGAATAACCGAGTGCATACATACCACCAACATACGCGCCAATACTGGTGCCTGCAATATAATCAATTTTTACATTATTTTGCTCTAATACCTTAAGCACGCCAATATGTGCACCGCCTTTTGCACCACCACCGCCAAGCACTAAGCCAATTTTAGGCTTAGAATTAGCACATAAGGGTAAACTTAAGATCAGCATTGGAATCAATAGGAAAACTGGAATTTTTCGAACAGCCAACATAGTTAAGCAATTTTTATATTTTTTTTAATACCTTACCTTAACCTAATAGAATGTCATTTAAAATACATCGCGACATTGAATGCCCCCATTTATCGCACTACAATATGCAGCAATTAAATTACTAGAATCACTATAGGATTATTCATGCCTTTACCGGATAAGTTTATCTACACGATGCACCGTGTAAGTAAAGTAGTGCCGCCAAAGCGTACTATTTTAAAAGATATCTCGCTTTCATTTTTCCCTGGCGCAAAAATTGGTGTGCTTGGTTTAAACGGTGCGGGTAAATCTACCTTGCTTCGTATTATGGCTGGTGTTGACACCGAGTTTGAAGGTGAAGCTCGCGCGTTTCCTGATACAAAAATTGGTTACCTGCCGCAAGAACCAGTATTGGACGAAAACAAAACAGTACGTGAAACAGTTGAAGAAGCCGTTTCTGAAGTTAAAAACGCCCTTGCGCGTTTAGACGAAGTTTACGCTGAATACGCAATGGACGGTGCTGATTTTGATGCGCTCGCAAAAGAGCAAGGTGAACTTGAAGCAATTATTCAAGCGCACGATGGTCACAACCTAGATAACGCACTAGAGCGTGCTGCCGATGCCCTTCGTTTACCAGAGTGGGATACACCAATTAAAGTACTTTCAGGTGGTGAGCGTCGCCGTGTGGCAATTTGTCGTTTATTACTTGAAAAGCCTGACATGCTATTACTCGACGAACCAACTAACCACTTAGATGCAGAATCAGTGGCATGGTTAGAGCGTTTCTTACACGATTACGAAGGCACTGTTGTGGCGATTACCCACGACCGTTATTTCCTAGATAACGTTGCCGGTTGGATTTTAGAGCTAGACCGCGGTGAAGGTATTCCTTGGGAAGGTAACTACTCATCATGGCTTGAACAAAAAGATGCGCGTTTGAAGCAAGAAGAAAAAGCGGAAAAAGCACGTCAGAAATCAATTGCTCAAGAGCTTGAGTGGGTTCGTTCAAATCCGAAAGGCCGTCAGGCTAAATCAAAAGCGCGTATGGCACAATTCTCAGAACTACAGCAGTCTGATTATCAAAAGCGTAACGAAACTAACGAACTATTTATTCCACCGGGTCCACGCCTAGGTGACAAAGTACTTGAAGTGAGCAATATCAAAAAAGGCTACGGTGACCGTGTGCTAATCGATGATTTAAGCTTCTCAGTACCAAAAGGCGCTATCGTTGGTATTATCGGTGCTAACGGTGCAGGTAAATCAACCTTATTCCGTATGCTTAGCGGTCAAGAAACGCCAGATGCAGGTAACTTTGAACTTGGTGAGACAGTTGAACTAGCAACAGTTGATCAGTTCCGTGACGATTTAGACGGTTCAAAAACAGTATTCCAAGAACTTTCTGAAGGCCAAGATGTACTGAAAATTGGTAACTTTGAAATTGCCAGTCGTGCTTATGTATCGCGCTTTAATTTCAAAGGCAATGATCAACAGAAATACGTTAAAGACTTATCAGGTGGTGAGCGTAACCGTCTTCACTTAGCTAAGCTTCTAAAAGCTGGCGGTAACATGATCTTACTCGATGAGCCTACCAATGACCTCGACGTTGAAACACTTCGTGCTCTTGAGAATGCCATTTTAGAATTCCCAGGCTGCGTAATGTGTATCTCGCACGACCGTTGGTTCCTTGACCGTATTGCTACGCACATTCTTGATTACCGTGATGAAGGCCAAGTAAACTTCTTCGAAGGTAACTACACAGAATACGAAGCATGGCTTAAGAAAACGCTTGGCGCAGAAGCTGCGCAACCTAAGCGTATTAAGTACAAGAAAATCGGTTAATAGGTTTTCACGCAATACAAAAGGCCCGCGCATTTGCGGGCTTTTTTAATGAGACAAACAATTAATGTTTTAGCAAAGATATTTGCACCGTAAATCACATAACCCTGTCGTGCCACTTGGCAAGAAATACTAATAAACACAACTCGCTTAGTTTCTTTTGATAACAATAAACATCAAAGTCTTGCTAACGAGCCGATTCCTTATAAAATTTATCCCCGCAATTGCTCCTTTTCCCAGCTAAGGATAATTTTGAAGTGATATATGACAACTAACAATAAATCCAAGCAACTCAAGTTAATAAGGAAGCTAGGGCTAAAACTAAGCGAATTTTCTCTTTTATCGCCTTAGATAAACCAGCTGTGTCGATACAATGAAAATCTTACGTAAATGAGAGCATAGTTATTCTAATTCATTGCGGACAGCCTTTGGTTTTTCAATACATTCAGCCACTTGTTAAATAATGACTTTTACATCGCACAGAAAAGCTCATAATTTGCACGCAATATTTACGCTTATCAGCATGAAAATATTTAATATTTTTTAGGGATCAGCTATGCTTTATTGATGACGATAAGGAGCGTAGCTAATGCAAGAAAGACGACAGTTCACCCGTATTATTTATCGCACCCCTGCCACCTTAATTTTTCAAGGTGTTGAGTACCGTGCAGAGCTTTTGGACCTATCGCTAAAAGGTGCACTGATTAAAAAACCTGAAAACTGGCCCAATGCATGTGATCTTGCGAAAAGTGCAACGTTAGCGTTTCAATTGTCAAACAGTAACATTGTAATTGAGATGTTAGTATCGCTAGCGCATGTTGAAAGTGTTCAATTAGGCTTGCGCTGTGAACAAATTGAAATTGACAGCGTGACCCACTTAAAACGCCTTATCGAATTAAACATGGGAGATGAAGAAGAGCTTTATCGCGAGCTTGAACATTTATCTGTGCCACAAGACTAACTGCCTCAGTATGCGTGAAACGTTTAATTAGTCTACGCATACTACTTTTTTGGAGTATGACAATAATGATAATGGATTCACTAGCGGGCTTCGTTCCGTTTTTGCTTTATTTTGCAATTGGTTATCTATTAATTCTTGGCTTTATTTTTATCTATACACTGGTTACCCCACACTGTGAATGGACCTTAATGAAGCAAAATAACCGCACAGCTGCAGTTGCCTTTGCTGGTGCGTTTTTAGGTTTTACCCTACCCGTTGCCAGTGCCGCTATAAATTCTGTATCAATTATTGATTTTGCGATTTGGGGTGTTATTGCCTGCGTAATGCAGCTAATCACCTTTTTTGCTGTTAAGATTTATATGCCTAAAATTACTGAGCGCATTAATAAAGATGAAATCAGCGCTGGTATCTTTTTAGCCGTTGCTTCGCTTGCAACTGGAATTTTAAATGCCGCCTGTATGACTTACTAGGAGGCACCATGAAGCGAACTAGTAAACTCAAACTCACACTTATGCTCGGTGCTGGTTTTGGATTGACCGGCTGTGGCGAAAGCGATGAATCCGCGCTTTTATTCAAAGATGTTGATGACTGCGAACAATGGGGCGTTGAACGTTTTGAATGTGAAGTGCAATATCAAGAAGCGCTTGCTAATCACCTAGTTGAAGCACCAAAATACACATCCGAATCTAACTGTGAAAGTGACTTCGGCTTTGACCAATGCGAACGTGATAACAACAGTATTTGGCGGCCAATTATGGCTGGTTTTATGATTGGCCTTGTCGCTGAAGCAGTTGATGAGGCACTGGATTACGCGAAAAAGAAAAAACGTAAAAAATATGCCTACTTTGGCGGTAGTTCTTATGGTGGCAGTAAGCCGCTGTACCGCTCAAAAGATGACTTTTTTAACTTTCGCAATAGCAATAACCAACTGATCGGCTCGATTAACAACCGTGGCACAGTTATGGTTAAAAAATCGAAAGTAAAATTTACCTCTAAACCTAAATCGGTGTCGCGTTCTCGCGGAGGATTCGGTAGCCGCGCTTCTTCACGGAGCTACGGCGGTTAATGTTTCGCCGTAATACACCTATTCGGCCTGATCTAAAACAGCAGGCCGAATACTTTGGCTTTGAATTTTCGACGATTGATGGCGAAGTCTACTGGGATGAATCTGCTTATTATCAGTTTACCTTGGCGCAAATCGAAAACGATATTGAAGATCCAACCAATGAACTTGAGCAAATGTGCTTACAAGCCGTCGAAAAGGTAATTAACGATGAATATTGGTTAACACAATTTGCCATTCCTGAAGACTTTTGGTCATTAATAAAGCGCAGCTGGCAGCAAAAAGAACCAAGCCTATATGGCCGCATGGATTTTTCTTACCATGGTAAGAGCTCTGCAAAACTGTTGGAATATAATGCCGACACGCCAACTTCAATTTATGAAGCTGCGTTTTTCCAATGGATGTGGTTAGAGCAACAAGTTGACCGAGCTGTACTGCCTCGTCAGGCTGATCAATTTAACAGCATTCAAGAACGCTTAATTACCCGCTTTAGCGAACTCAATTTAAAACATCAGCTAAGTTTTTGCTATTCAGAGGGGTCGCTCGAAGATAAAGGCACCGTTAGTTATCTTCAAGATTGCGCTTATCAAGCAGGTATCGCAACAGCACGCTTTCCAATTGAAGAAATTGGGGTTGATAATAAAGGGCAATTACTTGATCCCGAAGATACGCCAATCAATCACTTATTTAAGCTCTACCCTTGGGAAGACTTGTTTAAGGACGAGTTTGCCAAACACATAATAACGACCCATACCCGCTTTATTGAGCCTGAGTGGAAAGCGATTCTTTCGAACAAAGCCTTACTGCCGCTACTGTGGCAAATGTTTCCTAATCATCCCAACTTATTACCAGCCTATTTTGCAAATAATGTCGGTGGTGGTTTAGATAATGGTTATGTGCAAAAACCGATTTTTGGCCGTGAAGGCGCTAACATCACTTGGCATCACCCAACCAAAGGTCGGGTACACAGTGAGGGTTGCTACGGTGAAGAAGGCTATATTGTGCAAGCACTTGCACCACTGCCTGTATTTGATGGCAATCATACCTTAATCGGCAGTTGGTTGGTAAATCATCAAAGTTGCGGCTTAACTATTCGCGAAGATAGTTCGCCAATCACGCAAGATACTTCTCGATTTATACCTCACATCATTCTAGATTGAATTTGATTGATAATAGTTATCATTTTTATTGACTTAAAAATATAAGCAATATACTCTTACTTCCATAAAGCCTTTGCAGGAAATAACCATGGAAGTTTTATTGATTGCTTTTTCATTTGTGACGGTAGTCATAGCAATGTCGTGTTATTGCAAAAGTAACCAGTGTGCTGAAAGTGTGCGACTTGATAGTAATAGCCCTATCGGCCTTTATTGGTTATTAGCGGTGGTATCTTCGGCGCTTGCGTTATTTACAGCGGTAACAGCACTGGGCGTTTATGAGGGCACACTTGCTTGGTTATCCATTCATACGCTTATTTTAGTGCCGATACTATTGTTCTCCCCGTTCAATCTCTCACAAGATGACAGTCAATAAAAATAGCGCCATAAGGCGCTATTTTTTGTATTCGATTGATGAGTTCAGTATTTACTCTTGAAAGTAAGTGCCCCATCCATCGTATTCCACACCAGCTTTTGCAGCGAGGTCGATAAGTTTATCAACATCTTCAAGAATAAGTTCTGCATCTAGTTCGCACTCAACTACAACATCAAAACCCCAAATTTTGCTGCCATCTTCTAATTCAAGTTCAGCTGGGTCTTCAACATCAAAACCAAGTTTAAAAGCAGCAAGTGCCGCTTCTTCTAACTTATCAAAATCTTCACATACAAAGTGGTGTTCTACTTCATATAGTTTGTCTGGATTTGAGCCATCTTCTAATAATGACTCAACAATATCTTCACTAATTTCGCGCCAGTTTTCCACAATCGCTCTCTACTTTAGCATCTAGCTGTTCAATCTTATTTTGCATCATAGCATGGATTCGTTTGGCATGCTCTCTTGCTGGTACATCCTTATCTAATGAGATTGGATCAAGCAACTCAACAAAAATAGTCGGATTTGACCACCGATTTAATTTAATACGACCAGTTGTGGTGCTCATACACACCGGAACCACTTCCACTTCAGCTTGCATTGCAGTATGAAACGCGCCCGTTTTAAACGGCAATAGTCCTCGGCCATAACTGCGTGTGCCTTCCGGAAATAACCAAACTGAAATTTTATCGTTTTTGATTTTTGATGCTGCTTTATCAATCGTGCCTTTGGCTTTAGATTTGTTATTACGGTCAATTAAAATATTTCCCGAGAGCCAATAAAGCTGGCCAAAAAACGGAATAAAACGAATGCTTTTTTTGCCAATGCTTACGGTATTCTCTGGTACCGCATTGGTTACGGTGAATAAGTCATAATTATTTTGATGATTCGAAACAAACACGTATGACTTTTCTTTGTCTAAATTATCAAGTCCTTTGATATCTATTTTTGCACCCAAAAGTACATGCATACTGCCGTACCAAGAAGCAAAACGGTGTACATGGTTTCGGTTGAATGGCATGACTAAACACAATAGCAAACCAAAAATCGCACTGAAAAAGATAAAAATCGCAAGCAGTACTAAGCGAACAGCAAATATCAAAATAACATCTCCAATAACTAAGCGCGCCATTATACGAATTTTAGCTAACATGTGTAAGCTAAAAAACACAGTTTATAAAAAAACCAGTCCCTAATTGAGACTGGTTTTCGCTATTTTAACGTTTTTCGACGCTTTTCGGCACTAAGCTTTGTTACTACTCTCCGGTATTTTCCGGATCAATAGTCTCGTCGATCAGTTCTTGTGCGGTGGTAAACTCAACTTCCATTAAGTCCACACGCTGTAAACCACGCGGTAACTTATTCCCGCGTCTGCCACGCTCACCATAGTAATGCTCAAGATCACTCGGTTTAAGTGTGAGTTTACGCTTACCAGCATGTAAAGTAACAGATGCGCCATCAGGCACAATACCCAGCACTTTAACAAACTCTTCACGCGCCTTAACGCGGGCACTAGGAATAGAGATAATCTTATTACCTTTACCTTTGCCTAGTTTTGGTAAATCACGAATTGGGAAGATAAGCATGCGCCCTTCATTCGAGATTGCTAAACAGCGATCAGATGTAATGTCTTGAATTGGTTGCGGCGTCAGTAAAAGCGAAGCTTCTGGAATACTTACCAGAGCTTTACCATTTTTATTTTTACTGACTAAATCATTAAATTCAGCAATAAAGCCATAACCCGCATCGGATGCCATTAAGAAGTTTGCTTTTTCTTCACCCATCACAACGTGCTCAAGGTTAGCGCCTGGGGCAAGGTTAAAGCGGCCTGTCATAGGTTCGCCTTGGCTTCGTGCCGAAGGTAAACTATGGGTTTCAGTTGCAAAAGCACGGCCTGAGCTATCTAAGAACACACTCGGCTGATTGCTGCGACCTTTGGCTAGCGACTTAAAGCTATCGCCTGCTCTATAGCTTAAGCCCTCTGCATCAATATCATGGCCTTTAGCAAAACGTGCCCAGCCTTTTTCAGAAAGTACCACTGTTACACTTTCTGATGGCATTAAGTCTTTTTCGCTTAGTGCTTTTGCTTCGTCACGCTCAACCACAGGTGAGCGACGCTCATCACCATAAAGCTCAGCGGCTTCTTGAATTTCTTTTTTCAGTAAGGTCGACATGCGACGTTCTGAACCAAGTGTTAATTCAAGCTTATCGCGCTCTTTAGCAAGCTCATCTTGCTCACCGCGAATTTTCATTTCTTCTAATTTAGCAAGATGGCGAAGTTTAAGTTCTAAAATTGCTTCTGCTTGGGTTTCAGTAATACCAAAACGCGCCATTAGTACTGGCTTTGGCTCATCTTCCGTGCGGATGATTTCAATCACTTCGTCGATATTTAAAAAGGCAATAAGCAAGCCTTCTAAAATATGTAAACGCGCCAACACTTTATCTAGACGGTATTGTAAACGGCGACGCACTGTTTCGCGTCTAAATACTAACCACTCAGATAAAATTGTTTTTAAATCTTTAACTTGCGGGCGGCCATTTAAACCAAGCATGTTTAAGTTAACACGGTAACTGCGTTCAAGATCTGTAGTTGCAAACAAGTGCGCCATTAGTGGCTCAGCTTTAATGCGATTAGAGCGTGGTACAATTACGATACGTGTTGGGTTTTCATGGTCTGATTCATCACGTAAATCAGCTACCATTGGCAGTTTTTTCGCGCGCATTTGCGCTGCGATTTGCTCAAGCACTTTCGCACCCGAACATTGATGTGGTAAAGCCGTAATAACAATATCACCCTGCTCTTCGGTATACACCGCGCGCATTTTGATAGAGCCTTTACCAGTTTGATACATTTTGCGAATTTCAGCCTTCGGCGTGATAATTTCTGCATCAGTCGGATAATCAGGGGCAATTACCATATCTAAAATGGTTTCAAGTTCCGTTTTGGGCTGATCTAACAGCGTACAACAGGCATTTGCGACTTCACGCACATTGTGCGGTGGGATGTCTGTTGCCATACCTACAGCAATACCGGTTATACCGTTCAGTAAAATATGCGGTAATCGTGCAGGTAATACTTCAGGCTCTTTCATAGTGCCATCGAAGTTAGGGATCCAATCAACTGTGCCTTGACCAAGCTCTTTAAGCAAAACTTCTGAGAACTTTGATAAACGCGCTTCGGTATAACGCATTGCAGCAAATGATTTAGGGTCATCCGCAGCACCCCAGTTTCCTTGACCATCCACCAGCGGGTAGCGGTAAGAAAACGGCTGCGCCATCAATACCATGGCTTCGTAACACGCACTATCACCATGAGGGTGGTATTTACCGAGTACATCACCCACGGTACGGGCTGATTTTTTATATTTAGCTGCTGCTGATAAGCCTAGTTCACTCATCGCATACACAATTCGACGCTGTACTGGTTTTAAACCGTCGCCAATATGTGGCAGTGCACGGTCTTTAATTACATACATCGAGTAATTTAAGTAGGCGCTTTGCGTAAACTGCGCCATTGTTTGTTGTTCTATCCCTTGCATTGCGAGGGTATCGAGATCTGACATGCTCGTTTACCTAAATTTTTTTATGCTTGTTATGAGTTCCACGAATCCGCTTGGTCACCACTGGTTTCTAGCCATTCACGACGATCGCCTGAGCGCTTTTTGGCAAGTAACATATCCATTACTTCTAGCGTGTCTTCATCGCCTGCTAAGCTTAATTGCACTAAGCGACGGGTATTTGGATCCATTGTCGTCTCACGCAGCTGAATTGGGTTCATTTCACCCAAACCTTTAAAGCGTTGTACATTGACCTTGCCGCGTTTTTTCTCCGCTTCAATACGGTCTAAGATGCCGACTTTTTCATCTTCATCAAGGGCATAGTAAACCTCTTTACCTACATCGATACGATAAAGTGGCGGCATTGCTACATACACATGACCTTGCTCAACCAAAATAGGGAAATGCTTTACAAACAGCGCACACAATAGTGTTGCAATGTGCAGTCCGTCAGAATCCGCATCCGCTAAAATACAAATCTTGTGATAACGTAAATTTGATAAGTCGCTTGAATCTGGGTCCATACCAATCGCCACCGAAATATCATGTACTTCTTGTGACGCAAGAATTTGTCCTGATTCCACTTCCCAGGTATTAAGAATTTTACCGCGCAGTGGCATCACCGCTTGGAATTCTCGGTCGCGGGCTTGTTTTGCCGAACCACCGGCAGAGTCACCCTCTACTAAAAAGAGTTCACTGCGTTCACTTTCTTGCGTACTACAATCGGTCAATTTACCCGGTAAAGCTGGGCCTGAGGTGACTTTTTTACGCACCACTTTTTTCGCAGCACGCATACGTTTTTGTGCGTTGCTAATACAAATTTCAGCAAGTAATTCGGCAATATCAGTGTGTTCATTTAGCCATAAACTAAATGAGTCTTTCACGACACCAGAGACAAATGCAGAGGTTGAACGCGACGATAGTTTTTCTTTGGTTTGACCCGCAAATTGCGGGTCTTGCATTTTCACAGACAATACATAGCTACAGCGATCCCAAATATCATCTGGGGTTAATTTAACACCGCGAGGCAATAAATTACGGAATTCACAAAATTCACGCATCGCTTCTAGTAGGCCTTGACGTAATCCGTTTACATGAGTACCACCTTGTGCCGTCGGAATTAGGTTTACATAACTTTCAGAAACCCCTTCACCACCTTCTGGTAACCATAACACAGCCCAATCAGCACCTTCGGTGGAGCCAGCAAATTCCCCCGTAAATGGCTGCTTAGGCAATACTTCATATTCTTTTAATGCATCTGCTAAATAGTCTTTTAAACCATCTTCAAAGAACCATTCAATCGTTTCTTTGCTTTGCTTATTAACAAATCGAATGCGTAATCCAGGACACAGAACCGCTTTTGCTTTTAATAAATGCTTTAGCTTGCTAAGTGAGAAATTGGCAGAATCAAAGTAACTAGCATCAGGCCAAAAATGAACAGAAGTACCTGTGTTGCGCTTACCCACAGTACCGACTTCGCTCAAGTCTTGCACTTTATCGCCATTTTCAAAGGCAATTTCATACACTTTGGCATCACGACGAACAGTAACCAGCACGCGTGTTGATAAGGCATTTACAACCGAGATACCTACCCCGTGCAAACCACCCGAAAATTGGTAGTTTTTATTTGAAAACTTACCACCTGCGTGCAGTTTAGTAAGAATAAGTTCTACCCCTGGAATACCCTCTTCTGGGTGAATATCAATCGGCATACCACGGCCATCATCGATTACTTCCAGTGAATTATCTTCATGGAGAATGACATCAATCTTAGATGCATGCCCCGCTAAAGCTTCATCCACACTGTTATCGATAACTTCTTGACCAAGGTGGTTAGGACGGGTGGTGTCGGTATACATGCCAGGGCGGCGTTTTACCGGTTCAAGTCCATTTAATACCTCAATGGCTTCTGCATTGTAATCTTGTGTCGTCATGAAATGCGGTTCTTTTTATATTAATTATCTTTGGTGACCTAGTTTCCCTTGTGGGTAAAAACTTCTAGGTTTTAGCGCGTTTTTTAAAGTTATAACTGTTTTACGATATTTTCAGGAAATCTACAATATCTGGGAAATAACGTTCGAACCCAATAAAACTGTGATCGCCAGCAAATTCAATACGCTGACGGCAGTTTTTATAATAATCGACCGCCTGTGAAAAATCTAATACTTCATCGCCCATCTGCTGTAAAAGTAAAATCAACTCAGGCTGGGACAAGTTGGCAATGTAAAACTGCTTTAACTGATCAACATGACGTTCAGTCACATCGTAATAATAATCTTGATACGGGTTGTACTGCGTACCTAGGTAATCATGCATTAGGTCAAATGGTGCAACAGCCGGATTAACAACCACCGCTGGCAGTTGATAGCGCTCGGATAAAATAGTTGCAAAGTATCCGCCCAATGAACTGCCTATTAATTTTGTATTAGGTGTTATTAACGCTTCGAGCGTCAGCAAAATTTCTCGCGGTTCGTGGTTTAGTTTTGGTACTAAATACTCAACATCATGATGTTTCGCTAAATACTGACCAAATTGTTGTGCTTTAAATGATTCTGGTGAGCTATTAAAACCATGAATGTAAATTACGCGTTGTTTAGCCATACGACCTGTGTGCTTAAACTGCCATTTTGTTGTAATCGTATCACACGAAACGCCGGACCTAAGTCAACTTGCTGCCAATCGGGGGTATTTTTCTCAAACTGAATTGATGTGGCAGGCGTTGCAAATACAGCAAAACCGTCAAATAACCAGCTGTATTCATTGTGCACATGACCATGAACAAGGCCTTTCACATGACTATGACGTGATAGCAAACTAAGCAGCTCATCGCCATTTTCTAAGATGTGTTTGTCGAGATAACCATTAATGGCAATGGGGTGATGATGTGTAAACACTAACGTAAATTTTTCGCTATTGTTAAGCTCAGATGCTATTTCAGTAAAGTGCGTTTCATTAATAAGTCCCGCGGGTGTTGGCCCTTTGGAATTTGCCAATAACACTTGCCAATAAGCATTTTGCAACAACTTGCAACTGACAATACCATACTGTGTAAACACACGGTTATAGACATCAAGTTCATCATGATTGCCCGGCAGCCAAAAAAACTTGTCAGCAAGCCCCGCATCCACCACAAGTTGCGCGAATAAGTGATACGATTCTTCGCTGTGATCTTGCGTTAAATCACCGCCAAAAATAATCGCATCACAGTCAATAAACTTTATACGCTCAAGAGTTTTACGAAGATAATTTGCCGTATTAACATTAAAATATTCACCTTCGTGATTCGCAAAAACATGGCTATCGGTGATATGAATAAGTGTTAATTGGTTATTCTCAATCTGCGCTTTTTGTTCAAACCACGCCATGATCGGTATCCCAATGAAATGTACTTCTGCCTTGGTTGATACAGTATTCCAACCAATCTTTTAAAAACGCATTAATTTGATATTTCTCATCTTTTTGGTGCATATCTGGGTTGGGGTAACCATATGCAGGTTTGACACGTTTTGGATAATATTTACATACTACTTCAGCAACTTTTGCATCATGATACACACGCACATTTAAGTCTGGACGTGTAAACCCAATCACTTGATTGTCAGTCTGCTTTAAAGACACTAAATTTGTATAAGGCGACGCTTCTAACACGGTTAAGGTAAATTCAAAACCGCCAACTAATACTTTATTTACAGCCCCTTTATCATTTTGTTTTGGCAACAGGCAGTTTATGCGCGCGTAATTTTGCTCACATAATCGAATATATTTCGGTAAATTTTGTCGATAAGCCTGTGCTAACACGTATGATACTTCTCTCTTATTGCTTCAATATTCAGTTTAAGCCATTGCAAACAAATCACAGTTGCTGCGTTATCCATTTCACCTTCATCAAGTAGCTGAAACGCCTGTTTAACCGGTAAAACATGCACTTTAATATCTTCACCTTCATCAGGCACACCAAAAAGCCCACCAGCTTGCGATAAATCCGCTTCAGCATAATATAAGTATAAACGCTCAGAGGTACCACCGGGGCTTGAAAGGTACGATAACATAAACTCAAGATTACTAAGCTCAATACCCGACTCTTCTTTTGCTTCTTTTTTTACTACGCTTTCGTAATCGTTACTGCCATCTGTCATCCCGGCAATCACTTCCAATAGCCATGGAGACTTCTTGTCACTCAGTGCACCAATACGGATTTGCTCAATAAGTAATACCGCATCCAATTTTGGGTCATAGGGTAAGACCGCAACCGCATCGCCACGTTCAAAAATTTCACGAACAACAATTTCGGACTGGCCGCCAGCAAATAACGCATGACGAAAATGGTATTCGTCTATTTTGAAGAAACCGTTAAATGTACGTTTTTTAGCGACTATTTCTACATCTGATTGGTTGAATTTTGTAATTTTGGCCATATTAAACGACTTAATTAGTTTAAAATCTATTCGATAATCTATCGATTTTTCGGTATTTTAGCTTAATAAGTCAATAAAACGAATTTTTCATATTCTGTTACACTTGAATGCTTTGTTTTACTGTATTGTTTTTCTAATCAATAAAAAAACACGCTAAGATGCTTACAAAAATTGTCTGGGGATGACAACCACTATGAAGAAGAAACTATTATCTGCGCTTGTTGCATTAACATGTAGCTTTTCAGTAACGCATGCAAATGCAGAAGACTTAATGCAAGTATACGAAATCGCACTTGCTAATGACCCTGTGGTATTAAAAGCGAAAGCAACACGCGACGCACAAGAATACAGCACTGATATCGCAATGGCTCGTTTACTACCGCAAATCGGTGCAACAATGGGTTATGAAAAAACAGACGGTGATCTGGGTGACTCAGATGTATTTAGTCGCGGTATTAGATTAGATCAAGACCTATTCAATTTAGGCTCTTGGAAATCACTAAACATTGCAGAAAAGCAAGCATTACAAGCAGATGCAAGCTACCAACTAGCGCAGCAAAATCTAATTGTTCGTGTTTCAAATGCATACTTTAACGTGCTTGCACGTCAAGACGACTTAGAATTCGTTCGCGCAGAAAAACGTGCAATTGAACGCCAGCTTGAGCAAACAAAACAGCGCCATGCAGTTGGTCTTACTGCAATTACTGATGTACATGAAGCACAAGCTCAGTACGATAACGCTGTAGCACGTGAAATTGTTGCAATTAACGATGTTGAAACAGCGCGTGAAGAACTTGGTGAAATCACGGGTAAATATCACGAAAAGCTAAATGCACTTAACACAAATAAATTTTCAACAGTTAAACCAGCACGTAAGAGTGCTGAATTTGTTGAGTCTGCAAAAGAAAATAATATTTCACTGCAAGTATCTCGCGTATCTGTGGACATTGCGAAAGAGCAAATTGAACAAGCAAAAGCAGGACACTATCCAAAGCTGACTCTGTCGGCTTCTTATGGTGATAGCCTTGGCGAAACAGGCCCTCGGTTGGACCAAACTAAAGTAGGCTTAGATTTCTCTGTGCCAATTTACCAAGGTGGTGGTACACAAGCTGCGGTAAACCAAGCGACTGAATATTTTGTTGCTGCTAGCCAAGAATTTGAAAGTGCATACCGTAATGTAAACAAGCAAGTACGTACATCTTACAACCAAGTAGTATCAGATATCGCGACTTATCGTGCACTTGAGCAAGCTGTTGTATCTGCAGAAAGCGCACTGCAAGCAACAGAAGCTGGTTTTGAAGTGGGTACACGTACTATTGTTGACGTATTACTCAGTACTCGTAACTTATACGATGCAAGCCGTAACTTATCAGCGGTTCGTTACCGTTATGTAGTATCAACTCTTGGCTTAAAGCTTGCTGAAGGTACACTGTCTCGCAGTGATATTGAAGCAATTAACCGCGGTTTAAACTAACCTCGGTAATGTAATTTTTCGTGGGAATAAATCTATTCCCACGTTTTCCTTTCTTTTTGATATACTCGCGCTAATTTTTTACTTTTTGCAAATGATATTGTGATCACTAAAGCGCCTTTTTCATACTCTTTTCTCGCTCCTAAATATTGGCTCACTTGGTTAAGTGTACTTATTCTCTATTTGCTTTCGTGGTTACCATACAAGCTACAAATCGGCCTTGGTAAATTACTGGGTCGTTTAGTTTATCGTTTTGTCAAAAAGCGCCGCAAAATTGCCGAGGTCAACATTGCATTGGCATTTCCTGAATTAGATAAAACGGCACAAGCCAAACTTGTAAAAGAAAACCTAGAAAATACCGGTATTGCTATTTTTGAATCAGGTATGGCTTGGTGGTGGCCACAGTGGCGCGCTAACAAGCACTTTGGTGGCATTACTGGTTACCATCATATTGAAAATGCGATTAACCGTGGCAAAGGTGTTCTGATGTTAGTGCCACATATGATGCACCTCGAAGTTGCAGGTCGTATGATGGGCATTCAAAATACCGGTGTGGGCTTTTATCGCCCGCATAATAACCCGTTAATGGAATACATCATTGTTAATGGTCGCCTGCGCTTTAGTGAAGCGTTAGTAACCAAACGTGATGTAAAAAGCTTATTAAAAGCCCTTAGCAAACACAAACTTTGTTACTACTTGCCGGATCAAGACTATGGCCGAAAACGTTCTGAATTTGTGCCATTTTTTGCAGTAGAAGAAACCTGCACCACAACAGGTACCCTAATTTTTGCCAGCAGTAAAAACAGTGAAACAGTCGCACTTTCAACTTACCGTAAAGACGGAAAGTACTTTTTAGATGTCAGCCCTATTTTCGAAAACTTCCCAACGGGCAATGATATTGATGACGTTACCCGTGTAAACAAAGCAATGGAAGACGCGATTCGTAAAGCACCTGAGCAGTATTTGTGGTTGCACCGCCGTTTTAAAACACAAAAAGACCCTAATGCGACATCTTATTACAAGTAATCGTCAATTTAATTCTGCCCAAATAAATAATGTGTTTACCACCTATTTGGGCTCACACCTTTTGCATTAATCGTTAGTTTTTCTATCATTTCTGCTCGCCAGAACAGCTATTACTCGCATTACTATAAAAATACGAAATTAGTATTATGCAAATTACTAATAGGTTAAAGCTATTATTGACTTGCTTTATTTTTAAACATTGTGAGTGCTGCTGTGTGGTTTTGGCTTAAACATTTATCTCTTGGTATTATCTTAATTGCAGCTGCACTGTATCTACTTCTTGGTAAAGGGCCGGTATTCACTTCTGATACCAAATCAAACCCTGCTGCACAAGGCCTCACAAACTTTTATAATAGTTTTCGCAGTACACTTAACTCGATGACAGAACGTGAAAAATACGTAATTTTATTAGATGAACCAGAAACTTCATTAGCTGAGCAGTTAAAACAACGCACCATTTCCAATAAAACCCCAGCAAGTTGGCGTGGGCAAATTAAAGCACGTCGCTTTGACAAAGGGGATACCTTAAAAGAAGTACTTTCACAATTTGCTGAGCAAGAAGGTATTGAGTTTTTATGGTATCTCGATAAAGACTACATCATTAAAGACAACTTCCGAGTCGACGAAACGTTTATCACCACTCTTTACCAAGTATCAAAAGCCATCGACAGTGATTTTGAAAATGATGTCTTTGGCTTCTTTTGTTATAAACATGGTACTGCGGTAATAACCGAAAATCCTACCCGATATGTGCGTGATAACTGTGTAAAAGCAACACTTTAACACAGTTATCACTTACCATAAACTCACGCTAAGTACTTTTGCCAAATAGCAATTATTGCTTGAGTTTTTTCTTGAACAGATGCCACGCTAACAAGTTTAGCCTCTTGGCGTAAACTTACTTGATGGTATAACTCGCGTAGCTCACAATAAGCTGATGTAAGCGACAACTTTTCATTTTGCTCAATTAAACCAAGTTCCGCTGCGCGCTCAAAAATACGAATGTTATCCGAATACTCAGAGATCAACGGCTGTTGATGGGCATTTGCTAGTACAAAATATTGGGCTAAAAATTCAATATCAGCCATGCCACCTAGCCCCTGTTTAATATCAAAACGTACGTCATCCCCTTTCATCAGGTGATCGCGCATTTTTTGTCTCATATTAACAACGTCATCTTTTAGCTTTTGTTGTTCACGTGTCAGCGACAAGACTTCTTTTCGAATGGATTTAAAACGTTCTTGTAATTGAGTTTGACCATAGGTCATTCTGGCACGTACTAAGGCCTGATGCTCCCAAGTCCAAGCTTGTTTCAGTTGATACTCTCGATAAGTCTCAATATTAATTGCTAATAAGCCAGACGCTCCTTCTGGGCGTAAACGGGTATCAAGCTCATAAAGAATGCCTGAAGCTGTGCGTGTATTAAATAAATGCAGCAAACGCTGAGCAAGCTTTAAATAAAACTGGCGAGCATCAATTTGCTTGTCGCCATTGGTTTGACCATTACCGTCACTATTATGCACAAAAACTAAATCAAGGTCTGAATCATAACCTAGCTCAATGCCACCAGCTTTGCCATAAGCTATCACTGCAAAGCCCTTTTCATCGTCATTTGCAGCAGGCGGATAACCAAAACGTTCTACCATTTGCTGCCATGCTAGGTTAACGCACTGACTTACAATGGCTTCTGAAAGCGCTGTTAAGTGGTCACTTACTTTCATAACATCAAGCACACCTGTGGCATCAGCTGCCGCAATTTTTAATTGATGTGTTTGTTTAAATTGACGTAATGCTTCCATTTGCATTTCAAGGTCATTTTCGTCAATTCTTAAGAAATACTGACGGATTTCTTGTTCATAACCACTGAGTGGCAGCGTGCGATAAAGCTGAGCTGGATCGATTAATTCATCCAGCAAAATTGGATAGCAGGCTAAATGATCGCCAATCCATTTACTATGCGCACACAGTTTAAAAAGTTGATTAAGAGCCCCTGGGTTTTCTAGCAATAATTCTAGATAGGCAGTACGTGAAATTACCTTCTCAATTACAGCTAAAACACGTTTCAAAATGCTTGGCTGACAGCCGCATTTATCCGCTTGCTGCAATAATTTAGGCATAAGTTTATCAAGCACATCACGGCCGCGACCGCCTAGTTTACGTTTACTGCCAAGCACTTTGAAATCATGCAAAACACTATAAAAATCTGTATTTCCAGCAAATAATTGGTGCGATGAAATCACCTCAATACTGGGTTTTTCCCAAAGTAATTCATAGCGCGAGTCAACTTCTTGCTCATCATCATCTTCTGAACCAATCATGGCGTTAAATTCAGTATGAATAATTGCCATTTGTGCATTTATCTCGGCGGTGGTATCAGCATATTGCTGCTTACCTAGTAAGGCACTTAAGCGTTGCTGGCCAAGCTCATCTTGCGGCAAGGTTTGTGTTTGCTTATCATCAAATTGCTGTAAATATTGTTCAATGCGGCGTAAAAATAAATAACCATCGGTCAGTGTAGCGGCAACATCTTCTGGTACTTCGTTAAGCTCTGCAAGTGCTTCTAGTGCACTGCAAAACGATTGCACTTGTAGACTTGGCTCACGGCCACCTCGAATCATTTGAAGCGCTTGCACCACAAATTCTGCTTCACGGATACCACCAGCGCCAAGCTTAATATTTTCCGTTAACCCTTTGCGTCTCACATCTTGAGCAATCAACGCTTTCATTTTTCTAAGTGATTCAATCACCGAAAAATCAATATACTTGCGATATACAAACGGCCTTAAAAGGTCATAAAATTGCTGCCAATAGGATGATTCACTTCCCAATAACCTCGCCTTCAACATGGCGTAGCGCTCCCAGTCGCGGCCCTGCTCTTGGTAATACTCTTCCATGGCGTTAAAGCTCATAACTAAAGGACCACTGTCACCAAATGGCCGCAAACGCATATCCACTCGGAATACTTTTCCTTCAGGCGTTACTTGATTAAGTGCCGCAATGGTTTTTTGTGCAACCTTAGTAAAGAAAACCTGTGCCTCGCACGACTTTCGCCCGCCTTGTGTTTCAACTTGGTAGGGATAGGTAAAGATCAAATCAATATCAGATGAATAATTCAGTTCAAACCCGCCAAGTTTACCCATGCCGAGGATCAACATAGGCATTGCTAGCCCGTCACTATCGATGGGGTTTCCCCAAACACTCGCTACTTGCGCATAGGCCCAGCGATAGGCTGAATCAATCAGGGTTTCACTTAACTGAGAGGTATAACTGATGCTGTCGCGAATATCGTTACCATCAACCAAGTCTAAGTAGGCTAATTTAAGCCAGTATAAGTTGCGGTATTCTCTTAAGGCTTGAAAAGCAGCACCTTCATCAATTCTCTCAAGTGATTGTTGAAAAACCTCTGGAGTATGTCGCGTTGCAAGCCAAGTTTGATCTTGTAAGTAATTAATAAAGTTTGGGTGCTGCTCTAAAATACGAAAAGCAAAGTCACTTAATGACAATAGCGTGACAATTTTAGCATCTACCTTGTCTTCACCAAACAGATCAGCAAAACGCTGCTGCCCGAGCTGTTGTAAACCTTGTGCTAACTCCATAACTTACTTACACTCTTAACAATTAATTTTTCATGCTAGGTTAGTATCTTAGCAAAAAAGAACGCTATTTTTATGTCTTATATCACGCTCTCGAACGATCTTTTAGTCGCATTTGCCATTACCGGCTTATTAGTATTATTAGTGCTTATGGTGGTAAAGAAGCAATTACGCGCTTCAAGCTCTGACCACGACTTAATGAATGAACTCGCCAAGAAAGACAACTTTGCGATGGGCATCAGTTATGCGTCATCAATTTTCAGTATTATTTTAGTGGTGGGGTTTATCGCAAGAGAATTTAACCTTGCCCAGTGGCAAGAAAGCCTACCTCATTTTGCCTTAGCACTAGCATTAGCATTGAGCTTTATCTGGTTAGGTAAGTGGATCCATAACAAACTTATTTTGGCTGACTTCAATGAAGCTAGAGCAATTGAAAAACGAAATATGTGCGCCGCGTTAATAGATACAGGCGTATTACTGGCAAATTCAATCGTGGTATTAGGTTTATACAAATGGTCAAAAGCAACGAATTTAAATACCTTCCTTACCGATATTATTGCATTTAGTGCGATTCAAATTGTTATTTTACTGCACACTCGTTGGCAAGAACGAGCCTTTTCAGCAACCAACCAAGGTGCATCACTGCAAACCTATTTTGCCTATGATAACACCTCGCTGGGGCTTCGCTTTGCTGCCCGTATGATTGCATTATCACTGGCGATATTTGCTGCATTGTCGAGCATTGAGTTTATTCCAGGCAACTTTATCGACAACATCATTATGATTTTGCTAAATGTAGTTGTATTTGTCGCACTGCATCAGATTACAGCCTTCTTGGTACTAAAATTAGCGCTACCAAAAGTGCAAACCAATATAGAGGTTGAGCAGCAAGATAATATCGGCATTGCAAATATTGAACTCGCTGTGCACTTAGCTATTGGGATTTTGCTTATTCGCTTATTCTCAATTTAGCCTTGTTCTGCTTTCCAAAGCGAAAAATTCGCATAGGGATAATCGGCGCCAGCCTGCATGACACTTGCAAGTAATGTGTAGGCGCCAACCCAAGCTTCTTTTGTTTGTACAGTGAAATCTGCGCCTAAGCCTTGCTCTAGTGTCCAAAGCAGCGCTTCAGCAACGGGCTGGTAGTCAGGCATCGAGACGCCATAGGCAATATGGCGTCGTCCTAATTGCCACACAGCCATTTCTAACTTATCAAGTTGCTTAAGCCCTCGCACCACAGTAGTTAAAATAGTAGCCAGTTTCTTGCCCTGTTCTTCAACATCCCCCTTAAACAGTGGCTTTAAGTAAGGTGCAATAGCAAACAAACGTTGGTAAAAGATGGTGGTTGCGTCACTGGCAATGGGTACAATTTTTTCCCAAGACGATTGCACGAGTTCGATTTGTTGTGGCGTCATAGCATTATTATTTTGTTTT
>NZ_JBFKMX010000049.1:0-25677 GCF_041629635.1 Pseudoalteromonas sp. | reverse complement strand
TAAAGTAATTGATGACGCAGCTGAAATGGCGTCTCACGGTGTTACTTTCGGTGCTCCTCAAATCGACCTAGACAAAATCCGTTCTTGGAAAGAGTCTGTAATTGGTCAACTTACTGGCGGCCTAGACGGCATGGCGAAAATGCGTAAAGTTAACGTAGTTAATGGTTACGGCAAATTCACAGGCTCTAACACTATTGCTGTTGAAGGCGAAAACGGTACAACTACTGTTACTTTCGACAACGCAATTATCGCTGCAGGCTCTCAGCCAGTTAACTTACCTTTCATCCCAGAAGATGATCGTGTAATTGACTCAACAGGCGCACTTGAACTTAAAGATGTTCCTGAAAAGTTATTAGTACTTGGTGGTGGTATCATCGGTCTAGAGATGGGTACTGTTTACCGTGCACTAGGTTCACAAATCGACGTTGTTGAATTTGCTGATCAACTAGTACCAGCAGCTGATAAAGACGTTATCAAGATTTACCAAAAGTACGTTAAGAACAAGTTCAATGTAATGCTTTCTACTAAAGTGGTTGCAGTTGAAGCGAAAGAAGACGGTCTATACGTTTCATTTGAAGGTAAAAATGCACCAGCTGAAGCTGTTCGTTACGACAAAGTACTTGTTGCTGTTGGCCGTACTCCGAATGGTAAACTACTTGACGCTGAAAAAGCGGGCGTAGCAGTTGATGAGCGTGGCTTTATCAACACTGATAAGCAAATGAAGACAAACGTTAACCACATCTTCGCGATTGGTGATATCGTTGGTCAACCAATGCTTGCACACAAAGCGGTTCATGAAGCGCACGTAGCTGCTGAAGTTATCTCTGGTAAGAAGCATTACTTCGATCCTAAGTGTATTCCTTCAATTGCATACACAGATCCAGAAATTGCGTGGGTTGGTGTAACTGAGAAAGAAGCAAAAGAGCAAGGTCTTAACATTGAAACTGCGGTATTCCCGTGGGCTGCATCTGGCCGTGCAATCGCTTCAGCACGTACTGAAGGTTCAACTAAACTTATCTTCGATAAAGACTCAGGTCGCGTTATCGGTGGTGCAATGGTTGGTATCAACGCAGGTGAAATGCTAGGTGAAATTGGCCTAGCGGTTGAAATGGGCGCAGACGGTGAAGACCTAGCGTTAACAATTCACGCTCACCCAACACTGAATGAATCAATCGGTCTTGCTGCTGAAATTTTTGAAGGTTCAATCACTGACCTACCAAATAAAAAAGCAGTTAAAAAGAAGTAATCTAATTCTTCTTTAGAAAAACCCAGCCACTGTGCTGGGTTTTTTATTGTCCGTACTTTTTTTGGGATTAGCTCAAAGAGATAAAAAGCGGTAAAATACGCCGCTTGTTTGGGAGAGGTCGATTGAAAAATTCAGTATTAGCACTTAGGCAACAACAAATTGCCGCAGCAAAGCGTGAATATAAGGCGCGCGGCTCTAAACTATCGCGCTGTGAGCATTGTTTGTTATCTGAAAACTTGTGTATTTGCCATGGCATTAAAGAGGCAAATTGCGATGCAGCTGTTTGTTTGTTGATGTATCACAATGAAAGTTTCAAGCCATCAAATACCGGCCGTTTAATTGCGGATATTGTGCCAGAAAACTATGCGTTTCGCTGGGATAGAACCGAACCAGACGATGCACTTTTAAGTTTATTACAAAGTGATACTTACCAGCCATTTATTGTTTTTCCTGAAGAAAATATGCCTGCTGAGCGTGTTGTTAAACAGGTTGAGCGAGTTGCAGGCAAAAAGCCATTATTTGTTTTTCTTGATGGTACTTGGCGTGAAGCCAAGAAAATGATCCGAAAGAGTCCTTATCTTGACGGCTTCCCAATATTATCTATAAGTCCTGAAAAGCTTTCAGAATATCATTTACGTGTTGCTGCGTTTGAACATCAACTTGGTACTGCAGAGGTAGCAATAATGGTATTAGAACTTGCAGGTGAGCTTGATGCATCACAAAAGCTAGAGCGTCATTTTGTTGATTTTAGAAATGCATATTTAAAAGGTAAACGCAGTAAATTAGTGCCGTAACAACACGATTAAAACTTGTTTAGTGAATTGTAGGCAAATAAAAAGCGCAGCTTATAGCTGCGCCTTAACGGAATCTTTTTAGCATCCTGCTATGCAAATATGCGTTGTTTGTATAATTGCAATCCTTGATATCCTTATTTTGACGTGACTCGTCAATGAGCTAGTTCCTTGCTCAGTCCATTTATCCAAATTACAGTCCTGTAAGAAAATCCTTTTAAGGTTCACATCCTGTAAACCATCAATTCCTTTGGCATCCTAGCCCAAATTCCATCTAGTAAATCCTATCAGCTCCTGCCGCTTACTAATCCTAAGTAAGGTCAATTCAGTCCATTTCCTTTTGACAGTGTTAATTTTAGATAATTCGTTGTTCAAGAAAACTAGATAAATCACTTTAGGAATTTGTTTTATTACTGAAATACACTATTTTCAGATGATTAGTCCATATAAAACAAGTGGTTGATGGTTTTGTGTGGGGTGGTGCAGAGATGTTTTTGAGAAAAGGATGGGAGTTCTGTGAGATATATCTCACGAAAAAATTAGGCGATGTCGTTTTTGGTATTTTGTTTTAGTTAATTTACCTAATTTTAAATAAGCTCAATTTATTACTGTACATTCAACATCAGATAGATACAATTCAAGTGATAATACTTCTTATTTATGGTTCTTCAATATGAAAAAAGCAATCGCATTACTCGCGTTACTTGCAGCTGGTGAAGTTGCAGCAAAAGATGTTGTTAATATTTACTCTTATCGTCAGGGTTTTTTAATTGAGCCGATACTACAAGAGTTCACAAAAGAAACCGGTATTGAAACCAAAGTTGTATTTGCCAAAAAAGGCTTAATTGAAAAGCTTAAAAAAGAAGGTAAGTACACTAAAGCTGATATGGTGCTTACATCTAACTTCAGTGCATTACTGCAATTAGAAGATGAAGGTTTAGTGCAACCAATTACCAGCGAAGTTGTTGAAAAGAATGTTCCTGCGCAATTTAGAGATGACGAAGGCAGTTGGGTTGCGTTAACTAAGCGCGTTCGCAATGTTTACTCGTCTAAAGACCGTGTAGGCAAGCTAGACTCTCTAACATATGAAGATTTAGCAAAACCAGAATACAAAGGCAAAATCTGCATGCGCTCAGGTAAGCACCCATATAACCTAGGGCTGGTAGCTTCTATGATCGCCCACCATGGCGAAGCCGAGGCACGTGAATGGCTGAAAGGATTAAAAGCTAACTTAGCGCGTAAGCCACAAGGTAATGACCGCGCACAAGTAAAAGCCGTTAAAGAGGGTCTTTGTGATATTGCACTTGGTAACAGCTACTATTTTGGCAAAATGCTGAATGATCCAAAACAGGTGCCATGGGCAGAATCTGTATACATTAATTTCCCGAATCAGACGAATCGCGGTTCACATATTAACGTTTCTGGTGCGGTTTTAACCAAACACGGTAAAAACACGGCTAACGCGTTAAAATTAATCGAATTTATGACTGACAATAAAGCTCAGAATATGTATGCTTCTGTGAATATGGAATATCCGGTAAAACCGGATGTTGAAGTTTCTGAGTTAGTGGCGTCTTGGGGCAAATTTAAGGAAGATGCGCTGCCATTAACAAAGGTAAGTGAATACCGTCCATTGGCATTGAAGCTGATCGACGAGGTAAAATTTGATCTTTAATGCGCTTTAACTTCTCACTGTCTAAATGGCAGTTAATTGCTTATGCGACAGGCTTTTGCCTGTCGCTTCCGTTATTGTTCCTGATTTTTGAATCGTTTCAACCTGATACCGAGGTTTTTGAGCATTTAAAACAGACCGTTTTGTGGGACTATACCTACAATACCGTGGTGCTGGTTTTTGGTGTTTGTCTGCTCAGTAGCATAATTGCACTGCCGCTTGCGTGGCTTTGTGCTTACAGTGACTTTCCTGGTAAAAAGCATTTCGAATGGGCGCTGATGTTGCCACTAGCTATGCCTACCTACATTATTGCCTACGTTTATACTGATTTATTTGATTATGCAGGCCCAGTGCAATCATGGCTGCGTGCGGTATTTGGCTGGCAATCACCAGACGATTATTGGTTTTTCGATATTCGTACACTGAGCGGTGCAATGGTGATGATTGCATTGGTGCTATATCCATACCTCTTTTTAATCTTTAAAACCGCGTTAAAAGAACAGTCATACAAACTTGTGCAAGCTAGCCAGGTGATGGGGTATTCACCCGTAAAGAGCTTTTTTAAGGTATCTATTCCACTTGGTCGAGGGGCTATAGCGGCTGCGCTTGCTTTAATCAGCATGGAAACCATGGCTGATTTTGCGACCGTTAATTATTTTGCTGTGAGTACCCTAACAACAGCCGTTTACGATACTTGGCTTGGCTATTATTCATTAACCGCTGCGGCTAAAATTTCTGGCATAATGTTACTGTTTTTATTTGTTGTAATTGGCGTCGAAAAGTTTAGTCGTCGTAATCAAGCTGTCTTTGAGCGCTCAGCAAGTGAAAATAATGGGCCTTTGTATTACCTTTCAGGTGCATCGGCTTGGGCTGCAACACTTTATTGTTGTTTAGTTTTATTTGCTGGCTTTTTGTTACCTATCTTAATTCTCGCTAATTATGCTGTGAGTTACTTTAGCCAAGCATGGAATAGTGATGCATTGTTGTATGCGTGGCAAAGCCTTAAAATAGCGCTAATTGTAAGTGTAATTTGCGTTGCTTTAAGTGTGCTTATTAATTTTTATCAGCGCACTTCAAATTCTCGTTGGGCATCAATTCCTGGTAAAATTTCGAGTACAGGCTATGCATTACCCGGAACAGTACTTGCCATTGCAGTGTTGTTACCGCTTACTGAGTTTGATGAAAAATTAAATATATTTGCTGAATCAACGGGGTGGTTTGAAGAGCCCGGTTTAATTTTCAGTGGTACGCTGTTTGCGCTTATGTTTGCCTATGTTGTGCGTTTTTATGCCATCTCACAAGGTGCAATAGAATCGAGTTACGCGCGTATATCGCCATCGCTTGATATGGCTAGTCACTCAATGGGAGTCAGTGAAGGAAAAACATTAAGGCGTGTGCACTTACCGCTTCTTAAACGAGGGATGCTAACTGCGGGCTTAATCGTATTTATCGAGTGCATGAAAGAGTTGCCCGCGGCATTGTTACTTCGCCCATTTGACTTTGAAACACTGGCGACTTACGTCTATCAATATGTCAGTGACGAACAATTAGAATTGGCCTCGGTGTCGGCATTATTTATTGTTTTAGTTGGGTTAATCCCTTTATATTTAGTTAATAACACAATGGAAACCAAAGCGTCTCATGAGTAATTTGTCAATTAACAATTTGGATTATAGCTACAATGGCAAACCCATTTTAAAGGATTTGTCATTGCAGGTGAAAGACAATGAAATTGTGTGCTTACTGGGTGCCAGCGGTTGCGGTAAAACAACCACACTTAAAACAATTGCTGGGCTTTTAAAACCTAGCAAAGGGGATATTTCAATTGCAAAAGTTGCGGTTAATGGTGAAGGGCTGTATGTGCCTCCACAAAAGCGCAATATTGGTATGATGTTTCAAGATTATGCGCTGTTTCCACATTTAACTGTAGAACAAAATATTTCATTTGGCCTTCATCAAGAAAGTGCTGCCGTTCGTAAAGAGCGTGTTAAAGAGATGCTTTCGTTAATTAAACTGGATGAATTTGCAGACCGTTACCCGCATCAACTATCAGGTGGTCAGCAGCAGCGCGTTGCTATTGCGCGCGCTCTTGCTTATAAGCCAAGTTTGTTATTACTCGATGAGCCATTTTCAAATATTGACCATCAAGTTCGCTTTCAATTAATTGATGATATTCGCCGTATCATTAAAGATCAGCAAGTTTCCGCTATTTTCGTTACACATTCCAAAGAAGAAGCCTTTGCTTTTGCTGACAAATTAGCAATTATGGAAGAAGGTAAAATTGCCCAATTAGGCACGCCAGAAGCACTTTATCGCAAACCTGCAACCAAAGGCGTCGCTGCTTTTTTAAGCACAGGTATTTTTATTGACGCTGATGCACAGTCGGGCACGGAATTTAATACCAATATCGGTACTATCAATTCACTGGAACCTGTGATGAATGGGCAAGGACCTGTGTCAGGTAAAGGCTGTATTTATTTAAAACCTCAGTACCTATCTATTAGTGCTGATGAACAAGGGTTGGGCGAATTTGTTGCCAGCCGTTTTGTAGGCAATCGCTACTTGTGCCGTGTGAAATTAGATCAGCAAGAGCTCGAGGTACCGTGTGCGGAACATCAAAGTTATCAGCCTGGTCAACGATTAGCTATTGATGTTAAGCCACATTTAGTTAATTATTTCGCCTATACTAATAAAAATTAAAATAGGAAGCTAAGTATGCCACAAGCGCAATCAGGAGTTTGTGCTGAAGCTAACTTACATGGTGTTCATCTGTTTTTAAACGTATTAGATGGGCAAGAACTCAGTATTTCAGGCAAACTCGCGCGTATTCTTGATATTCAAGAACGCTTTGAACATGAGTTTTCTGAAGCACTTGTTTCATGTGTTGTAGCTATAGGCTCGCAATTTTGGCCGCATATTTACCCGAGTAAAATGCCTAAAACGCTCGCTGGCTTTCCCCAATTTGAACACCTTGAACACGCCACGCCATCAAGGCCGATTGATTTAATGATCCAAATTCGTGCTGATCGCCTTGATGTAGTGCATCTATTTGTGATGGAAGTGATTGAGCTACTCAGTGGCGATATTGAACTGATTGAACAAGTTAAGTGCTTTCATTACTTAGATGGTCGTGACTTAAATGGTTTTATTTATGGTATTGCTAATCCCCATGGCCGCAAAAAACAAACGGTTGCGCTGGTAGGCGATGAAGATTTAGCGTTTGCTGCAGGTAGTTACATTCATGTGCAGCGTTACCGATACGATTTAAAAGCGTGGCAAGAAATTTCTAAAGCAGAGCAAGAAGTAGTAATGGGGCGCACTGCAAGTACTAATCAAAAGGTGAGTTGCGCTCCTGAAAACAGCCACAGTGAACGTACAGAGCTTTATGACGCGCATGGCTATGCGCTGTTTTTAAATCAAGGTATGCCGTTTGCTGATATTAACCAGCAGGGATTTTTATTTATTTGTTGCGCTAATAACGGTTACGCTTTTCAAACGCTATTAAAGCATCGTTTAGGCTACATTGATGATAATGGCCCTGATATGTGGCTGGAGTTTGCTAAAAGTGATTTTGGCGCAGCGTTTTTTGCACCTTCGGTGAATATGTTAAGAGAGTTAGCGCGGTAGAAATAGCAAAATGGGGTTTAAGAGAGTTTTGTTTTACAAAACTCTCTTAATTGACTGTTATACAGTTTCAAATAAGTTTTTAACTTTCTCAAGAGTAACGTCAATTTCTGATATTTTCGCTGGTGCGATAAAAATTGTGTCATCACCTGCAATAGTACCAAGTACACCATCCGCTTTGCCAAGTGAATCAAGTAAACGGGCAATAAGCTGCGCCGCACCTGGGCTGGTACGAATGATGATCATCATTTCGTTATGCATGATATCAATGACGAGCTGGCGTAGAGGGCTTTTTGCGGTAGGTACGCCCATCTCAGCAGGTAAACAATACACCATCTCTTGCTTAGCATTACGAGTGCGAACAGCACCAAACTTGCTCAACATGCGAGACACTTTACTCTGACTAATATTGTCAAAACCCATGTCTTTTAAGGCATCAACAATTTCACCTTGTGAACCAAAATTTTCTTCTTTTAAAAGGGCTTTGAACGCTTTAACCAGCGCTTCTTGTTTGTCTTGTATTTGCATGTGAACGGGCTGTTTAACCAATTGATGGACGTTATGCTAAATTCTACACAAGTTAAGGTGAATTGCATTAATAAAATCGTAATCTTAATTTAATTAGGGTTGAATAAATCTTAAGAAAAACCGGTTTTTTTTAATTGATAGCGTTGTCAACTAATCGGGCCGTATAAAGTTTACAACTATGGTCGTTATTTATATAAAAAATGGCTGTTTTATTTGTTTTTATGCGCACTTTTCATTATCTTTATGGCACTTTTTTAAATACCTACCTCTAATCACGGAGAATTCACATGAAAGTTGCAGTTTTAGGCGCAGCTGGTGGTATCGGCCAGGCCCTTTCTTTATTACTTAAAACACAATTACCAGCTGGTTCTGAGCTATCGTTATACGATGTTGCACCAGTTGTTCCAGGTGTTGCTGTTGACCTATCACATATCCCAACTGCAGTTAAAGTTGAAGGTTTTGGTAAAGACGATTTAGATGCAGCGTTAGTTGGTGCTGATATCGTAATCATCCCAGCGGGTATGCCTCGTAAGCCAGGTATGGACCGTGCTGACTTATTCAATGTTAATGCAAGCATTATTCAAACACTTGCTGAAGGTATTGTTAAAAACTGTCCTAAGGCGCTTGTAGGTGTTATCACTAACCCTGTAAACGGCACTGTTCCAATCGTTGCTGAAGTATTCAAAAAAGCAGGTACTTACGAAGCTAACCGTGTATTCGGTGTTACAACACTAGACGTTATCCGTTCAGAAGCGTTCATTGCTGAACTTAAAGGCGTAGACGTTGCAACTGTTAAAGTGCCAGTAATCGGTGGTCACTCAGGTACAACAATTCTTCCTCTTCTTTCACAAGTTGAAGGTGTTGAGTTTACAGCTGAAGAAGTTGAAGCGCTTACTCCGCGTATTCAAAACGCAGGTACTGAAGTTGTTAACGCGAAAGCGGGTGGTGGTTCAGCGACACTTTCAATGGGTGCAGCAGCTGCACGTTTCACTCAGTCTTTAGTTAAAGGCTTACAAGGTGAAGAAGGTGTTATCGACTACGCATACGTTGCTGTTGAAGGTGGTGACGCAGCTTACTTCGCACACCCTGTACGTTTAGGTAAAAACGGTGTTGAAGAAATTCTTTCTTACGGTGAGCTTAGCGCATTCGAAGAGAAAGCGAAGAACGACATGCTTGAAACACTTAACAAAGATATTCAAGAAGGTATCGACTTCATCAACGGTTAATTCCGCGATAAGCTGTTACAGTAAAAAGGCCGCAATTGCGGCCTTTTTTAATAAAAGAAATTCAATTTAAAAGGCGCAGAACGCGCCTTATACCAATTCTGTTAAGTATGTGATCTGGGATAGCGCTGGATAAATGAAATGATAACAAGGCGGAATTTTTCTTATGTAGTTGTTCTACATTGATAAATTCTAACGCAGTTAGCATGATATTCAATCCGCTAGGATGATTCGCTACTTAAGTGAAATGGTATTAAATTTTGAAAAACTTATTAACCTTGTTTACTTGCAACCCACTCGTTTACAAAGCCTTCAAGTGTGTTAAGTGGTACAGGACCGCTCTTAAGCACTACATCGTGGAATTCACGAATATCGAACTTTTCACCAAGCTGCTTCTTCGCGTTTTCACGCAGTTCAACAATCTTGATCATACCAATTTTATACGCCGTTGCTTGTGAAGGCATAACAATGTGGCGCTCTACCATTTTAACGCCGTCTGATGTTGCATTTGGCGTGTTATTTACGTAGTAGTCGATACCTTGTTGGCGCGTCCATTTCATTGCGTGAATACCTGTATCCACAACTAAACGACATGCACGCCATAATTCCATAGCAAGACGACCAAAATCTGAATAAGGGTCTTCATACAAGCCCATTTCTTTTGGTACTAACTCTGAGTATAAGCCCCAGCCTTCAACGTATGCTGTGTAACCGCCAAATTTACGAAACTTAGGAATGCCTTCTAATTCTTGTGCGATAGCAATTTGCATATGGTGACCTGGAATACCTTCATGGTAAGCAAGTGCTTCCATTTGGTAAGTTGGCATTGCTTCCATATCGTATAGGTTGGCATAGTAAATGCCTGGGCGCGAACCATCTGGAGCAGGTTGCTGGTAAAATGCTTTACCCGCTGCTTTTTCACGGAATGCTTCTACACGTTTAACAATCATGTCTGCTTTTGGCTTAACGATAAATAACTCATCAAGACGCGACTTCATGTTGTCGATCATCGCTGTAGCATCAGCAAGGTACTTCGCTTTACCTTCTTCAGTGTTTGGCAAGTAGAACTGCTTATCTGTTTTCATGAATTCCATGAACGCTTTTAAGTCGCCTTTAAAGCCAACTTTATCTTTAATTTCACGCATTTCATCATGAATACGTGCAACTTCAGATAAACCAATTGCATGGATTTCTTTAGCTGTTAATTCAGTGGTTGTTGTACGCGCTAATGCGTTGTTGTAGTAAGCTTCGCCTTCAGGGAACTTCCATGCACCATCGCGATTATCTGCGCGAGATTCTAAACCTATTAAATAGCTAATAAGCGATTCATAAGCAGGGCCTACTGATGCTGTTAATGCTTTTGTTGCATCAGTAATTAGTGCGTCTTTTTCATCTTGTTCGATTTCAAGTTTTACCACTTTTCTTTTAAAGTCAGCAAGTAAGGTTGAGTCTTCACCTGTGGTAAATGGTGCACCTTTTAAGATGTTTTTGCTTGAGTCAATTACATGCGGGAATACAAACTTAGGTGCAATAATGCCTTTTTCAGCACGTGTTTCTAAGTCTTTTTCAAGTTGTGTAAATACCGTAGGTACACCATTTAAACGTGAAATATACGCCTTTGCATCAGATACATCAGTAATTTGATGTTGGTTAATTAAAAATGCAGGCACCATTGAGTGAGTACCGTACATTTGATTAACAGGGTAGGTATGATGGCGCCATTTGAAGTCGCTAATGTTTTGCTCTAAGCCTTGTTCCATTAAGTCGTAGCTTACTTGCGTTGTCGCATCTAGTTTACTGCGGTCAAATGCACGAAGTGTGATAAGGTCTTGTTTAGCAAGCGCTAAATCTTCTAGGGCACGTGCTTCTGAACCATCATCCCATTTATCGTAGTCTTTTTTGATACCCATGTAGGTTTGATAAACCGGGCTGCGCATTACACCTCGCATAAATACTTCTTCAAAGAACGCGTTAGCACGTTCGCTTTCAGATTGTTGTTTAACTACTTCAACAGTTGTATCTTGTGTTGAAGCTGGTGATTGACAACCAACTAAAAAAACAGAGCTGATTGCTGCTGCAATTAATGAGCGCTTAAGCATTATGTTTTACCTTTTTTTTTATGAAATTAATAACGAAGTGATTAAACAAACGTTACTGTTTTACACGGGTCGCTACAAATGAAGTTATACAAACAATTGTAACAAGTCATTTAAAAAGCGGTGACCTTTTGCGGTAACTTGCCAGATATTGTCGTTTTGTTGCATTAATCCTGCGTCAACCGCTTGATTTAAATTTGAGCTTACCTGATCAATAGGCAAGCCAGTTAACTGAGCAAATTCGTTGATATCGAATGCTTCTTGCAAACGCAGACGATTCATAAAATATTCGAAAGGCAGTTCGTCTGCGTTAACTTGCCAACTATCAAACAGATACGGGCGCGTTAAATCCATATAGCCTTTAGGGTGTTTCACCTTCACTGTGCGAGTAATTTGTTTGCTGGTTAAGTCGGTGATTTTACCATGGGCACCGCAGCCAATACCTAAGTAGTCACCAAAGCGCCAATAATTCAAGTTGTGCTGACATTGAAACCCCGGTTTGGCATAGCCTGATATTTCATATTGCTCGTAACCAGCATCGCTGAGTAATTGATGGCCTTGTTCTTGAATTTGCCATAAAGTTTCATCTTCTGGCAGTACCGGTGGTTTAGAGGCAAACTGTGTGTTTGGTTCTATGGTGAGTTGATACCATGAGATGTGGGGAGGATTTAGAGCAATTACTTGCTTTAAATCACTTAGCGCATCGTCGATAGACTGATCGGGTAGTCCATGCATCAAGTCCATATTAAAGCTGTTTAAACCAATTGTTTTAGCAAGCTTTGCAGCGTTAATAGCTTCATCAGCATCATGGATACGGCCAAGGCTTATAAGTTTGTCTTGCTGCAGAGATTGCACACCAATTGAAATACGGTTAACACCAGCGGCGTGATAGCCTATAAAACGCTCAGTTTCTACTGTGCCGGGGTTGGCTTCCAGAGTAATTTCAATATTGTTGGCAAAAGGGATAAGGCGTTCGATGCCGGCAAGTAAATCTGAAATCGCTTTTTCAGTAAATAAACTGGGAGTGCCACCACCGATAAAAATACTTGTAAGCTCGCGCCCTTGCACATAACCTAAGTCGGTTTTTAAATCATCAAGTAGGTGCTGTACATAGGCAGATTCGGGTATATCCGATTTTAAACCATGGCTATTAAAATCGCAGTAAGGACATTTTTGCACACACCAAGGAATATGGACGTAAAGGCTGAGCGGTGGCAGTTTCATTACAACGCCTTTAATTGTTCAAGTAGTAGGCTAAGTGCTTTTCCACGATGGCTTAAGCTATTTTTGCTAGCTTTATCTAGCATTGCAGCGCTGCAGTTCATTTCTTTACTAAAAAAGACTGGGTCATAGCCAAAGCCTTGCTCGCCTTGACGCTCAGTTAAAATCTCTCCTTGCCAAACACCTTGGCAAATAATGGGTGTTGGGTCATCAGCGTGGCGCATAAGCACAAGTACACACCAGAAACGTGCAGTGCGGTTCGGGTTATCACCAAGTTCGTTTAGGAGTTTATCGATATTGTCTGCGTCACAGGCATTAACACCTGCAAAACGTGCAGAATAAATACCGGGTGCACCGCTTAGCGCTTCAACTTCAAGCCCTGAATCATCTGCAATAGCTGGTAGACCGGTTATTTTTGCTGCATGCCTTGCTTTGATAATCGCGTTTTCAATGAAGGTTGTGCCAGTCTCTGCAACTTCGGGTACATCAAACTCTGACTGGGCAATAACGTCAATATTTAAGCTTGCAAGTTTGTCGGCAAGTTCAGCTACTTTACCTTTGTTGCCTGTTGCCAACACAATTTTTTCAAATGTCATATTCATATCTGTATAGGGTGACTATTTACATATTATACCAATTGCAAAGAGTGAATGCTTAGTAGATTTTTGAAATGTTATACAGTTACTTTTCAATGGGTTAAGTGCTGAGTGATTATTCTAAATGCCATAAATATGAAATCTTAGTTTAACAATTGGTGAGTAGGCTATCGCAAAATTTAATTCAAATGGGTACAAAATAATGAAAAAAACATGTGTCGCCCTAGCAATTGCTAGCTTATTCATGACGGGTTGTGGTTCAGACGACAAGGAAATTGTTGAAGTAATCAAAGAAGTTGAAGTGGTTAAAGAGGTTGAAGTACCACCGGCCGTAGTCACTGAAGTAAAAAATGTGATTTTAATGATTGGCGATGGCATGGGCCCTCAACAAGTTGGTCTTTTAGAAGAGTATGCACGCCGCGCACCAAACTCAACATACCAAAGTAAAAATGGCGTAACAGCGCTTTCAAAATTTGCTAATCAAGGTGTTATGGGATTATCCCTAAATGCCCCACACGGTGCTAATGGCAAACTAGTTGTAGACTCAGCATGTTCTGCAACACAGCTAGCCACTGGTATGGCTGCAGGTTCAGAAATGGTTGGTCTAGATGATCAAGGTAATATTGTTGAGACTATTTTAGAAAAAGCGAAAAAAGCAGGTAAAGCAACGGGCTTAGTATCTGATACACGTATTACTCACGCAACACCCGCTGCATTTGCTGCGCACCAACCGCACCGTTCACTAGAACCTGAAATTGCTGAAGAGCTGATTGCAAGTGGCAATGTTGATGTACTACTTTCAGGTGGTGCTCGTGTATTTTTACCATCAGATATTAAAACAGATACGGCAGATCGTGACGTAATGAAGGCGTTAGGCGCACCAGAATCAGTTTATAAAAAATCAAAGCGTAGTGATGACCGCAATCTAGTTGTTGAAGCAAAAGAGCAGTTTGGTTATGAGCTTGCATTTGATAAAGCGCAGTTAAACGCAACTGAAACAACCAAGCTGTTAGGCTTATTTGCTAACTCAGGTATGGCAGATGGTATTGCGTATTCTGCGTGTAAAGAAGCCGAAAACTGCTCTCAGCCTTCTTTAAAAGAAATGACAATGAAAGCATTGGATGTGCTATCAAAAGATGAAGATGGCTTCTTCTTAATGATTGAAGGCGGTCAAATTGACTGGGCAGGGCACGCAAATGATGCAGGTTGGATGCTACATGAATTACTTAAGTTCGATGAAGCTGTTGAAGCAGTGCATGAATGGGTGAAAGATCGTAATGATACATTAGTAGTTGTTACTGCTGACCACGAAACAGGCAGCTTTGGTTTTAGTTATTCTCGTTACAATATGCCAGAAGCGACAACACTTTCTGGTGATGGTATGCAAGGCCGTGACTATAAGCCAAACTTCAACTTTGGTGATTTAGCCCACCTTGAAATGCTTTACAAGCAATCCGGCACTTTTTACGACATGCTAGATATGGCTAACTCTGATTGGAATTTTGATGCGGCAACAGCAAATGATTGGATGACTGCTATCAATAATTACAGTGAGTATAAAGTGACATTAGAAGAAGCTGAGAAAGTGGGTGAGCGCGAAAATAACCCTTACTACACACCAGACCATAAATATCAGAGTGCTGATGTTACGCCAAAGTTTGATGACTTTAATGAGTTTTACGTTTATGCAGACGAAGATCACACTGCAAAAATTGGTCGTGCTTTAGCGCATCACCAAAATGTGGTGTGGGGTACAGGTACCCATACAGCAGCGCCAGTGCCGGTATACGCATTTGGTCCTGAAGGTGTAACAAAGCAATTTTCAACAATGCAGCATCATGTTGATATTGGTCAGAAAATGATGGCAGCACTAGGTTTATAATCATTGCTAATATAAAAGCGCCGTAAGGCGCTTTTATATGTTTGATCTAAATTGTTTAAACAAAGTATTAATCAACATAAAATTTTTGTTGAAACTTCAATACTTCAGTTTTGCTTTGTCCTTTAATATCAAGGTTGAAGCGATAAAGCTCTTCATTGCTATAGCCAAGCTCGGCAATATAATAAATGGCTTCACCATCAACAATCTCTTTGAAAGACAGCTTTTCGGTGTGCCCCAATAAATTTTTAGCAGTACCAGAAATTGTCACTTTTTGCGCTTTTTTGCTTTTTTTATTGAGCACCGAAATATTGATAACAGCATTATAATTGCTTCGTTCAATGCCATAGTGCTGAGCTATTTTAGGTTGTAATACAGTTGATGGAAACGCAATGTAATGTACTTGCCAATTGCCAAGCTCTTTATATTGACCACCTTGTTCTGTATTGGCGAAAACAATTGTGGTTATAAATGCACAACAGGCTAAACAAAGTGAAATGAGGGTTTTCATAATTCGCCCCTTAAATGGAAAAATTAATATTAGTATAGATGACAAAAAAGCCGCACTCTGCGGCTTTTTCATTCTACCTCAATTTATTCGTTTTTATCTAAATAAATCAAGGAATAGGATTTGTAAGAACTGCAATCCGATAATTAAAATAAGAATCGATAAATCTAACCCACCAATCGGTGGAATAATTTTTCGAATTGGGCGCAGCATAGGCTCTGTAAGCTGGTGGAAAATCGCTTCAATCGGGTTATAACCTTGGCTTACCCAGCTTAAAATGGCGCGGATAATCAATACCCAAAATACAAGATTTAAGCCTTCTTTTATTACTGTAATAATACTGCCTATAAGTACAGTCAATGGCTCTAAACCACCAAAGAATATCAGTGAGATTGTCACAATTTTTAATGCCGCGACGATTAAGGCAAGCATTAATGAGGCAAGGTCAAAACCGCCAAATCCGGGAATTACTTTACGTATTGGATTTAATAATGGGCTGGTGGCTTTTACAACAAATTGGCTGAGCGGATTATAAAAATCAGCGCGAGCTGTTTGCAGCCAAAAACGAAGTAATACTACCATTAAATACAAGTCAAAAATGACTTCGACTAAAAATCGAAATGCATCATTCATTAGAATTCTAGCTCCATTTGTTGCGCGCGAGCGATACATGCATCCATCGCATCTGCGACAGTTTGTGCTAAGTTTTGCGTTTCTAAATGCGCGATAGCGGCGGCCGTTGTGCCACCTTTTGAAGTAACATTAGCACGTAACTGACTGATTGATAAGTCGGGAGATTTTGCCACCATATCGCTAGCACCCACAGCCACCTGTTGCACCAATTGGCGGGCTTGCTCGGCATCAAAGCCAAGTGATATTGCCTTTTGTTCTAATGCTTCTAAAAATAAGAAAACATACGCTGGTGATGAACCTGTTACAGCAATGATGTCGTTAATTTGCTCTTCTTTTTCAAGCCAAGTGACAATACCAGTTGCACTGAACACTTCAGTTGCAAACTGTTTTTCTTCATCGCTAGTATTGTTACTGAATAATCCACTGACTCCTTTGCCTTGAAGGCTTGGCGTATTAGGCATACAGCGGATCATTTTAACCGGGTGGTCTAACATTTCTTGTAAACGCGCCACTTTAATACCAGCAGCAACAGAGATAAATACTTTGTCTTGGTAAGCGATTCCCGAATCTTTAATTGTTTGACACAACTCTCCCATCATTTGGGGTTTAACAGAGAGTACAACAAAATCTGCTTGATTGATGGCTTGAATATTATCGTTAGTAACTTGAATACCAAAGTCATTGCCAACTTTAGCCAATTTTTCAGCATTGCGGTTGGTTGCGATAATATGATCGGGACTAAAACTACTATTAACTAGACCGCCGATAATGGCGTAACTCATATTTCCGGTACCAATAAATGCAATGGTTTTTTGTGACATAGGGGCTCTCTTTACTGTTAAGTTAGTTTCGTGGGCCAAAGATATCAGTACCAATACGTACCATGGTACTGCCTTGACTTATTGCGGCTTCAACATCGTTGCTCATGCCCATCGAAAGCGTATCTATTGTTGGATATTGGGACTTTAATTGTGTAAAACAAGCTTTCAGTTTGGCAAAGCTGGTCTGTTGCTCCTCAAAAGCTTCGCTTTTCTTTGGTATTGCCATTACACCGCGCAGTACTAAATTGTCAGCAGTAGCAATATAAGCTGCAAGTTCAGCTACTTCATTGATTTTACATCCTGATTTTGAATCCTCATCATCGATATTTATTTGGATAAGTACATTCAATTTTGAGAGATTTTGTGGGCGTTGAGCATTTAGTCGCTGAGCAATTTTGATGCGGTCTATGCTTTGCACCCAATCAAAGTTGGCTGCTACAAGTGCAGTCTTATTTGACTGAATGGGGCCAATAAAATGCCACTCAATATCGTTTAAGTCAGATAATTCAACGATTTTCTCGACAGCTTCTTGTACATATGATTCGCCAAACTGACGCTGACCTGAATTATAGGCTTCTCGTATTAAAGTGCTAGACTTTGTTTTACTAACTGCCAATAAAGCCACTTTTTGCTCTGATATGTGAGAATTTTTTATCGCTTTTGCGATTCTGGAATAGGCTATTTTGAGTCGTTCTGCTATTGTAATCATATAATTATTCAAATAAGTAACTTAGTGGAGCAATCCAATGGACATTACTGAATTACTGGCATTCAGTGTGCAACATAATGCATCAGATTTACACTTATCAGCGGGTGTTTCGCCAATGATCCGCGTTGATGGTGACGTAAGACGAATTAATATTCCCGCACTCGGGCCAAAAGACGTTAACGGCTTAGTGTATGATATTATGAATGATAAACAGCGAAAAGAATACGAAGAAAACCTTGAATGTGACTTTTCTTTCGAAGTTCCTAACCTTGCACGCTTCCGTGTTAATGCCTTTAATTCTAACCGTGGTCCAGCGGCAGTGTTTCGTACCATTCCAAGCACGGTGTTAACCCTTGATGATTTGGGTTGTCCTGAAATTTTCAAAGATATTTCTAATAACCCGCGTGGTTTAGTGTTAGTGACAGGGCCTACTGGTTCGGGTAAATCAACAACGCTAGCTGCGATGATTGATTATATTAACTCGCACAAGCATCATCATGTACTAACGATTGAAGACCCTATCGAATTTGTTCATGACAACAAACTAAGTCTGATAAATCAGCGTGAAGTTCACCGAGACACCCACAGCTTTAATAATGCGCTTCGCTCTGCGCTGCGTGAAGACCCGGATGTAATTCTGGTTGGTGAGTTACGAGACCTTGAAACTATTCGTCTAGCGATGACTGCAGCGGAAACCGGTCACTTAGTGTTTGGTACATTGCATACCACCTCTGCTCCCAAAACGATTGACCGTATTATTGACGTATTCCCAGGTGAAGAAAAAGACATGGTTCGTTCAATGCTTTCTGAATCACTTCGTGCAGTAATCTCACAAACACTTGTTAAGAAAGTGGGCGGCGGACGTATTGCTGCTCATGAAATTATGATCGGTACACCAGCAATTCGTAACTTGATTCGTGAAGATAAAATTGCGCAAATGTATTCTTCATTACAAACAGGTGCTTCACACGGCATGCAAACCATGGATCAGTGTTTAGGTAATCTTCTTAATAGAGGTTTAATTACACAGCAAGATGCTTACGCTAAAGCACATGACAAAAACAATTTTGGCGCCCCAGGTGCTCGATAGTTTAAGAGGTTAATATGTACGACCTAGATCATTTTTTAAAGCAAATGGTAGAGAATGAGGCATCTGATTTATTTGTTTCGACCCATCTGCCTGTCAGTGCAAAAATAAATGGTGAATTACGTCCAATCGGTCAAGCTGATCTAACGGAAGAAGAAGCATTGGCGATGGTCGAGTCTGCGATGACTGAAAAGCAAAAGAAAGAGTTTCATGACACCAAGGAATGTAACTTCGCAATTGCACGTGAGACAGGCCGTTTCCGTGTTTCAGCTTTTTGGCAAAGGGATAAAGCGGGGATGGTTATTCGCCGAATCGTAACCACCATCCCAGATGTACACGACCTTGGTCTACCTACAGTTCTTACTGATGTGATTATGTCAAAACGTGGCTTAGTACTGTTTGTGGGCGGTACCGGTACCGGTAAATCTACGTCACTTGCAGCACTTTTAGGTTATCGTAACCGCAATCAGCGTGGCCATATTTTAACGATTGAAGATCCGATTGAATTTGTCCACGAACACCAAAAGAGTATTATCACTCAGCGTGAAGTAGGTCTTGATACTGAGAGTTTCGAATCGGCACTGAAGAGCTCGTTACGTCAAGCTCCCGATGTAATTTTGATTGGTGAGATACGCTCTCAAGAGACCATGGAGTATGCGCTTTCGTTTGCTGAGACGGGTCACTTGTGTGTGGCAACACTGCACGCTAACAATGCTAACCAAGCTATTGACCGTATTATGCACTTAGTACCAAAAGAAAAACACGATAAGTTAAAATACGATTTAGCACTAAACTTGCGCGCTATTGTGGCTCAGCAATTAGTTCCCACTAGCGATGGTCACGGTCGTGCAGCTGCAATTGAGATATTACTCAATTCGCCAATGGTTGCAGAATTAATTAAACGTGGAGAGGTCGGTGCAATAAAAGAGACCATGTCTAAGTCTCGCGAAATGGGGATGCAAACATTTGACCAAGCACTCTTTGATTTATATCAACAACACCGCATTAATTATGCAGATGCATTACATCATGCTGACTCACCAAATGATTTACGTTTAATGATTAAATTACGTAATAACGAACAGCAGGGGGCGGGCTTCTTACAAGGAGTCACGGTTGATGGTCTTGAAGGAGACAAAGACTAGCGAAGAGACTATGTTGAAGTTATTTCGATTGAAACTTTGTTTATTTGCTTTATTTCACCTGTTTACAGTCTTTGTTGCATCTGCATCTGCAGCAAAGTCTGCAAATGAAATTGACATGTACATCCGAGATGATTTATTTGTTGATTTTCAGGCGTTTGTTGCAGGTAGGGATGTACATGAAATAAAGTCTTTTTCCGGTTATCGAATGCGACGCGATGTGGTCGATATGGTACTTGCATTGCAAGCGTTGAAACTCGGTGGCTTTGACAAGGGTTTTAACTATCAAATTGGTAAAGTCACGCTGAGAAATACCAATATTTTAGAGCGTGGCAAACAGCTGCTTAGTTTTGATACTTACTGGTATGCTGATGCTGAAAAGATTTCAGAATATGCTTATATTTCTGAACCTGTGTTTCGAAAAGGCGAATATCTAGCAGGGGTTTTTGCGCATCCTGAAAACCGTAAAGTGTTTAACATTAATAGCCTTGAAGACTTTACAAAGTTTACTTCCATCTCAACACCGCGCTGGCATGCAGATTGGGAAACCCTTAAGAGTTTGAAGCTGAAAAAGCTATATCAAGATGATGAGTGGTTGCAGCAAATTCGCGCAGTTGATAAAAAGTGGGCTGATTTTGTTTTACTGCCTTTTATGCCAGCAGTAAATAATCATTATAAATTACATTCACTTGAGTTGTTGGCAGTCCCTGGCATCGCGTTAACATTTAACGACAGTCGCCATTTTGTGGTGAGTAAAAATCATCCTGATGGGCAAGATGCATATCTTGCATTGCAAAAAGGTTTGGCTATTCTTTCCGAGCAAAAACGTATTAAATCTGCGTATATTGAGGCGGGTTTTATTCCTGAAAAAGGCAGTGTGAAAGTGTTAAATAGCGAATTGATAAATAAAGACTAAGCAAGTGCTTAGTCCCCATAAAGGCTTTCAAAATAGCTTTCTAAAATAATTTGTGCCGACATGCTGTCAATTTTATCTTTGGCAAGATTACGATAGCCACCATGATCAAACAAACGCGATTTAGCGTCGGTTGTTGTTAAACGCTCATCTTGTACTTCTACAGTATAACCAAACATACCATGCAGGCGTTTAGCAAACTTTTTCGCTTTGAACGTAACCTCTTGATTAGTACCATCCATATTCAGTGGTAAACCAACAATTAAAAGGTCCGGTTGCCATTCATCAAGTATCTTTTTTAAATTATCCCAATTAGGAATACCGTCTTTCGCGGGTAATGCGCTGAGCGCTGTTGCTGTGCCTGAAATCTCTTGACCAATAGCAATACCAATACTTTTAGTACCAAAATCAAAGCCCATCAAAGTGCGTTGACCTAGTGGATTTTTGCTCATTTAAGCTTGTCCTGAATATTGCGTAAGTTTATTAATATCAATACCTAAACTTTCTATCGCTTTTTGCCAACGCAAATGCGCTGGCGTGTTAAAGATTATTTCTGGATCCGCAGGCACGGTAAGCCAGGTATTTTCAATTAATTCGCGCTCAAGTTGTCCTGGGTCCCAACCAGCATACCCTAAAGTGATAATGAATCTTTCAGGTGCCTCATGGCCTGTCAACTCATGCAATACATCTTTTGAAGTAGTAATCATGATTTCAGAGCTGATCGCGGAGCTTGAGCTATAACCTGGCTTACTGCTATGCAGCACAAATCCTCGGTCGGTATGAACAGGTCCACCAGACATTACCGCAAGACTACAATTACGATCCATTTTATTATTTTCAATATCAATCTGGTCTAGTAGCTCACCGACCGTCAGATTAGTTGGTTGATTAATAACAAGTCCCATTGCACCAGATTCATTGTGTTCACATATATAAGTCACACTTCGTTTAAAGCGTGGATCAGGCATATTCGGCATAGCAACTAAAAAAGTATTTTGTAATGACTCGGTTTGCTTACTCATCGATCAGTACCATCGCCTGTATTTAACTTTTAGTATGCGCTAATTTGTGCTCAATTGCGTCGAATAACTTGCCAGTAATCGAAATTTCAAAGGCGGCTTCAATTTCTTTTACGCAAGTTGGCGCTGTCACATTAATTTCTGTGAGTTTGTCACCAATGATATCTAGACCAACAAAAATAAGGCCTTTTTCAATTAATGTTGGTGCTACCGCTTCGGCAATTTTACGCTCAACCTCGGTAATTGGGCGTGCTTCGCCTCGACCTCCGGCCGCAAGGTTGCCACGAGTTTCACCACCTTGAGGAATACGCGCTAAGCAGTAGGGGATCACTTCACCATTGACTACGAGTACACGTTTGTCACCGTCTTTAATTGCTGGAATAAAGTTCTGCGCCATCGCATATTGACTACCGTGTGCAGTCAGTGTTTCACATATTACACCAATATTTGGGTCGTCTTGTTTAACGCGGAAAATTGATGCGCCACCCATGCCATCGAGCGGTTTAAGAATAATGTCTTTATGCTCTTCTAAAAACGCACGTATATGTGATTGTTCACGCGTTACCAATGTATCTGGGGTGTGTTCACTAAACCACGCAGTAAATAACTTTTCGTTAGCATCGCGTAAGCTTTGCGGTTTATTAATCACCAGAGTGCCAGCTTGTTCTGCACGCTCTAACAGGTACGTTGCATAAATATATTCGGTATCAAATGGCGGATCTTTACGCATTAAAATTACGTCTAAATCGGCCAGAGCGATTATTTGCTTCTCTTCAAGTTCATACCATTTTTCTGTGTTATCAAACACAGTGGCAACTGACGAAGTTGCGAAACTTTGCCCACCACGTAAAAACAGGTCATTCATTTCCATATAATGAATTTCAAAACCACGTTTTTGC
The DNA here is from genome assembly GCF_041629635.1 of Pseudoalteromonas sp. Taxonomy (GTDB): domain Bacteria; phylum Pseudomonadota; class Gammaproteobacteria; order Enterobacterales; family Alteromonadaceae; genus Pseudoalteromonas. Next base: position 3,070 of record NZ_JBFKMX010000049.1, on the reverse strand, counting down.
GCTTCGAGCATCATGGCGAAGCCGGTGTCTTTTCTAATATTAAATCCTGAAATGGGATCTGAAATAATGCCAAGCTTAATCGTCATGTTAGTTTCCTTTGTTTTCAACTCTCTATGTTATGGGGGTGCTTAAGGTTTAAATCAAGCCAGATCCCCATAAGTAAGTTGTAATGCTGATAAAACAGTGAGTGCTGCAGTTTCAGTACGCAGCACTCGTGGCCCAAGTTTTATGTCTATAAAATTGGCTGCCTTTGTTGCAGCGATTTCACCATCGGTAAAGCCTCCCTCAGGTCCAACGACAAAACGCATGTTCTGGCGATTGAAGTTGCTAATACTATCAATGGTTTTAATGCTGTGCTCGGCACGAGGGTGTAACGTCAGTTTGGTTTCATCAGTTTCTTGTGTAAGCCATTGCTCCAGTTTAATGGGAGGGTGAACAATTGGCACAAAATTACGGCCTGATTGCTCTGCCGCAGCAATAGCAATTTTTTGCCATTGCTGGTGCTTTTTATCTAGTCGTTCACCTTGCAGTTTTACACCACAACGTTCGCTAAAAAGAGGCGTGATTTCGGTAATGCCCAGTTCAACCGATTTTTGAATGGTAAATTCCATTTTTTCGCCGCGTGAAATACCTTGGCCTAAATGGATTTTTAGCGGTGATTCACTGGTCACATTGTGAAACTCATCTACCGTAACATACACATTTTTTTTATTAGCTTGTGAGATGGTACAAAGGTATTCACCACCTTCGCCATTAAATAAGCTAACGTGTTGACCTTGTTGCATTCTTAAAACGCGGCCAATGTGTCCTGCAGCATCGTCGCCAAGTTGCAGTTCTGTGCCAATACTAATTGGACCTGCTTGATAAATATGGGGAATGCGCATAATGACTCTCGAAGATTAATATGCTTATATGGTATGAAAAGCCAATCAATAAAGGCAAGCATTAAAGGCGTTTATGACAACAATTCTTGAAGTAAAGCAGCTCAGCAAACATTTTTCAGATTTTTATGCCGTTGATAATATCGACTTCAAAGTAACAAAAGGCTCTTGTTTTGGCTTGCTTGGGCCAAATGGCGCAGGTAAAACTACTACCATTGAGATGCTTGAGGGGATTTTGATACCGAGCTCCGGTGAGATTTTATTTAATGGAGAGAGCATTACCCGCGAAGATTTTCAAAAAGTAGGTATTCAGTTTCAACATACTGCATTGCAAGATTACTTAACTGTGCGGGAAACTCTGAATTTATTCTCTTCTTTTTACAGTAAAACAGTACCGATAGAGACCTTAATTACTCAATGTCAGCTCGCTGATTTTGTTAATGTAGATCATCGAAAGTTATCAGGTGGGCAAAAACAGCGATTACTGTTAGCGTTAGCATTAATTAATGACCCAGAGCTCATCTTTTTAGATGAGCCAACCACAGGCCTTGATCCTCATAGTCGCCGTTTGTTTTGGGATTTAGTGAATGACATTAAAGCACAAGGTAAAACGATTTTACTCACGACACATTATATGGATGAAGCTGAGTATTTATGTGATCAAATCGCGATTATGGATAAGGGAAAAGTGATAGCGATGAATAGCCCAGAAAACTTATTACGCGAACATTTTAAAGGTGCGCTTATTTCATTGCCTAAAGAGAATCTTACTACATCAACTAGCTTAGCCAATATGCAGTTTAGCCAAGGCAGTGTGCTTATTCATACTGATGATATTGAGGCGACTATTGCTAGTTTATTGGCGCAGCAAATTTCATTGCAAGGACTGCAAATTAAATCAGCGAATCTGGATGATTTGTTTTTGAAGTTGACAGGTAATGCGTTGCAAAACGAAGGAGAGACGCAACATGTTTAAACGATTTTTGGCTATTCTTGTGGCGCGTAACTATGAATTTTTTCGTGATCGCTCCGCGCTTGGTTGGAACCTTGTCTTTCCCGTTCTTTTGGTAATTGGTTTTGCATTTGTTTTTAAAAATGATAATCCGACTTTGTTCAAAATAGGCTATTTAGGAAATTTACAACAGTACTCTATTAGCCAGTATAAACATTTAGAGTTTATTGAATATGTGGATCAATCTCATGGCATTGATAAGCTACGTCAGCATAAACTCGATTTATTGGTGAATTTTAAAACTGAACAATATTGGGTTAATTCTAGCTCCGCACATGGCTACATTGTGGAAAAATTATTATTAACTGATATGAACAAAGATAACAGTGTAATATTTTCAAAAGAAATTATTGAAGGACAAGAAATTCGTTATTTAGACTGGGTGGTACCCGGAATTTTAGCGATGAATATGATGTTTTCATGTTTGTATGGCGTTGGTTATGTGATTGTGCGTTATCGAAAAAATGCGGTGTTAAAGCGTTTGAGTGCAACGCCATTGAGGCCGGTAGAGTTTTTGGCGGCGCAAATAGTATCTCGTTTATTGATTGTTGTTGCGTTGACCTCGTGTATTTTTATAGCGTGTAATTTTATCTTTGGTTTTTACGTACTGGGCAATATGTGGTGGTTATTGCTGCTGTGTATTCTAGGTGCATTTTCACTGATTTCACTTTCTTTACTCATTGCATGTCGCTCAGAGTCTGAAGAATTTACCGGCGGCATTTTAAATTTAGTTTCATGGCCAATGATGATGTTATCAGGGGTATGGTTTTCGCTCGAAGGCAGTCCTTCGTTTGTGCAAGCAATTTCACAAATTTTCCCATTAACACAAATGCTCATTGGTGCGCGTGCTGTAATGCTAGAAGGTGCGGGCTTTATTGAAATTGCGCCACAGATCTTTATTTTAGTTGGCCAGAGTATCTTATTTTTGCTGTTAGGTTCGCTGTTGTTCCGTTGGAAAGGGCAAACACGTTAGCTATTTCATCATCGCCTAGTGCAAGTTGTATTCTTAGCTAACTTGACTAGGCTTTTGTTATCAAAAACAAAATAATAATGCTATGACGCCACAACAAATCGAACTCGTGCAATCGTCTTGGGAAAAAATTGTACCCATTGCCAGTGACGCAACCACCATCTTTTACCAACGTTTGTTTGCTATTGCACCTTACTTAAAGCCACT
>NZ_JBFKMX010000048.1:0-25685 GCF_041629635.1 Pseudoalteromonas sp. | reverse complement strand
TTTACAACGCAGGTGACAAGGTAACTCACAACAACGATACATACACAGCTAAATGGTGGACCAAAGGCGAAGAGCCAGGTGTTGCAGCTGTTTGGGCAAAGTAAGTTTTCAAAATGAGTAACAAGGCAGCTTAGGCTGCCTTTTTTATTGCCTTCATTTGCTGCAAGCGAAGTTTTAGTAACTATTTGTTTTTTGTTTGCTTTTATAAATTTTATTTGTACTAATAAAACAAGTCTCGTTTCTTTATTTAATGTTAAATTAAAGAATCTGTGACGTTTCACCTCTTTGCTTTGTCTTTATAGATAGCACTCATAAATAAAAAGAAAAATGACTGGATTCAATACGCAACTACAAATGGAAGTGATTAAGCAAGCGCAAGTGGGTGATCAATTTGCTATGGAGCAAATTTACCGTACTTACTGTAATGCAACATACACCTTGGCATTTCGCATTTGTTACAACCGCATTAGCGCTGAAGATATTACGCAAGAAGCCTTTATTAAAGTGTTTAAAAACATTGCTAATTATGCGTTTGATGGCAATTTTGCCGGTTGGATAAGAAAAATTGTCGTAAATGAGGCGATTAACTTTAATAAATCAAAATTTAATCAAGTAATGGATCTTGAAGAAGACTTAGATTCAGGTTTTGAAAACAGTATTTTTAATTGTGAGTGGGTAATTAATACGAACGAAATTGAGTACTACCTCAGTTTGTTAAGTGAACTTGCAAGAACAGTGTTGATACTGCATCAAGTGGAAGGGTATACCCACAATGAAATAGCAGAAATGTTGGGTAAAACGGAGAGCTTTTCGAAAATGACCTTATTAAGAGCATTTCGCACTATTCATAATGAAATTAAATCACAGGAGAGACATTATGCACTTAAATGATCTCGCATTATTAGCACCCAGCAAAGCGCAATTTGCTCATTTACAGCAATGTGATGAGTGCCAATCCCGCTTAGATAACTTACAAAAAGTGAATGCACAGTTGAATGCTTTACCTGAGCTTGCACCGTCTGAATTAAGTTGGCAAAGAATACAGAAAACGTTAAGACAAAATGAAGTAATTCAAGGCGCTAACCCCCCAATATTTTTAAATTGGAAGATAGGCGCTCGCGTTGCAGCATGCCTAGGTTTTGTGGTGTTAGCAGGTTATCAATATGTACTTCATAGTTCGCTGAGTAAAACTCAATTGGAATTAGAAAACGTTATTGCCCAAAACGAACAATTATATTTGCAGCTCGAAAATATGCGTTCAAGTGAAAATGCATACGATATTCAGCTAGCAAAAATTGATTACCTAATTAACCAACTCGATAACAAATTGCAGCAGGCATATCTCGAAAATCAAAGTGAGCAGCAAATTCTCCAGTTATGGCAATCAAGACAAGCATTGCTAAAAGAAATTGAACAGTTTTCTGTAAATAATCAGATATAAGGAAGGCTTAAAAATGAAAAAGTACGGATATTTATTATTAAGTATTGCGGCAATTGCATGGCAACAAAATGCGTTTGCAAGTGCAAATACTTATTCGCTTACTGAACAATCCGAACAACTGTTAACTCAGCTTGAAAATGATATTTCTGCGACGTTCTTGTCTTTAGCAAAAAGTGTTAAATCTGATGCATTAGACAATGCCAATTATAGTTTCACAATTCCTGCCAAACGTTACGCAGATTTAGGGGTTGAACTTGATTTTATGAGTGAGCCAACAGGCTTTAAAGTGCTTAAGGTAATTGAAGGCAGTATAGCAGCAGAGCAAGCGTTGCAGGTTGGCGACATTATTACGCATATCAATCGTGTTTCAATTCAGCGCCTTAAAAAAGAGTGGGACTTTACGTCACTTTGGAATATTCAGCCAAAAAACCGGAAACGCTCTTCAGAGATATTTACCCATTCAAGGCAATTCGACGATATCAATACACTTTGGGATATCACACCTGAAAAATCGCTTTCTTTAACATTATTAAGCAATGGCGAAGAGCGTAAGGTGTCTGTGGTGTTACCAGCAATCTCCGTACCCAGTGTCACAATTAGTGTTGGCGATGAAATATCTGAGAATCAATCACACACTGAAAGTGCTGGGTGTAGTGCTGTTGTGCTAGACATTACAAAAATGCCCAAAGGTTTAGGCACGTTACAGGCATTAGACTTTGCCAAAATAAATGGTACGCCTGTCCGAAGTTTAGGAATCAATAAAAATATTCGAAGACGTACTTTCAATAGTGCTGAGCAGCAACAGATTGCTTTTCGCCTTAATAATGATCTGTGGAATGGTCATGAAGAGGATATTCCGATGACCATGAAGCTTGAGCCTAATACACGTTATTTTATTGTGGGCAAATTAGCGCTCCAAAGCAGCCATTTACGAACACGAGATACTTGGTTTCCACTCGTGTGGAAAACTGAGCCGATGGATTGTAATTAGCCAATAGTGAACGGATTAAGTGAGGATAAATATGAAGTTATTTACTAAAAAGGTTTTTTTATTAGCGCTGTTAGCATGTTCAAGTCAATTTGTGGCGGCAGAGTCCAATCATTTTGTGGCTTCACAACTAGTTACTAAACAACTGAAAGAAGAAGTGATAGATACGTTAATTGCAGTTCAATTAATTGAAGCACATAACAGTGGTGTGTCATCTTTAGGTTTAACCCGTACTATACCAGCAAAAAGCTATGCCGATTTAGGTATGCTAGTAAAACCCAGTAAAAAAGTAGCTGGTTTTGAAGTCGTGTCAATTTCTAAACTGGGTATGGGGGCTAGCCTTGGTTTGAAACGAGGCGATGTTATAACAAGCGTTAATGGTGTTGCAGTTGCAAGTGCTGAAAAACCTAATGCTTTATGGCAAGTTGAAGTAGGCGAGCCGATCAATCTAGAGTATTTATCCAATGGCTCTTTGAAAATGGCGAGTACGACAGTACCTGGGGTTAAGTTACCGCAAATTAAAATTCAGGTTGGTGGTTAGAATTAGTTATTTCACTATAAAAAGGCAGCTTAGGCTGCCTTTTTATATTTTATGGAGAATTAATTCAATAATTTTAAAATTAACATGGGCATGACCTACAAGATTAATATTTAGCGACTATTATTGATATAAGGAACTGAATATATTCGATATTTAAATGGGAAAAACCATCAGGTTAATAATCTACTGGCTGACTTTTACATTATTTGCGTCTGTTGCAAATAGTGCCTTTTCTAGTGGCCAAACTTCCTCACTGATTAACGAGTATTCTGTTAAAAAATTAACTGCAGAAGATGGTTTTGTTTCCTCTGAAATTTATTCCATTATTCAAGACTCACAAGGCTTTTTGTGGTTTGGCACTGCTGAAAACGGGGTGATGCGATTTGATGGTCGAAAAGTCGTGCTATTTGAATTTGATAAAATGAGTGAGAACGGTTTATCACACAACGATGCCGGTAATTTAATGCTCGATCAGCAAGGCAATATTTGGATTGGCACATGGGGTGGGGGCGCAAATTTATATAATCCCAAAACGGGTCGTTTTGAAAACTTTATCCATAGCGATTCAGAAACCAACTCAATTTCATCAAATCGTATTCAGTCGCTACTGCATGATCAAACAGGTACGGTTTGGCTTGGTACCTACGATAAAGGGCTTAATAAGTACTTAGGGAATAACCAGTTTGAATCCATCACGAAAACTGACGGCGGCGATACAAGTTTATCGCACAATCGCATTTGGGATATTGCGGACGCAGACGATACGCACTTGTGGCTAGCAACAAGTTATGGTTTGAACCGATTTAATAAAAATACCAAAACGTTTTCGCATTTTTATCCAGATCCAGCTAATAAAACTCCGACAGATGCTAACGAAATAAGAAGTATTTTAATCTCTAAGAAAAACACCTTCTATGTAGCAACACAACAAGGCCCGTTTATGTTTGAGGCGAATACAGGGGTATTTACACCAATATTAAGCGCTGAAAAACAACCACTTGGCCAAGTTAATTCGATGATTGAAGACCGCGATGGTTATATTTGGTTCGTTACAGCGTCTGGTATTTATCGATATGATAATAGTATCGAGTCGTTAGAGAAGCTCAATTTAGGCTACAGCAATGGCTTTCGCATTATTTTTGAAGATTCGTATGGTGTGATTTGGATTACTAACGAAGTGCATGGCATTTTTAAGTTAACGCCACAACGTAAGTTTAAATCCATTAATAGTCCTAAACTGGCTTCGCCTAATGGGCTTTTAGTCGATGAGAATGGCGATATCGTGATTGCTTCCTCTTCTTCTGCGTTATTTAAATGGCATGTTCGTGCCCAAATGTTAGAAAACCTTTTCGAACCGATCTTTACAAAAGAAAACGGCCTTATAAATAGTGGTGCAGTTGAAAAGCCTATTTTGTTAAAACAAGACCGCGAAATACTATGGTTAGCGCAAGATCAGGGGCTTGCTAAAATTAATCTTGAGAACAAACAGGTTGAAATTATTCAGTACCCTAAAACAGCAGCAAATTATCAGGAATTTCGTGAATTACGTTCGCTTGCTTTTGACAAACTAGGAAACCTTTGGATTGGCACCTACAAAAATGGCGTTTACCTTTACAACACAAAGACAAAAACATTTGAGCATTTAAATCATCAACATGGATTATCTCACCCAGAAGTTTTAAAGCTTTTTTACGATAACGCACACAATATGTGGGTAGGAACGGGGGCAGGTATAAGTCTATGGCTTCCAAAACAGCAACGTTTTCGTGTGTTTAAAATGGAGGGCTCTGACGAATCTAGTTTACTTGGCAGCATCGTACAAGATATTTACCAAGCAAAAAACGGCGATATTTGGATAGCCACACAAAAAGGGTTAAATCGCTACCTACCTCAAAGCCAAAAATTTCAGCGATTTAGCGAATTAAATGGATTGCCTACATCACTTATCAGAGCGGTTGTTGATGATGAAAATGGCAACTTATGGCTCACTACCAATAAAGGTATCTCAAAACTCAACCCGAACTCGGGTGAGGTGATTAATTACGACGGGCGAGAAGGCATTTTAGGCTCAAACTACTATGCCAATAGTTTAGTTGTTGGGGCAAACGATACCTTATTTACCAGTAGTCAACGTGGGGTTGAATATTTCAGTACAGATTTTGGAGACAAAAAAACCAAATCACCGAATGTGGTGCTTACAGGCTTCAGTAAAATGGGTGAGCGTCAAAAGCTCGCAACACCTTATTCGTATGTCACCGATATCGACTTATCCTACCAAGATTATTTTGTCTCATTTGAATTCTCTGTGCTTGACTTTAGTGCACCAAATAAAAGCCAATATGCCTATAAATTAGAAGGGTACGATGATAATTGGATTGAACTTGGCAACAATAATTCAGCAGCATTCACTAATTTAGATGGTGGTGATTATACGTTACGTGTTAGAGCTTCTAACAGCTCAGGTAAATGGCATGAAAATGAGCTATCAATTAACCTCCATGTATCGCCATCGCCTTTTAAGAGCTGGTGGGCTTATGTTATTTATTCCATCATCATTTTAAGTTTAATTTTCTTTGTTATTTATTTGCGAACACGCTTACAACAAAATGAAATAGCGAGACAAAAACAGTTCGTAATCACACTGGAAGAACAAGTAGCTGAAAAAACAGCATCACTTGCGCAACAAGCCAATGAACTAAAAGAAGCGTTACAAAAAGCAGAAGCCGCCACTAAGTTAAAATCAGAATTTTTAGCGAATATGAGTCATGAAATTCGTACACCTATGAACGGTGTGCTTGGCATGCTGCAATTACTAAAAGAAAGCGAGCTGACAACTGAACAAACGCATCGTCTTAATATTGCCTGTTCTAGCGCCAAGTCTCTATTGACCTTGATTAACGATATTCTTGATTTTTCTAAAATAGAAGCAGACAGACTTGAACTTGAGTACATTGATTTTGATATACGGGATTTAATCGAAAAACTTGCTGAATCAGTAGCTTTAGATGCACAGCAGAAAAATGTTGATCTCATCCTGGATATCAGTGCGATAAAGATTAGTCACGTTAACTCAGATCCAGGAAGGATCCGGCAAATACTGACTAACATATTAAGTAATGCAGTTAAATTCACCGAGTCAGGTCAAATTATTATTCGTGCTGAATTGCGTGATAGTTCGCAAAATGGTTTCCTTTTGTTTAAGTGTGAAATTAGTGATACAGGCATCGGGATCTCAACTGACAAACTGTTATCGTTATTTGAGGCGTTTAGTCAAGGAGATGCATCAACGACACGAAAGTATGGTGGTACCGGTCTTGGTCTAAGCATAACTCGCAAGCTATGTAAGTTACTTCATGGTGATGTGACAGTGACCAGTCAATTAGGTAAAGGAAGTTGTTTTAAAATACGTTGTTTGGTGAAACAAACGATGCAGCCACCCTCATTAGTAAATTTGCCTCGTTATTGTGATCTAGCCGTTTTAGTTGCAAGCGTTAGTCATGAATGCTGTAAAGTGATTGAACGACAGTTGATTTCACTTTCAGCTCAAGTCGAAGTGTGTAATTGCTTGGAAATATTGGTCAATAAATTTTCAACTTCACCCAGCAGGTTTGATATTTTATTAGTGGATCAAGTCTTATTTGATAAGCTGAGCAAAGAAGACCGAAGAAGCATTAAAAAGGCAAAATCCAAAATTATTTTAATGGTGCCGTTTAATGAAACAATAGCGCAACAGGATTATCAACTGATAGGGATAGATTCTCATATATTTAAACCGGTTACCTCAACGCGTTTAATAGCTGCCATTTCAAATTTAATGCAACTCACACAGAATGAAAATGACCAATTGCCACCATTGCAAACTGGCGATAAGACAAAGCCAACAGAGCAGTTCTTTAATGGGACTCATGTTTTGCTTGTTGAGGATAACCCTGTAAATCAAATCGTCGCATTAAGTTTGCTGAAAAACTTGGGTTTAACGGCCGATGTTGCATCTAATGGTTTTGATGCATTAGAAGCCCTCAATATCGAAAATGCTGCAGATAAGTTTGCAGTCATTTTTATGGATTGCCAAATGCCTGAAATGGATGGTTATGCAACCGCAACAAAAATAAAAGCGGGTAAGGCTGGAAGTGCAGCCGCTACTATTCCCATTATTGCTATGACAGCTAATGCTATGCGAGGTGATCAAGAAAAATGCTTAGCTGCGGGCATGGATGATTATATGACGAAGCCAATTGATAAACAGGTACTTTTAAGTAAATTAGCAAGTTGGGTAAAGTAGTGTGGCAAACATTAAATAGTTAAAGCATTGTTTACATCCTGTCGCACCATTACCTGTTTTTTAAAATTACGAAATTGGAGTTGATAGCTTGCTGAGCTAGTGCTAAGCAGCTTTCACACTATGTACTAGACTTGAAAATGGGATATGGTGCAACAAGAGTTTGTAAATGACCGACATAAAGGATCTAAATTTAAAGAGTTTGCTTGAGCATGCGCACATTGGTGTTGTTATACACCGATGGGATACATCAATTGCTTATGCTAACCCTACAGCTCTTAGATTGTTACGATTAACTTACGACCAAATTGTTGGCAAGGATGCCTTTGATCCGCAATGGAACTTTATCGATGATGCAGGTAAAAAAATGCTTGTTGAGGACTACCCAGTAAATAAGGTTAAGCGCACAAAAGAGCGATTAGAGAACGAAGTAATAGGTGTCATTGATAGCTCAAACGACGGTATTAGTTGGTTTATGCTAAATGCATACTATGAAGGTGAACCGGGACAAGATAATACTTTTATTGTTGTAACATTTAACGATATCTCTGACTCTAAAAAGCTATTTTCATTTCAGGATATTGTCGAAAATACTCAAGACATTGTAATCGTGACAGAAGCAAATGATATCGATTACCCAACAGGCCCCAAAATAATCTATGTCAATCGTGCTTTTGAAAAGTTAACAGGATATAAGCAAGAAAGTATTTTAGGAGAAACACCGAGACTGTTACAGGGAGCTTTAACAGATCAAGAATCAAAGTCGCGAATTTATTCTGCATTAAAACGCTATGAGCCAATTAGTGAAACTTTACTTAATTATGATGTCAATGGTAGACCATATTGGATAGAAATGAATATCATTCCTCTGAAAAATAAATATGACGAAGTGACACACTTTGCTGCTATTGAACGTGATATTTCAGAACAAAAGTTTCATTTAGAGCAGCTTGAAAAGAGGAATCAAGATTTAAAAGCGCTTAAACGAGATTTGGAGAAGCTTGTTGGAGAAAGAACGATTGAATTACAAAAAGCCAAAGCTAAGTTAGAAACAATAGCATTTTTTGACCCATTAACGAATATTCCCAATCGCAGATATTTTATCGATCATACAAAACGATTAGTGAAATCATGCAATCGAAGGAAAATTCATATCGCTTTTGGTTTATTGGACATAGACGACTTTAAGCAGTTAAATGATAATTTTGGTCATGATGTCGGCGATAAAGTTCTTAAAAAATTAGCTTACTTTTTGTCACACTTTTTTAGAGCTGATGATGCCTTATGCCGTTACGGTGGAGAAGAGTTTGCGTTTACAGTTGCTGTTGAAAATAAGTCAGATATTGAAAAACTTTCTCAGCGTCTTATTAATGGTATTAGAGAGCTTAAAATTGAACTTGGATCAGAAGAGTTCATCTCCATCACTGTCAGTGTAGGAATTAAATTATGCGAACCAATGCAGGAAGTCGATTTTGAAAAGGAAATTAAACAATCTGACATTGCACTTTACCAGTCAAAACATGAAGGTAAAGACCAAGTGACAATTGTGGGTATCAATTGCTGAGAAAAGCTGAAATAGTCTAAATCTTACTGTATAATTCCGGCCCTTAAATTTCGTGTTTACTGACTAGGGGCTTTATGACAGTCGAACAATTTGATCCAAACAAAACCACGACACTAGAAACGGCTAAAAAAACCATTGCGGCACAAGAGAATACGCAGTCGCAATCTGCCGATAAAGGCTCTAAGGTCGGTTTCGTATCTTTGGGCTGTCCTAAGAACTTAGTTGATTCTGAGCGTATTCTTACTCAGCTTCGTACCGAAGGTTATGAAGTGGTCAATAGCTACCATGATTCAGACGTAGTGATTGTAAATACGTGTGGCTTTATCGACAGCGCGGTACAAGAATCACTTGATACCATTGGTGAAGCGTTAAAAGAAAACGGCAAAGTAATCGTAACGGGCTGTTTAGGCGCGCGCGAAGATGAAATTCGTGAAGTACATCCAAACGTTCTAGGTATTACAGGCCCGCATTCATATGAAAATGTGATGGAGCATGTACATGAGTACACATCAAAACCAAAAGCGAACCCGTTCACCAGTTTAATTCCTGATCAAGGTGTTAAGTTAACACCGAAGCACTACGCTTATTTAAAAATATCGGAAGGTTGTAATCACCGCTGTACTTTCTGCATCATCCCATCAATGCGTGGTGATTTAGATTCGCGCCCAATTGGTGATGTATTATCAGAAGCTGAGCGTTTAAAACAAGCTGGCGTAAAAGAGCTATTAGTAATCAGTCAAGATACCAGTGCTTACGGTGTTGATGTGAAACACAAAACGGGCTTTTGGAACGGCATGCCTGTGAAAAGCGATATGCTTAATTTGTGTCAGGCACTTAACAAACTAGGTATTTGGGTGCGTTTACATTACGTTTATCCGTACCCGCATGTGGATAATGTGATCCCACTAATGGCAGAAGGTAAGTTATTGCCTTACCTAGATATTCCATTTCAACATGCAAGCCCTAAAGTGCTTAAACTAATGAAGCGTCCAGGTCAGGCTGAGCGCACCTTAGATCGCATTAAAAAATGGCGTGAGCTGTGCCCAGAGCTTGTCATCCGCTCAACCTTTATTGTTGGTTTCCCAGGTGAAACAGAAGAAGATTTCCAAATTCTGTTAGATTGGCTTGAAGAAGCGCAACTTGACCGTGTTGGCTGTTTTAAATACTCACCTGTTGAAGGTGCAAAAGCCAATGAAATTGAAGGCCAAGTACCTGAAGATGTTAAGCAGGATCGTTTTGAGCGCTTTATGATCAAGCAGCAAGCAATCAGTAAAGCGCGCCTTGCAAAACGTGTTGGTCAAACCATGCAAGTACTTATCGATGAAGTTGACGAAGAGGGTGCGATTGGCCGAACTTACGCAGATGCACCTGAAATTGATGGCTTAGTTTACTTAAATGAAGAATTTAATGTAAAACCAGGTGATATTGTGAATGTTGAAATTAAGCATTCAGATGAATATGACCTTTGGGGCGAAGTGGTTCGCTAACTAGCAGGTAAAACTAAGATATAAAAAAGGCCGCAATTGCGGCCTTTTGTTTGTCTTCAGAGAGTGATCAAATTATGGCTTGTACTTAGCATCAACAGTTACGCCTGAGAATGCGCTGTAAGCATATGCACCAATATGCCATTTGCCAGCACCAGGGTTAGTGATAGTACATGTTTCAGTATTACCATTATTCCAAGAACGACAGTCATAAGCTGATGTCGTAGGTTGGCTACCATTACGAATGTAAAGATCCGCATCGCCAGTGCCGCCAGCAAGTGTTACTGTAAAACTAGACATGCCTGCAGGTACATCGATCGTGTAACGAGCCCATGCACCACGGCTAGCAGAAACATTTTCTACAGAACCACCGCCACCCGTTGAACCACCAGTAGATGAGGATGTAATATCACCGGTAAGTGATGCACCTGAGAAAGCGCTGTAGGCATTTAGCATTACGTGATACGTGCCTGCTGTTGGATTATCAATTGAACAGGTCTCGCCATTGCCTGAATTCCAAGAACGACAGTCATAGCTTGAGGTAGTTGGCTTGCTACCAGAACGTACATAAAGATCCGCGTCACCCGAGCCGCCAGCTAAGGTGAAGGTTACTTTAGTTGCACCCGATGGTACTTCCATTGTAAAGAATGACTGTGCACCTTTCGCTCCAGAAAGACCTGTTTTGGCAACTTTATCTTGTAGAACATTATCACCTGTCGGCGGTGTTGTTGTGCCACCTGATGCTGAGTTTACAGCGGCTAGGGCATCAACAATACCCGTACCACAGTTTGTACACGTTGCTGGGAATGAACGCGTCGTTGATTTTAAGATTTGCTCAATTTCATCAGGTGTTGCTGTTGGTTTAGCTTGCTTAATTAGCGCAGCAACGCCAGCAACATGCGGCGCAGCCATTGATGTACCTTGCGAATAGGCATAGCTGTCGCTAGCTGGACCTTTCGAACCCGAGTTGTAAGTAGACAACACACCTTCTGGGTCGTTAGCAAAAGTTTGTGCACCACCTGGCGCTGCAACATCGATGTTTGCACCATAGTTAGAATAGTATGCACGGCCACCGTTACGACCAACAGATGCTACGTTTACAACGCCTGAACAGTTACCTGGGTTGTAATTTGCAGAGTTGTCATTGTCGTTACCTGCGGCAATGACTACCACCGCGCCATTTGAACGCGCAGTATTAATGGCTGCCTGAGTTGTTGCACTACATGCACCTGAACCACCTAAGCTCATGTTAATTACTGATGCAGGGTTCGCATTTGTTGTAGTACCTGACACTGAACCGCCAGATGCCCAAATGATACCGTCAGCAATATCTGAAGTTAAACCACCACATTTACCAAGTACACGAACTGGCACCACTTTAGCGCCGTAAGCAACACCAACAACACCTTCGCCATTGTTAGCAACCGCAGCAACCGTACCTGCTACGTGAGTACCGTGCCAGCTTGAATTTTGATCAGCACTTGGTACCGGTTGACCTGAACTGTCTGTACCACATTCACCTCTAGTTGTTGCATCACCAGGGTCGCGTGCATCGCTGTCACGACCGCCACCATCGTTTGCCACAAATGTGTTAGAGATCATATCGTAACCAGGTAGCAGGTTAGCGCTCAAATCAGCATGTGGGCGGTAGCCTGTATCGAGTACTGCAACTGTTACACCAGCACCTGTTGCTTTATCCCAAGCTGCAGGTAGGTTTAAACCGCCCGCAGATTCGAAATAGTGCCATTGGTTTGAATATTGTGGATCGCTTGGTGTTGCAAATGGCTTTAACATTTGGTCGATTTCGATGTATTCAATATCACCTGAGGCAAGCATTTCTTCCATGTATTGCTGTGTTTCTTCTGCAGATAATTTGCCATCTACTTTTACTACGTGAAGACCTTCAAGTGCCATTGGGCGTACATAGCGAGATTGCTTGTTTAGTTTTGTTTTGAAGTTAGCAACAAATGATTGTGCAGAATCGCGTGGCACGAATGCGTGCTGTTCGGCCTGATGGTCAAACTCAGCTATCGCTGATCCTTGGTTTTTATACTTAATGATGAACTGTGTTGATAATTGCGTTTGTCCAACTAGTTTTGCTTTTACTTCGGCAAGTTGTGTTGGCTCTGCCAGTGTATTTGCATTAGCGCTTATCGCAAGTGGTATTAGCGTTGCTAATACACTTCTCTTTAGTAATTTATTATTATTCATGGTTTCCCCTAGAATTTTTATCATTGTTGTATTCTGTACCCCAAACGGGATCTATTGTTAACTTAATGTGAAATGTAAATAAATAAATTATTAAAAACGAATAACTTAATAGCAAAAAGTTATAAGTAAGAGGAACACTTGCTTAGCACTGGCTTTTGTAGTGTAAATGGATGTTAATGGCTATATTTCAATGGTTTATGGTTTTTGTAACAGGACATTTGTCTGGTTTTAGCATAATTAATACAAAACAATGAGGTGAAATTAAGGTAAGTTGAAAGTTTATTTTTGCCTTAATCGCAATAATAGCTCTTTATTACGAAAATAGTTGTAGTTATAGTGGGTGGTAGCCAAACCAGGCTGGTTTTATATCTTGGCTTTTGCCTGAGTAGGTTAATTGAATAAAATAACCGTCTACCAAATCAATGGGCAGTAGGTCGTCAACTTCCATTAATCGGTCTTTGTGAGTTTTTTGCAGTTGTGTAGGTGCACGACTGAGCGCGATTTGTTTTGCTTGCTCTGGCGAATTGGCAACAATTAATTCAAAGCTATGCTGCTCCATAATATGCTCAGGATAATAAGCGCCTAAGTTGACAAAGTATAACCTCTGCTTTGACTCTGACTGTTGCTGCGTTAAGGTAATATCAAAGCCATCAACATGCTTGATTTCACAATAACTATCCATGTGAACATTGGCTTTATCACCGCACCACTGCTGCTTAAGCGTTGTAAATGTGTGCTCAATACTTTCGCCAATAACAAAGCGAATATCATGCATTTCAATATTACAGCCTGTGACTTTACCGCCCAAACACACCATAAATAACCGATTCATAATTTTCACTCACATTGCAGTTTTATTTTTGTTATACCAATTACATTAATTAGCTGATTATTTATTGCGACAGAGAAATGGCTCAGAAACAAGGCTTATAATTCGACATGTAGTTGTTCTACTTTAGAATTTTAAAACGCTGTTTATGGGTCATTTAACTCGCTAGAATGCTCAAATGATTAATAAAATTGGTATTAGTCTCGCATAAAAGTTACGCGTTTTATTAAACCGTTTTCAATTTGGTAGGTGGCAATCACCACAACATCGTTATCTATGTTTTCTGGATTATTTGATGCGCTGCAAGCACGCTCTTTATCTACTAAAAAATTGCCATTTACAATACGGCTTAGGGAAGTGGCATTTAAATAAACCAGCGACGCAAATTTAGCGCCATAGCGTTTAATTAGTTCGTCTTTTCCTTGGTATTGTAATCCGCCAGGAAACGCATGAATTTCAACATCATCATGGTAAGTCGCAGCAAATGCATCAATATCGCGGTTGTTATAAGCATCTAGTTGTTTATCAACAATTGCGATTGTTTGTTTTTCTTGTTCCGTAAGCGTCATTTTCTATTCTGTATTAGCCCAAAGAAGGGGATTGTAGTAAAGTTTTACCTTTCAAAATATGATTTTGCGATGAATTTGCACCTGTCATCCAATATCAATTATTAGTGAGCCGAAATGAATCAAACACAATTGCAACAAGCCCTTAAACACCATTTTAATTTTGATGAATTTCGTGAAGGGCAAGGGCAAACCATTGCGCAGTTACTGAATGGTCATTCAAGCTTGGCTGTTTTCCCTACTGGCTCAGGTAAGTCATTGTGTTATCAGCTCACAGCGCTTCTATTACCGCATTTAACCTTAGTGGTGTCGCCGCTCCTTGCGTTGATGAAAGATCAGGTGGACTTTCTAAATAGCAAAGGCATCAAAGCAGCTAGTTTAGATTCAAGCCTTGATAAAGACAGCTACTTCGATGTGGTTAACCGCGTAAGGCAAGGTGAGATTAAGATTTTAATGGTCTCGGTAGAGCGTTTTAAAAACGAGCGCTTTCGACAGTTTATTAACTCGGTTGCTATTTCAATGCTGGTGGTTGATGAGGCCCATTGTATTTCTGAATGGGGCCATAACTTTAGGCCTGATTATTTAAAATTACCTCAGTACCGCGAAGACTTGAAGATTCCTTTGGTATTGCTACTCACCGCAACAGCAACCAAAAAAGTGAAACTTGATATGGCTAACAAGTTCGCCATCAACGAGACACATATTGTGCAAACAGGCTTTTACAGGCAAAACTTAGATTTATCGGTTATTCCTGCGCTTGTAGGGCAAAAAGAGTCGCAATTAATTGAGCTAGTACGCTCGCAAAATGGCTGTGGCATTGTGTATGTGACGCTGCAACAAACGGCTGAAAGAGTTGCGGAAAAATTAAGGCAAGCTGGCGTGAATGCGGTGGCCTATCATGCAGGGCTTGGCAGTGATGTACGCCAGCAATTACAAAACCAGTTTATGCAAAGCAATAACCAAGTAGTCGTTGCGACGATTGCCTTCGGTATGGGTATAGATAAAAGTGATATTCGCTTTGTGGTGCATTACGATTTACCTAAATCAATCGAAAACTATTCACAAGAAATAGGCCGAGCAGGGCGCGATGGGTTGCCATCCAACTGTTTTGTTTTGGGTAATTTAGATGATGTCACTACGCTTGAAAACTTTGTTTATGGCGACACACCAGAGCAAGCGAGTTTAGAGCGATTTTTTGCAGATATTCGTGAAAATACCGAGGATAACCAGTGGCAGTGCCAAATTTATGCATTGTCGCAATTTACCAATATTCGCCAACTCACTTTAAAAACCCTGTTAGTGCAGTGCGAGTTACTTGGAGTATTGGTGCCAAAATACAGTTACTTTGCCGAGTATCGTTATTATTTTAAGTTAGATCGTGCTGCAATTTTGACTAAGTTTAATAGCGAACGCCAAACCTTTTTAAATCAGCTTTTTGATGCGACCGATTTTAAGAAAAAGTGGGGCAGTATTGATGTAAACGAATTTGCGTTGCAATCGGAGCTTGAGCGTTCGCGGGTGTTATCGGCACTTGAGTATTTACATGAGCAAGGTGATATCGAGCTTGAAAGCAAACAGCTTATCGATGTTTATCAAGTTGATGCATCGCAGCTTGAAAACTCTGAGTTGGTATCGCAGTTAGCCACGTATTTTTTAAACAATGAAAAAAGTGAAGTGGCGCGTATTAATACCATGCTGCGCTATTTTCAGTTAGACACCTGTTTAAGCTACAATTTAGCACGCTATTTCGATGACCAAGGTGCGCCACAGCAGTGTGGTCATTGCAGTGTGTGCCGTGGGCAATTTGCTAAGTTGAATTACATTGATACGCAAAAACAGGTAGTTGAAAGCCAAATTAACGATTATTTAGCACCGTTAGATATTGCACTTAATGGGCAAGGATTTGCACTAAGCGATACCCTTGCAGCGCGGTTTTTAACAGGCCTAACACAGCCTGTATTCACTAAAGTAAAGGCGTCGAAAATGGCAGGGTATGCGGTGTACGATAGCGTGCCATTTGAAACCGTTAAAAATGCAGTAGCCCGAAATCGCTAAGCGATTTTTTCGATGTATTCAAGCGCGGTCATTTGGTGATAAGTGACATCGTTATGCATTACATGGGTTGGATTTGGGTCAACAATCTCAATAGGAATTTGATTTTGGCGAGCAATTTCGAGCGCCATTTGGGTAATGTTGACGCTAAATGATGTACCCATAAACACCATTTTATCAGCCTGAAACATGCGCTCTTGTGCCTCACTGATTTGGTAAAGCTCGGTATAAAACTCATCAAACAGTAAAACATAAGGTTTTAATGACACATTAAGCTCAGGCCCGTGTTTTGAAATTTTAAAAATATCGAGTAACGACGCTTTAAGATTTTGCTCGTCTACTTCATGCCATGGCGCTATAAAACGCTCAACCACAGGCCCTTGTTCATGAAAGGAAGTTACTTCATCAATACGGCCATGAATTGAAATGTAATTTTGATTACCCGCTTTGCCATCAAGGCCATCAATGTTTTGGGTGATCAGATTTTTATCGGCAAGCCAAAAGTGCGTGCCATTGGGACCATGGTTTCGGTAGGTCACAAAACGTTTGTAATACCAAGCTAAAAACTCGGCAGGATTGTGTTGATACATGGCGCGGGTGGCCATTTCTTGTGGTGTGTAATTATTACTGCCGATAGTCCAGTAGCCATCTTCACCGCGAAATGTTGGAATACCACTGGCGCTACTTACGCCAGCGCCAGTGATGTATAAAGTTTTACTCATAGCCTAAAGCACTTCTTTTTTTGGTTTTAAGTAGTTTATCGCCAAATTGAAATAAGCCAAGGCTGATTAGAATAATCGCTGCACCTACCACTAACGACACTGACAACGATTCATTATTTAGTAATGTACCAAGCGCAATAGCAAACCCCGGAGTTATTAACGTGATAAGCGCAACCGTGCTGGCATCTAACTTTTGCAGTACGTGAAAATACGCCAAAAAGCCAAGCAATGAACCAAAAACGCCAAGGTAAATAATCGAGCCAATAGCACGCTCACTCCATAAACTCGGATTAAAACTGCCATCAACTAATAACCAAGTGATAAAAAAGAGTGGTGTTACAAGTACCAATGCACCAAAGGTGGTTGCCATTGGGTGAATTGCCAATTTTACGGTTTTAACCATTACGCCACTTAAACTAAAACAGCATACCGCAGCAAGCACGCACAAAAGGCCAACATTAAATACCGATTTACCAAACAGTTGATCTTTACATACCAGTGCTAAACCAAATACCGACATCACTAGTGCGATTACTTTTATTTTGCTGAACTTGGCTTCATTTAAAATACGCTGCGCCAGTAACCCAGATAAAATAGGCGCAAGGCCAAATACCAGTGAAATAACGCCTGAAGGCACTGATTGCGCAGCGAAATAACTCAGCATCATACCGCCATAAATCCCCAGTGCAGAATAAGCGTATAATTTTATCGCTCTGCCATGCCAAGGTAGACGGATATTCGCAATTGCCATCACAAATGCGCCAAGCACAAGCGCGATTAACATGCGTAAAAATACCGACATGGTTGGTGGAATAGAGTCGCTGCTCCAGACAATGCCAAGCGGTGTGGTTGACCAAATTAGCACGACAAAAAAATACGATACCTTTACAGGCATAATAACGTTCCTAAGTTTGGCAGATAAAAGAAGTGAGGGGGAGAGACTAACCGCTTTTACCTGCGGTTAATACATTTAACCGCGTTAAGTACGACGAAGTAGGGCATTGACCATATTGGTCTGCCATGTGTTCCATACTTGTAGCGAGTTAATTGAGTTCATTGGTTAAAATAAATTTTATTTAAAGAAACCATAGAGTCGTTTGGAATGGGTATTAAGTCAAGCAGAAAAAAGAGGAATTAAATTACCCTTAACGATTTAAATGTAAGTAAAGATTTCTGGAGCGTGTTGACCTTTGCGGCCTAAACACTGTTCAAGTCCAAAGCATTTTTACTGCGGCTTCGCTTTGTAGGCCCAGTGGGCTAAGTTAAGGAAACGACAACAAATAACAAAGCGCTTTGGGTTGAACCTATTAGACGCGCTTGTTTGGCATTTTAATGGAAGTGGATATTACATAAATTAATTTGTTCTTTTGCTGGCGCTTTGCTGAATACTACTTTGTTTTCGCCAAGTAGGTTATCAATGTCACGTGGTGTTTGCGGACCAAAGCCTTCACATGTGTCTGCAACTGCAGCTGTGCTAAAACCAAGTGCTAATGCTGGAAGAAGTGCTTTTTTAATGATATTTAGTTTCCCTGAAAAGTGTAGAAGCACGCAAAATCACCCAAACGCACGACATCTAATGTTTTATATGCTGCTGCGTAATATTGGTGTCTTTACGTATTGTCTTTTCATGGGGGCGCGAGTGTACCTCGGCTGAAATGGCTTTTTGTGAATTTAATGATTTTTTTAATTGTTTTTTATTTAACATTATCGCAACAATAAAAGCTTGATAAGAGGTTGCTTATTGCCTTATAGGGGCTTATAATCCTCTGCATATTTTTGGTCGCGCTCAGCGCGTCTCACAAGTAAATGTGGCTAATCAGAGATAGTTTGAATTACAAACTTTCTTTACTAATGTCACTGTCGAAGGTAAACGACATTAAACTTTACTTGATTGGCGCGGGATGGAGCAGCCTGGTAGCTCGTCGGGCTCATAACCCGAAGGTCGTCGGTTCAAATCCGGCTCCCGCAACCAACACCCTGTTACTTTAGTAACTTGCGCGCATTACTTAATGCGCGTTTTGCGTTTAGGCAAAGTGTATTTGCCTAATGTGGTTTTCGACCCGCACCAAGCTTGGCCGACGGCCACACAGATTAGTTTTTGATGTGACGCCCCGCTTGGTTCGGGGCGTTGTTGTATCTGAAACGCTAGAAGTTGGGGCATAAGCCCTTTTTTTGTTTGTATGGAGAGATGTTGTGACTAAACTCGAACAAGATTTAATAGCGATGTTTGAGCCTACCATTGAGGATATGGGCTTTGAATTATTGGGCTTAGAGTTAGCGCAAGCGGGCCGCAATTCGACGCTGCGCGTGTATATCGATCATGAAAACGGCGTTAATGTAGATAACTGTGCCGATGTCAGCAGACAAATTAGCGCTATCTTAGACGTTGAAGATCCGATAACGAATGAATATAACTTGGAAGTTTCTTCTCCGGGCATTGACAGACCATTATTTAAACCAGAACACTTTGTTAAAGCTACAGGTGAGGAAGTACGTTTACGTACCAAGCTTCCACAAGACGGTCGCCGTAATTTTAAAGGTGACTTAACTCAGGTTAATGGCGATATGATTACGCTTAACATCGATGGTGCTGATTTTATGATCATGCTATCGAATGTTGAAAAAGCGAACATCATCGCTAAGTTTTAATCGTGCGAAAGGAATAGGGCAAGCGAGGCAAGAAGATGGCAAAAGAAATACTTTTGGTGGCAGAAGCTGTTTCGAATGAAAAAGCAGTACCACGAGATAAAATTTTTGAAGCACTAGAGTTCGCACTAGCGACAGCGACAAAGAAAAAGCACGAAGGTGATATTGATGTACGTGTAAGTATTAACCAGAAAACTGGTGAGTACGACACTTTCCGTCGTTGGATGGTAGTAGAACCTCAAGAAGACGGTAGTTTAGAGCACCCATTCCGTGAAATTACACTAGAAGCTGCGCAGATTGATGAACCAGAAATCCAGCTTGGTGATTTTGTTGAAGAACAAATTGAGTCAGTTAAATTTGACCGTATTACAACGCAAACTGCGAAGCAAGTAATCGTACAAAAGGTACGTGAAGCTGAGCGCGCACTTGTTGTAGAAGCATACAAAGATCAAGAAGGTGAGATGATCACAGGTGTTGTTAAAAAAGCAACACGTGATGCAATCGTACTTGATTTAGGTAATAACGCAGAAGCGGTTATTTACCGTGATGATATGCTACCACGCGAAAATCACCGCCCAGGTGACCGTGTACGTGGTTTATTATATTCAGTTAAGCCTGAAGCACGTGGTGCACAATTATTTGTGACACGTTCTAAGCCTGACATGCTTATTGAGCTTTTCCGCATCGAAGTACCAGAAATTGGTGAAGAGATGATTGAAATCAAATCAGCTGCGCGTGATCCTGGTTCGCGTGCAAAGATTGCGGTTAAGTCAAATGACAAGCGTATTGATCCAGTAGGTGCGTGTGTGGGTATGCGTGGTGCACGTGTACAAGCCGTATCAACTGAGCTATCAAACGAACGTATTGATATCGTGCTTTACGATGATAACCCAGCGCAATATGTAATTAACGCAATGGCACCTGCAGAAGTAGCGTCAATTGTTGTTGATGAAGATTCGCGTTCAATGGATATCGCAGTAGAAGCCGATAACCTAGCGCAAGCGATTGGTCGTAATGGTCAAAATGTACGTTTAGCAAGCCAACTAACTGGTTGGGAATTAAACGTGATGACTGTTGAAGATATGCAGAAGAAAAATGAAGAAGAGTCAGACAAGCTGATCTCATTATTCACTGAAGGTCTGGATATTGATGAAGACTTCGCTCAGTTCTTAATTCAAGAAGGTTTCTCTTCACTTGAAGAGGTTGCCTACGTACCTGTTGCTGAATTCCTTGAGATTCAAGGTCTAGATGAAGCGACAGTGGAAGAACTACGCGAACGTGCTAAAGCGGCATTAACTACGCAAGCACTTAAAACAGAAGAGTCTTTAGAAGGTGCAGAACCTGCAGAAGACTTACTAGGCCTAGAGGGCTTAGATCGTCACCTCGCATTTGTAATGGCGAGCAAAGGTGTAGTTACCCTTGAAGATCTTGCAGAGCAAGGTGTGGACGAACTTGTAGACATTACTGAACTAAGCGAAGAACAAGCGGGTGAGCTAATTATGGCTGCACGTAACATTTGCTGGTTTGGCGACGAATAATTATTGACGGAGGTAAAGTAAATAATGGCAGAAGTAAGTATTGATAAACTCGCCAGCGACATAGGTACAACTGTTGATAAGCTAGTACAACAGTTTAAAGACGCTGGAATTGAGAAATCTCCGTCAGATCAAGTTACTGAAGATGAAAAGAATCAGTTATTAGATCATTTAAGTCGTGCACATGGTGGCGAAGGCACAAGCGCGCCAACGCGCATGACGCTACAACGTAAAAGCAAAAGCACATTAAGCGTGCCAAGCGGTTCGGGTAAAGCGAAATCTGTACAAGTTGAAGTACGTAAAAAGCGCACTTACGTGAAGAAGAGTGCACTTGAAGAGCAAGCAGCAGAGCAAGCAGCAGAGCAAGCACGTATTGAAGCTGAGCAAAAAACACAGCAAGAAGCAGAGTTAAAAGCAAAGCAAGAAGCTGAACTTAAAGCGAAGCAAGAAGCTGAGCAAAAAGCAAAAGAAGAGGCTAAGCAAAAAGCAGCTACTGAAGCAAAAGCAAAACCAGCTGAAGCGCCAGCACCAAAACTAACTGCTGAAGAAAAAGCGGAAGAAGAACGTCTTAAGCGTGAAGCAGAAGAAGTAGCGAAGCGCAAAGTGGAAGAAGAAGCTAAGCGAGCTGAAGAAGAAGCTAAGCGTCTTGCTGAAGAAAACGAAGCGCGTTGGAAAGCGGAAGAAGAAGAGCGTAAGCGTCGCGAAGAGACTGCTGATTACCACAGCACATCTTCACAAGCTGCACGTTTAGCTGAAGACGAATCTGACATGAAAGAAGAGCAGTCAGCTCGTCGCGCAGGTAAGAAGAAGAAAAAAGGCAAAGAAGAAGAAGTAGTTGTTCGCGGTAAAGGTAAGGCTGCTAAAAAAGGCAAGCTTAAAGCACCTCAGTCACTGCAACACGGTTTCCAAAAGCCTACTCAAGAAGTAACACGTGACGTTCGTATCAGCGAAACAATCACGGTTTCTGAACTTGCTTCACGTATGGCAGTTAAAGGTACTGAAGTTATCAAGACCATGATGAAAATGGGCGAAATGGTAACAATTAACCAAGTACTTGACCAAGAAACAGCATCATTAGTTGCTGAAGAAATGGGTCACAAAGTGGTACTTGTTAAAGAAAACGAGCTGGAAGAGAAAGTACTTTCAGACCGTGGTGCAGAAGGTGAGCAAGCGCCACGTGCACCAGTTGTTACTGTTATGGGTCACGTTGACCATGGTAAAACATCAACACTTGATTACATCCGTTCTAAGAACGTAGCAAGTGGTGAAGCAGGTGGTATTACACAGCACATTGGTGCATACCACGTAGAAACTGATAACGGTATGATCACGTTCCTCGATACTCCTGGACACGCAGCATTTACGTCAATGCGTGCTCGTGGTGCGAAAGCAACAGATATCGTAGTACTTGTGGTTGCAGCAGACGATGGTGTAATGCCACAAACAATCGAAGCGGTACAGCACGCAAAAGCGGCTGAAGTACCACTGATTGTTGCAGTGAACAAGATTGATAAAGAAGGTGCGGATCCAGATCGCGTTAAAAACGAACTTTCACAGCACGATGTAATCCCAGAAGATTGGGGTGGCGATGTACAGTTTGTGCACATCTCTGCAAAGGTAGGTACAGGTGTTGATGAGTTATTAGAAGCAATTCTAATGCAAGCTGAACTACTAGAACTAACAGCTGTTCATGATGGTATGGCATCAGGTGTTGTAATTGAATCTCGTCTTGATAAAGGTCGTGGTCCAGTTGCATCTGTACTTGTTCAATCAGGTACGCTTAAACAAGGCGATATCGTTCTTTGTGGTTTAGAGTACGGCCGTGTTCGTGCAATGAAAGACGAAGATGGTAAAGACATCAAAGAAGCGGGTCCGTCAATCCCTGTTGAGATTTTAGGTCTATCAGGTGTACCTGCTGCTGGTGACGAAGCAACAGTAGTTAAAGACGAGCGTAAAGCACGTGAAGTTGCACTTTACCGTCAAGGTAAATTCCGCGATGTTAAACTTGCACGTCAACAGAAAGCGAAGCTTGAGAACATGTTCTCTAACATGACCGAAGGTGATGTGTCTGAAGTGAACGTGGTACTTAAAGCTGACGTACAAGGTTCAGTAGAAGCTATCTCTGATGCACTTGTTAAGCTTTCAACTGATGAAGTTAAAGTGAAGATTGTAGGTACAGGTGTAGGTGGTATCACTGAAACTGATGCAACACTAGCTGCAGCGTCAAACGCAATTGTTGTTGGCTTTAACGTACGTGCGGATGTTTCTGCTCGTAAAGTAATCGATAGCGAAAACCTAGATTTACGTTACTACAGCGTAATTTACGATCTAATCGATGAAGTTAAGCAAGCAATGTCAGGTATGCTTGCACCAGAATTCAAGCAAGAGATCATTGGTCTTGCTGAGGTACGTGACGTGTTTAAGTCACCTAAGATTGGTGCAATCGCTGGTTGTATGGTTACTGAAGGTCTTGTTAAGCGCAATAACCCAATTCGTGTTCTACGTGATAACGTTGTTATCTACGAAGGTGAACTTGAATCACTACGCCGCTTTAAAGATGACGTTCAAGAAGTTCGTAACGGTATGGAATGTGGTATCGGTGTTAAGAACTACAACGACGTAAAAGTTGGTGACCAGATCGAAGTATTTGAAATTGTTGAAGTTCAGCGTTCTCTGTAATTCACGTTTCAATAATTAGATAATTCATTGGGGGCTTTATGCCCCCTTTATGCTATTTTTCTCAAATAGTATGTCTGAGGATTAAGAAAAGTTTATGAGAGAATTTTCTCGTACCGATAGAGTGGGTCAACAGATCCAAAAAGAAGTGGCACTAATTTTACAACGTGAAATTAAAGATCCACGTTTAGGCATGATCACCGTAAGTGCGGTTGAAGTATCACGTGATTTATCTTATGCCAAAGTGTTTGTCACAACACTAAGTGATCATGACGAAGAAAAATCAAAACTGATTATGAAAATTTTAGGTGAAGCACAGGGCTTTGTTCGCTCTCTGCTTGGTAAACGCATTCGCGCGCGTATCGTACCTGAAATTAAGTTTGTAATGGATACCTCACTATTGGAAGGTATGCGCATTTCAAATCTCGTGGATAAAGTGATCCGTGACGATAATGAAAAGCGTGGCGATGCAGCTCCAGAGGACAAAGAAGACTAATGGGGCGCAGACAAAAAGGCCGTGCAATTGACGGCATTTTACTGTTAAACAAGCCTACGGGTATTTCATCAAGCAAAGCGCTGCAAATTGCCAAAGGCATTTATTTTGCACAAAAAGCGGGTCATACCGGTGCGCTTGATCCTCTGGCAACTGGTATGTTGCCAATTTGCTTTGGTGAAGCGACTAAGTTTTCGCAGTTCCTGCTAGATACAGATAAAACGTATGTGGTACGTGCCAAATTAGGCGTGCGTACAGACACCTCTGACTCAGATGGTGACGTTGTTGAAACTAAGCCAGTAAATATCACTGAGCAGCAGTTAATTGATGCGGTAAAGTCATTCGAAGGTGAATCAGACCAATACCCATCAATGTATTCGGCACTTAAGTTCGAAGGTAAACCACTGTATTACTATGCGCGTCAAGGTATTGAAGTACCGCGTAAATGTCGCAAAATTAATGTGTTTAGTTTAACCTTAGACGAAGTTGATTTTGACAATAACGAAATTCAAATGACCGCGCATGTTAGCAAAGGCACGTATATCCGAACGATTGTAGACGATTTAGGTGAAAAACTAGGCTGTGGCGCGCATGTGATTATGCTGCATCGCAGTGCCGTTGGTCATTATCCTGCCGAGCAAATGATGACGCTTGATGAATTGCAAGCGGTTCTTGATGACGCAAAAGCAAACGACATCACGCCAAGCGAAAAGCTTGATCCATTATTATTACCAATGGATACAGCGTTACATGGCATGACCGAAGTATTGGTAACGGATGGCCAAGCGAAAGCATTTAGCCACGGGCAGGCGGCAACCATGCCAAACTTACCGGATGGTGAGTTTAAGGTGATGCGAAAAAGCGACAATCGCTTTATTGGAATTGGTGAGCGTAATAGTGATGGGCAGCTTAAATCTAAGCGTGGCCTGTCGAATACGCAGCCAGTCGAAAGCAAATAAAGTTATTGTAGTAATTTAAAATGCTGGTAGAATACGCCAGCTTATTTGCTTTGGCTGAATTAGTGATCGGCTAAAGTAATTTAATTAACTCACTAAATTTTGGAGTCTAAAATGCTAAGCATTCAACAAAAAGCTGAAATCGTAGCTAAATTCGCACGTTCTGAAGGCGACACAGGTTCACCAGAAGTACAAGTTGCTCTTTTAACTTTCGACATCAACAAGCTTCAAGGTCACTTCGCAGATCACAAGCATGATTTCCACTCACGTCGTGGTCTTCTTCGCAAAGTAAGTCAGCGTCGTAACCTACTTGACTACTTAAAGCGTAAAGACGTTGAGCGTTACACTGCGCTAATCAAAGAGCTTGGCCTACGTCGCTAATCAATTTGATTCTAAGAAAGGAGCCTCGGCTCCTTTTTTTGTGCCTGAAATTTATTGTTTTACAGTTAAGTGGCTTACTTAATGAATCTTAGCCGTAACGCACTTATAAATTGATAAAAGCCAAGCCTATTAAGTCAGGGTGTGATTTTAACGCTACTTAACACCCTAAAGCGTAAAGACGCTCCGCGTTACACTGCGCTAATCAAAGAGCTTGGCCTACGTCGCTAATCAATTTGATTCTAAGAAAGGAGCCTCGGCTCCTTTTTTTGTTCTTGAAATTTATTGTTTTACAGTTAAGTGGCTTACTTAATGAATATTATT
>NZ_JBFKMX010000047.1:0-25777 GCF_041629635.1 Pseudoalteromonas sp. | reverse complement strand
ATGAGGCATCACTTAAACTGCTAGCTAGAATAAAGCCTGCATTTATTTAAATTTTGCTGAGTTTATATAAAAATAAATAAGCCACGTTTTGTGGCTTTATTTTTTTAACTCAGCACGCTCCATTCGAAGCTGGCTTAGCTTGTCTTTTTCAAGGGAAAGACGCTCTTTGTAGCTTTCTTTAATGCGTTTTCGTTCTTCTTTTACTTCCTTTTGAAGCGCCTTTTTTTCATCACTATTCATTGTTTGAAGAAGTTGACTGTTCAGCTTTTCTAACTCAAGAAAGCGTTCTTGTTTGAGGGAGCTTATTTTATTTAACACACCTTTAATTTTGCTATCAAAAGCGTTAACCCTCTGATTAGTAGTAAATTCAGTTAGGGTATTTTTATTTGCAAACGGTTTGGATGATGTATTTACAGGGGAAAACGAGCGTTTTTCTTGGTTTAGTTCAGCTTTGCAAGGAAATTGACTGAATGTTGTTCCTTGCTCTGAAGTACATTGGTAATAATCAGGTGCGGATAAAGCTATTAAGGGAATAAACGTAAGGGTAGCGAGATATTTCATTGGAGTTCCTTCTATACTCTAGTGACATCCTGTCATCTACTAGAGTATAGAAAGGGAATGGCTATTGCTCAAATTGCTTGAGTTTTTTAAGGCTTTCTACCAAGAAAGGTACTTCCAGTTGGCTCTCTATTACAAAGCCTTGTTGAGCAGAAATTGTTTCGTGCTTTCCATCGGAGGTCAGCAGTGTCAGTTTATCTTTTTTATAAATTAATAGGGTGTTTCCACTTATATTTACACCGGTTTCATTTTCATTAAATAAGTTATTGCCTAGCGTAAATTTGCTGGTACTTTGGCAAGCGAATGTTGTTGCTAAAACACTGGTGATAACATCTTGAGGTGTTGTAATGGTTGCTGGTAGCAGTGATTCGCTAGTGTATAGTGTGGATTTGTGCCAAGCACTTTCACTATTATCTGTAACCGCATAAGCATAATCAGCTTTTTGTCCAATCGCTTTGTTTAAATCATCATCTGACTTAATATAAAATATGGTTAAATTCCCATCAACATCTTCTGCTAGACGAGGCAAGTTGATAAACGATGCCCTTACAGTATTACTCCATGCAGGTAAAATACCTTGGGTGCGAATCGTTTTTTGATAATAACTTGGCAAACCATAGATCAGATTAAACAGCGATTCTTGTTTATTGGCAGGCTGATAAAAGTTTTCAATAGGGTTCAACACGTGTTTTTGTAAATACGTGTTTAGTAATTCTTCAGAGTTAAAAACGTACACCAGCGCTTTGCTATCCATTGCTTTACAAGAAAGCGCCTCTGAAGGGGCTACGTAAGTAACTTTATCATTCGCAAAATCGACACTTTGCGCTTCTTTGTATTCTTCTAAATCAACAAGTTGATATCGAGCTAGCAGGCTTTTTGCCGTTGTCGGGTAAGACAGAGGTAACACATTATCTTGCTTTGTAATATCGAGTTTAACGTTTGCATCAGCCCAAATGTGAATTAAATGACTTGCTACAAATGCAAAAATAAAAATCGGTGAAATATAACGGCGAAAAGGCTTTTGTCTTAACTCGGTTAGGTGGCGCCATGTAAAGTTACTAGCGATAAGTTCGAAAAACAAAATGACAAAAATAATGCCGCCTGCGACAAACAAGGACAACGTTGGGTTTGTCGAAATAGTATCACTTATTAATGAGACGATTTGCTCAAAGACTTGAGGTGAAAGGTGATATCCCAATTGGAAATACACATAAGCATCAAGCGCTAAAAGTGACATTGTAAAAGTGGCTATAACCGCCGCCATACCACGAATATGGCGGGGGTAGGGAAACACTAAACTGAGCGGGAAAATTGTCAGCACAAAACATAAAAACGTTAAAAAGCTGATATGGCCAAGCCAATTAAAAATTAAAAAGGCTTTACCTGAGAGTGTCATTGGTAGCGGATCTGAAATTAAATACAGACTGCTCACCACGAGCGCAAATAATATATTTGCAAAGGTAAACCAATGACCCCAACTTAACAGCTTTGCTGCTTTTGAAGAAAACGCCTGTTGTGATGACAAATTCATAGCGTTACTTTACAGAGTCTTTTAAGGCTTGTGTAAAGTTGTCGATCAGTGCTTGTCGTTGTGCAGCAGGCACTTTTTCATTAATAATATGAGAAAGTGTATTTCCTAAACACATTAAGCTTAAATCGAGTGGCGCTTTATGTGCTACAAGGGTTTTTAAAAGGTCATCTACAAGATTTTCTACTTGCTGGTCTGAATATTTTGATAAGATAGGCATCAATTAAGTTCTAATTTTATAAAATTACTCATATTTTAACATTTGAGGCGTGAAAAACAAAGATGACAGTGCAAGTAGAAAGACTCGTCGTTCACTATGTAGACAAAAAAGACGAAATCGTTGAAATTCATCTACGCAATGATGAAATGCCAGTAAATGACAAAGTAAACATTTTTATTGAACAGCTACATCATGCTTATAACGGAAAACCAGGCAAAGGTTTTTGTGGTTTCAGCCCTGAAAAAAATGGCGTGGTGAGTTCATGTATTCAAAGTTACCGTCAAGGTGACATGCATTTTTATCATTTAACTGAGCAAGCAGCAGAGGTTTTAAAAGAAGAGCTTAATAAATATGCCTTCAACGAAACCGGCTACTTAATTTTTTGTCACTACCGTTTTGTGGCAGATGATTATGTCATGATTGCGCTTGTAAATGTTAAAGAGCATTACTCAATTAACCAAGAGTTAGATTTAACCTCATCGCGTCATTTAGATATTGCTAAAATGCAATTAGCGGCGCGTATCGATCTCAATGGTATGGCGACAGCGCTTGAAGATAATCGTTACATTTCCTTTATTAAAGGGCGCGCTGGTAGAAAAGTAGCTGATTTCTTTTTAGACTTCTTAGGCTGTGAAGAGGGTATTGATGCAAGACAGCAATCTCAGGCTATGCTTTCAGCTGTAGAGGATTATTTATCTGACAGACAGTTTGATAAATCAGAAAAAGACGATTTACGCAAACAAGTGTTTGATTACTGTTCTGATTGTGTCGCAACAGGCAGTGACGCAGATGTTTCTCAATTATCAAATACCATTAGTCGCGATGAAAGTGTGAGCTTTGATAGTTTTTATAAAGAGCAGGCTTACGATCTTGAAGAATCATTTCCAGTAGATAAGAAAACAGTCACTTCAATGGTTAAATTTTCAGGTCAGGGCAGTGGTGTAAGTGTTAGTTTTGAGCGCAAGCATTTAGGTGAACGTGTTTTTTATGATAAATACAATGATACGTTGACCATTAAAGGTATACCGCCAAACTTGAAGGATCAATTAGAACGTTTTTTTGAAGAAAATTAATTGGTTTTTGTTTAAAAGCGTCAAATTTAGATTTATCGACCTTCTTGATTTACTCGATTTGAAACAAAAAAAGAGCCGCATTTAGCGGCTCTTTTAGTTACAACTTAAGATTAAACTGTTTTTGCCATTGGCGCACTTGCTCTACCCACAGGGTTAATGCTGCCTGGGCGCATAGCACTTGCCACAGGTACTAGACGTTCATCATGGGCCATTGCTGTTGGCATGATAAAGCCTTCTGTAAGTGCTGCACCTGTTGCCTTCGTCATCGGTGCACTTGCATGAGCGTATACTGTACCATTCGGTGTTGGCTTAGTATCTTCAGCAGAAATTTCAGCTTTGTCATTTTCAGTGCCGACAATGTTATCAACTGTTGGTGCTTCAACTGCCACTTCTTCAATTTGTGCTGCTTCCACTAAAACATCTGCAACTGGCTCAGGGGTTAATTCTGGCGCTGGCGTTTTGGCAACTTCTTCAATAACGCTCGGCTCTACTGAATCAACATCGTTAGCTTCAGTGTTTTCAGCTGTGTCTGCTTCAGAAACTGGCTCAACTACAGCTGCGATGTCTTGCGCATTATCTTGCTCAGTATCAGGGGCTAGTGTCTCTGAAACAACTGATTGACTAATTTCCGGTGCTTCTACTGCTTGCTCTTCGATCACAGCTTCTTTTTCTGGTTGCGCTAAAGACACTTTATCGTCTTTTAGCTCCTCTTCAGCCATTGCTTGATCAGCTACTGGTACAAAACCTGGTGATTCAGTTGTTTCGATTTCGACTTCAGATTTGTTATCACTTGGCTTCTTACGGCGTTGTCCTGCTGCACGTAGGTGACGTGGCGAACGACGAGAGCGTGTACGAGTTTCTTTTTCCGCATCAGAAGATGTCTCTTCAGTTGCATCATTTTCTACCGCTTGCACTGTTGTTTCATCTTCTCTTACAGCAGAAGCAACTGCTACAGGTTTTGCATCACTCGCGTTATCAACAACCTTTTCAGTTACTAACTCTTCTGTTGCAACTTCTACTTGCTTTGGCGCTTCTTCAGCTAAAGGTGCTGGTTTTTTCGCTTTAGCAGGTTTGTTATGCGCTTTAGTTGTTTCAACAGGTTTTGTTGATGTTTCGCTTGTCACTTCCGTTACACTCGTTGTATCAACTACAGCTGTGTCATTGGTTGTTTCAATGCGTACTTTTTTACGCATATTTCTTCTTTGACGACGCTCTTTAACTTTAACCGGTTGCTCGGTTTCAGCTACTTCAACAGGCAGTTGTTCTTTTTCGACTTTTGGCGCATTAGAACGATTATTGCGGCGACGACGGTTGTTATTCTCTTTCGAATTACGTTTTTCGTCACGTTGCTCACGTTGTTCATTTTGCTCATTAGCCGTTTGCTTGTTACGGTTGTTTGGTTTGCGTTGATTACGGCGACGGTTGTCATTACCACGTTGGTTGTTACGACGTCCACCACGCTTTTTAACAGGCTTTTCTGGCTCTTCTGTTGCGAATAAGCTACCAAACCATTTAGCAATTTTTGTAAATAAGCCTTCTTTAACTTCTTTTTTAACTGGCGCTGGTTCACTTGGAACTACAACACCTTGAAGTACAGGTTGCTCTTTTACTGCTTTTTCAGCATGAATAATGGTTTCAATTTTAACTTCTGGCGCTTGAACTTGATCAAAGCTTACCGTTTCAATTGTTTCGTCTTTCTTTAAACGTAACACTTCATAATGTGGTGTTTCTAAGTGCGGATTAGGAATAATCACAACATGACAGCCATGACGTTTCTCAATACGACGAACACTCTTACGTTTTTCGTTAAGTAAGTAGGTAGCTACAGGTACTGGTACCTGAGCGTTTACTTGCGAAGTGTTGTCTTTAATTGCTTCTTCTTCTAATAGGCGAAGAATCGATAGCGCTAATGATTCATTAGAACGAACAGTACCTTGACCATTACAGCGAGGGCAGGTGCCTTGGCTTGCTTCACCTAATGACGGGCGAAGACGCTGACGCGACATTTCAAGTAGGCCAAATCGTGAGATTTTGCCAATTTGAACACGTGCACGGTCAGGTTTTACTGCATCTTTCAAACGATTTTCTACAGCGCGTTGGTGACGCGGAGGAGTCATATCGATGAAATCGATAACAACTAAACCACCAAGGTCACGTAAACGAAGTTGGCGTGCAATTTCGTCTGCTGCTTCTAAGTTTGTATTTAATGCTGTTTCTTCAATATCACCGCCTTTTGTTGCTTTAGACGAGTTGATATCGATTGAAGTTAATGCTTCTGTTGGGTCAATTACAATTGAGCCACCTGATGGCAAACGCACTTCACGTTGGAAAGCAGATTCAATTTGGCTTTCAATTTGATAGTGAGTAAATAATGGTGCATCACCTGTGTATAGTTTTACACGGTTAATGAAGTCAGGGCGAAAACGCTCAATGTGTGCTTTTGCTTCATCGAATACGCGCTGCTTATCAATCAGAATTTCACCAATATCACGACGTAAATAATCGCGAATAGCGCGGAAAATTACATTACTTTCTTGGTGAATTAAAAACGGAGCAGGGCCGCTTTCAGATGCTTTTTTGATGGCATCCCAATGTACAAGTAGTGCACGTAGATCATATTCAAGTTCTTCGAACGATTTACCAACACCTGCTGTACGTACAATTAACCCCATACCTTTTGGTAATTCTAAACGTGATAATGCTTCTTTTAATTCAGTACGTTCATCACCTTCGATACGGCGAGAAATACCGCCAGCACGAGGGTTGTTAGGCATTAATACTAAGTAACTACCAGCAACACTTATAAAGGTAGTAAGTGCAGCGCCTTTTTGGCCGCGCTCTTCTTTATCAACTTGTACGATTACTTCTTGGCCTTCTTTAACAACATCTTTAATGTTTGGACGACCGTTGAAGGTATAACCATCAGGGAAATAACTGCGGGCAATTTCTTTAAGAGGTAAGAAACCATGACGTTCTGCGCCATAGTCAACAAAAGCTGCTTCTAGAGAAGGTTCTACGCGAGTAATTTTACCTTTGTAGATATTTGCTTTTTTTTGTTCATGGCCAGGGCTTTCGATATCTAAATCATACAAGCGCTGTCCATCAACCAGTGCAACGCGCATTTCTTCTTGTTGCGTTGCATTGATCAGCATACGTTTCATATTGTTAAACTCTATAATAGTAGTAGAGATCAACAACCATACTTGTTCAGACACCCACGAAATTGTGCAGTCTCACGACTGGGCTGTCTGGGTGGAGTATTACTCCGAGTTTCTGTTAAAGCCTTGCGGCAGGTGCTCGGCATAGCGTTAGCCCAGCACAAAAATTCATTTAAATATATTCTGAACGACGTTTGGTCGTAAATCTCGTATTTTATCTTTTAAAATACGTTTATTAGCTTAGTTTGATGGGGCTTTTCCGGGTCACAATCTAGTACACTCATTGCTTCAGGGGGCCACTACATGCGCTTTAAGATCGTTAAAAGCTTTTGAAAGCTGTCAGAGACCTGTATGATCTGCGTCTTAAAGCGTGTTTCATCGTTAGCTTTGGCTAATAAAACACCAAATTGACTGTTGGAGCGGAATTTTTGCTCTCAAAGGTTCAATTTCGAACGCGATTATCCCATTAAATATGGACGCTTCGCAACTAAATTATTACTCAAATCAGTGATTAGGCAATGTCAGAACAGCAAAAAAATCAGGTCCAATTTGTTGATATCGATGAAGGCAATGATGGCCAACGAATTGATAACTTTTTAATTACCTTTTTAAAGGGTGTGCCTAAGAGTGCCATTTATCGCATTTTGCGAAAAGGTGAAGTGCGCGTAAATAAAAAGCGCATTAAACCGATATACAAACTGAAAGCGGGCGATATGGTACGTATTCCGCCAATCAAAGTTGCTGAAAAACAAGAGTTTGTGCCTAAAAATCTCGATAAAATCAATAAGCTTGAAGACGCCATTCTGTTTGAAGATAAATACTTGATGGTCATTAATAAACCTTCTGGCATGGCAGTGCATGGTGGCAGTGGCTTAAGTTATGGCCTAATTGAGGCGCTACGTAGTATTCGTCCAGAAGAGCGTAACCTTGAGTTAGTGCATCGTTTAGACCGTGATACATCAGGTTGTTTGCTGGTATCAAAAAAACGCTCAATTTTACGTGGTTTACACGAGCAACTTCGCGAAAAGACCATGGAGAAAAATTATTGGGCGCTAGTTACAGGTAGCTGGGCAAGCAAAGTTAAAAATGTTACCGAGCCACTTCGTAAAAATACACTGCAATCAGGTGAGCGTGTCGTGCGTGTTGATGAAGCAGAAGGCAAACCAAGCCAAACGCGTTTTCGTGTATTAGAGCGCTTTGGTCAATTTGCAACATTAGTACAAGCTTCACCTGTCACGGGTCGAACGCACCAAATTCGTGTTCACACACAATGTAAAGGCCATCCAATAGCATGTGATGATAAATATGGTGTGGCTGAGTTTGACAGTGAAATGAAGAAAAAGGGCTTAAACCGTCTTTTCTTACATGCTCATGACTTAACCTTTGTTCATCCTAAAACGGAAGAGTCTATGCGCGTTGAAGCACCGTTAGATGGTAATTTAAAAAATTGCTTGAAGACACTTCGTGAAGATAGCCAATGAATAACAAACAATTAATCATTTTTGATTGGGACGGTACTTTAATGGATACCGTGCCTAAAATTGTTAATATGGTTAAATTGGTGGCAGATCGTCACCAATTACAAAGGCCTAGTGATGGGGAAATTCGTCAAATTATCGGTTTAAGTCTCGATGTTGCTATCGATACTCTTTTTAAAAACCCTGCAATGGCGTTTGAACTCGCACAAAGTTATAAAGACGTTTATGTATCGGAAGACGATACACCTGCATTACTATTTCCACATGTTAAAGAGTGTTTAACCGCCTTAACAGCAAAAGGGTACACATTAGCTGTCGCCACTGGTAAAAGCCGCAATGGTTTAAACCGATTAATGGCCGAAACTCAGTTGAGTGACTTTTTTAAAGCAACACGAACAGCCTGTGAGTGCGCATCAAAGCCATCGCCTGAAATGATTTTAGAGATTTGTGATGAACTTAATATCGCAATCGATAAAGCCGTGATGGTAGGCGATACAACGATGGACTTAGCGATGGCAAACAATGCTAAGGCAACATCAGTTGGTGTAAGCTTTGGCGCTCACCCTGTTAGCCAATTAAAGCCACTTAAACCAATCGCGATTATTGATCAGTTTGAGCAGCTAGTTGACTTGTTTTAAATTAATCAACATTTAGATTAAGTGGGTCAATATCAAATTCATGTAATAACGATGTTAGCTTGATTAAAGGAAGGCCCACTAAACTGTTTGGGTCCTCACCCACAATTTTATCAAAAAGAACAATTCCCAAGCCCTCAGATTTAAAACTGCCAGCACAGTTTAATGGTTGCTCTATATCGATATAATTCTCAATTTGGCTTTGCGTTAACTCTCTAAAATACACATCCGTAATATCATGAGTTACTTGAATCTTATCTAATGCGATATCAAAAACCGCTAATGAGGTTATAAATTGCACTTTTTGCCCAGAAAAAAGTTTTAGCTGTTCAATCGCTTTTTCTCGCGTATGTGGTTTACCTAATATCTGTTCACCAAAATGGGCAACTTGATCCGAACCAACCACAGTACCTTGTTGGTAAAATTGCGTGGCTGTTTTTGCTTTTTCGATAGCTAATCTTTCGACTAATTCAATTGGCGCTTCATTCGTTTTGGCGCTTTCATCAATGTCTGGTGAAAATGCATCAAATTGCGGCAATATTTTTTTTAAAATTGATTTTCGAAACGGTGAACTTGACGCTAAAATAAACGGGGTTTTCATGATAATTTTCAACGAATACTTACTTTTTGCGCAGAATAGGATTCAATTGCCCTAAATGCAAAGGAAAGTTGAATTTTATTTTGACTATAAGTCTAACAATCTATATGATGCAGCCCCTAT
Source organism: Pseudoalteromonas sp. (assembly GCF_041629635.1). Classification (GTDB taxonomy): domain Bacteria; phylum Pseudomonadota; class Gammaproteobacteria; order Enterobacterales; family Alteromonadaceae; genus Pseudoalteromonas. The sequence continues at coordinate 16,406 of NZ_JBFKMX010000047.1, read as the reverse complement.
GCAAAAGGTGAAGATTCCGATCACGCTTGATCCGGTAAGAACAGCACAAAAACAGGTCAGTTATGACGGTGTTGTGTTGTTTGAACAACTTCCTCGATTACTCGAAGTAGTTGTTAGGAGCGAGGGTGAGGTCGAAGTTAAGATTCATTTCAGAAAAGATGAACAAGGTATCAGTGTTGTCGAAGGCCAAGCCAAAGCCAACATTACTACAGTTTGTCAGCGCTGTAATGAAGAGTTAGGGTTGGATTTGGAACTAGACTTTGCTTATTCGCCAATAGGTATAGGTAAGTCATCTGAGCATCTACCGTCATGTTATGACGTTGTAGAGATGGATGAGGAAGGTGAGATTAACTTGCATCAACTTGTTGAAGACGAGTTAATGTTAGCCATCCCAATAGTACCGATGCATGAAGAGTCTCATTGCAGATTTTCAGAAAAGCCATTGAGCTTTGGTGAAATAAAAGCAGAAGATGACAAACCAAATCCATTTGAAATTTTGAAACAACTTAAGAAAGATTCTTAGGAGATAAGGCAATGGCTGTACAAAAAAGCAAGAAGTCTCGCTCTAAGCGTGGTATGCGTCGTTCACACGATGCGATCAATGGTCCAACTCTAACTGTTGATCCAGTATCAGGTGAAACTCACCGTCGTCACCACGTAACTGCAGACGGTTACTACAAAGGCGAAAAAGTAGTTTCTTAATCGAGCTATTTTGATGTCTAATCTAACCATAGCGTTAGATATAATGGGGGGCGATTACGGCCCCCGTTCTTCGTTGCCAGCAGCAATTGAAGCTGTTAATTTGCACGATAATATCACCCTGATTTTATGTGGTAACGAAACACTTATTCGCACTGAGCTTGAAAAGCTCGACGCACTGCAACATCCTCGATTACATATCAAACATTGTAGTGAAGTTGTTAATAACGACGACAAACCTGCTACGGCATTACGTTCAAAAAAAGATTCTTCCATGCGAAAGGCCCTTGATTTAGTTAAATCAGGTGAGGCACAAGCATGTGTATCTGCTGGCAATACAGGCGCTTTATTCGCAATGGCTTACTGCATTTTGAAAATGCTGCCAGGTATTAGCCGTCCGGCACTTATTAGCTCTGTGCCAACAGAAAAGCCAAAACCAGTATACCTACTTGACTTAGGTGCCAACGTTACTGCTGATCCTGAAACATTATTTGAATTTGCTTTAATGGGCAGCGTGGTGGCCGAACAGTCACAAGGCATAAAAAACCCGACAGTAGGTTTACTTAATATTGGCGCTGAAGTAATAAAAGGCCATGATGATATAAAACGTGCAGCAGAAATTTTTGAGCAATCTGACGCTATAAATTACATTGGTTACTGCGAAGGCACAGACATTTTTAAAGGTAAGGCCGATGTTATTGTGTGTGATGGTTTTGTGGGCAATATCGCACTAAAAACCTGCGAGGGTATCGCTAAAATGATCATTCATAAGCTGAACAAAACCCTTAAGAAAAGTATTTTTTATCGTGCAGCGGCACTTTTAATGTTTCCAGTGCTAAAAAAGCTCTATAAAAAGATGAACCCCGACCAGTATAACGGTGCAAGTTTGGTAGGATTACGCGGTATTGTGGTTAAAAGTCACGGTAATGCAAAATCGCCTGCATTTTTAGCAGCGATTAACGAAGCCGTGAGAGAAGTTGAAAAGCAACTTCCTGAAAAAATTGAAGCCCGTTTTGCAGCACTCAAAGGCCAACAATTGGACCTTGAAAATGTGGACAAAGATTCATTTTGTTCACCCTGCAATAAGTAAGCGCATTTTTTCCACTTAAAGAATTTTTATAACCAGCACCTGCTGGTTTTGTTTTGTTATAGAAGAAGAAAACTATGTCAAATAACACAGCGATTTTATTTCCTGGTCAAGGCTCACAATCTGTGGGCATGTTGGCTGAATTATTAGCTGAATCAGAAGTAGTAAAAGCTACTTTCAGTGAAGCAAGCGATGCACTGGGCTATGACCTTGCTGCATTAGTGCTAGAAGGTCCTGCAGAATCACTTAACGAAACACACCGCACTCAGCCTGCGTTATTAACGTCAAGTGTTGCAATTTATCGTCATTATCTTGCTAACGGTGGTGAAAAGCCAAGTGCTATGGCAGGTCATAGCTTAGGTGAATACTCTGCACTGGTTTGTGCTGGTGTGATTTCACTTGCTGAAGCAGTAAAACTGGTTGAAAAACGTGGTATTTACATGCAAGAAGCGGTTCCAGCTGGAACAGGCGCAATGTACGCAATTATTGGCCTTGCTGATGATGCGATTGCAAAAGCATGTGTTGATGCAGCTCAAGGTGAAGTAGTGTCTCCAGTTAACTTTAATTCACCTGGTCAAGTGGTAATTGCAGGCCAAAAAGCAGCGGTAGAGCGTGCCGGAGAATTATGTAAAGAAGCAGGTGCAAAGCGTGCATTACCGCTTGCGGTAAGCGTGCCGTCTCACTGTGCATTAATGAAGCCAGCAGCTGATAAGCTAGCTGAAGATTTAGCAGCAATTACATTTAATACACCTGAAATCTCAGTAATTAATAATGTTGATGTAGCTACTGAAACTGCAAGTGAAGCAATTCAAGATGCACTTGTACGCCAGCTATATAGCCCAGTACGTTGGACTGAAACTGTACAAAAACTAGCGCAAGATGGCTTAACAACAACTTATGAATTTGGCCCAGGCAAAGTATTGACTGGTCTTGCAAAACGTATTGATAAAAGCGTTAGCTGCGAAGCAGTTAATGATTTGAACTCTATTTCTAGCGTGTTAAACGCCTAATTATTGGAACATTTTATGAGTAACTTATTCTCTTTAGAAGGTAAGGTTGTACTAGTAACCGGCGCGAGTCGTGGTATTGGTAAATCAATTGCTGAAACGCTTGTATCACTTGGTGCGACGGTTGCAGGTACGGCAACTAGCGAAGGTGGTGCGGCCAATATCAGTGATTATTTAGGTGAAAACGGTAAAGGTTATGCACTTAACGTAACAGACGCTGAATCAATTGAAACAACATTAGCTGCGATTAAAGCTGATTTAGGCGATATTGATGTACTTGTAAATAATGCCGGTATCACACGTGATAATCTGTTAATGCGCATGAAAGACAGTGAATGGGATGACATTATCAGCACCAACTTATCGTCAATCTTCCGTTTATCAAAAGCGGTATTACGTCCAATGATGAAAAAGAAAAAGGGTCGTATTATTAACGTAGGTTCTGTTGTTGGTACTATGGGTAATGCAGGTCAAGCAAACTATGCTGCGGCAAAAGCAGGTGTGATTGGTTTTTCTAAATCAATGGCACGTGAAGTAGCTTCTCGCGGTATTACGGTTAACGTAGTTGCACCTGGTTTTATTCAAACTGATATGACAGATGAGCTAACTGACGAGCAAAAAGCAGCAACGCTTGCTAACGTGCCGGCAAACCGTTTAGGTCAGCCGAACGAAATTGCAGCGGCTGTGGCTTATTTAGCATCTGACGCTGCTGCTTACGTAACAGGCGAAACTTTGCATGTAAATGGCGGCATGTACATGATCTAAGCCAAACGCTTATCGCAATTTCGGCGAAATTGTTTAATTTAGGGTTGAAATTGCGGTGAAAGTAGGCGATAAAAGGTTAGTTTTTGATTTGTGAGGTTCGACCAGATAATAAAAATGGAAATGAATCTTGAATCATAAAATTTTGCAGCGTAAACTACGCCGCAATCTGAAAAATAACGCAAAGCGTTTTTTAATTAAGGAAATAAGAATGAGCAACATCCAAGAACGTGTTCAAAAAATCATCGTAGAGCAACTAGGTGTTCAAGCAGAAGAAGTTAAAGCAGAAGCATCATTTGTTGATGATTTAGGCGCTGATTCACTAGACACTGTAGAACTAGTAATGGCTCTTGAAGAAGAGTTTGACACTGAGATCCCAGACGAAGAAGCTGAGAAGATCACTACAGTTCAAGCAGCTATCGATTACGTTACTGCTCACGCTGAGTAATAAAAGCTTAGACAGTAAGGCAGCATTCCAGCTGCCTTTAGTTTTTCAAAAGCCCGCTTTAGGGCTTTTGTATTATCTGCACCTAATATATTTTGGAGATGACTGTGGCTAAACGTCGAGTAGTGGTTACTGGCCTAGGTATGTTAACCCCTCTAGGTAATGATGTTGATTCAACATGGCAAGGTTTATTAGCGGGTCAAAGTGGAATTGGTTTAATTGACCATTTTGATACGACTGACTTTGGTACTAAATTCGCGGGTCTTGTAAAAGATTTCGACCCAACGCTATACATGGCAAAAAAAGATACCAAAAAAATGGATTTATTCATTCAATACGGTATTGCCGCTGGTGTACAAGCGTTTAAAGACTCAGGCCTTGAAGTAACTGAAGAAAACGCTGATCGTATTGGTGTTGCGGTAGGTTCTGGTATTGGTGGTTTAACACTAATTGAAGAAAACCACGTTAAGTTATTGAATAGCGGTCCACGCAAACTATCCCCGTTTTATGTGCCTTCGACCATCATTAATATGATTTCTGGTCATTTGTCGATCATGCATGGCTTAAAAGGTCCTAATATCTCGATCGTAACGGCATGTACAACAGGTCTTCATAATATTGGTCATGCAGCTCGTATGATTGCTTACGGTGATGCAGACGCAATGGTAGCAGGTGGTGCAGAAAAAGCATCTACGCCAATTGGCATGGGTGGTTTTAGTTCGGCACGCGCGCTTTCTACACGTAACGATAACCCACAAGCGGCGTCTCGCCCTTGGGACAAAGACCGTGATGGTTTTGTACTTGCAGATGGTGCAGGTGTTGTTGTTTTAGAAGAATACGAACACGCAAAAGCACGTGGTGCAAAAATTTATGCTGAGCTTGTTGGCTTCGGTATGAGTGGTGATGCTTATCATATGACCTCACCACCAGAAGATGGTGCTGGCGCAGCCCTTGCGATGAAAAATGCACTTAATGATGCAGGTGTAAATGCTGAGCAAGTGGGCTACATTAATGCGCACGGTACATCAACACCAGCAGGTGATATCGCTGAAACCAACGCTGTTAAGTCTATTTATGGCGCAGCGGCAAGCGATGTATTAGTAAGCTCGACTAAATCAATGATGGGTCACTTACTGGGTGCTGCAGGTTCTGTTGAATCAATAGTAACAATTTTATCGCTTCGCGACCAAAAAGTAACACCTACAATCAACCTTGATAACCCAAGTGAAGGCTGTGACTTAGACTATGTTGCGCATACTGCGCGTGATGCTAAGTTAGACTATGCCCTATGTAATTCATTTGGCTTTGGTGGAACTAATGGCTCTTTATTATTTAAGAAGATATAATCGTTAGCAGAAATCAAAAAGTATTAAAAGCCTAGGATTTCCTAGGCTTTTTTGTCGCTATGGATATAACAATAATCAACAAAAATAATCCAAATACAGTGCCTACGAATGACAGAGCATTCCAGTACGGTGATGGCTTTTTTACTACCATCAAAGTCGTCGACGGTGAAGCGCAGTTATTAGCAGAACATTTGGCAAGGCTTGAGCAATGTAGCAGTCGTCTTTTCTTTGACAGTATCAACCTAACTGAAATTGAATCGAAAATTAAACAGGTAGCGCATACTCAGGCGCTTGCTGTTGTAAAAGTGGTTGTTAGTCGTGGACAAGGCGGCAGAGGCTATCAAATACCTGAATCCCAATTACCGCAAGTTTACATCAGTTGTTTACCCTTTCCTGAAAATTACTTAACAATAAAAAACACAGGCATTGAACTTGATACGCTTGAAACACCGCTTGCTATTAACCCATTGACAGCAGGCTTAAAAACCTTAAATCGACTGGAACAGGTATTAGCCAAGCAAGAGCTAAAGCAAAAAGGGTTTAATGAAGGGTTGTTACTAAACTGCAATGCTGAAGTGATTGAAACAACTGTTGCAAACTTACTGCTATTAAAAAATGGCGAGCTTTTTTCTCCTTGTCTAAAAAACTCAGGGATTTATGGCGTATATTTAGCGCATCTTGCAAAGCAACTCACAATTACTTTTAAAACACTTACTCTTGAAGATTGTTACGCTGCGGATAATGTATTTTGCTGTAATAGTTTAATGGGTATCGTGCCCATTACTCGTATTGATAATACCTACTATGATAATGACGCTGCGTTAACTTATTTAAGTGAGATTGCGCTATGATCCGTGCGCTTGCTTTTATCTTTACGTTTGTTGTGGCTGTTGGTGCATTTATAGGTATTCAGCTAAAACAATTGCAAACTTCTCAAATTACAATTAATGAGCCAACACTTTATCAAATAAAAGCAGGCACAGGTGTGAATGCGATGTGCCGTGCATTTCAAAAAAACAGCTGGGTGAAGGATTGTTTTTGGTTAAAAGTGTACGCCAAAATTAATCCAGAAATGGTTAAGCTAAAACAAGGTATGTATTTGATTGAGCAAAAACCTTTGCTTGCGATGATCAGCGATATGAATAATGGGCGCGATCATCAATTTCCATTTACTATTTTAGAAGGTAGCACCTTTAAACAAGTGCTAAGTGATTTTAAAAACGCCAATTATCTTGAACAAGTCTCTGAAATCGCATTAAAAAATGCGCTTAAAGATATTGGCATAAAACAAGATAACCCTGAGGGCTGGTTTTACCCCGATACCTATTTTTATTCTGCTGGTGATAGTCAGTTAGATATTTTAAAACGCGCCTATCAGAAGATGGTTAACACCTTAGACAGTGCATGGCAGGCGCGCGATATGGCCGTTCCTCTTAAAACCAAGTATGACGCGTTAATTTTGGCATCCATTATTGAAAAAGAATCAGGTCATAATGCCGAGCGAGATTTAATTGCTTCTGTATTTGTTAATCGTATTAATAAAGGCATGCGCTTACAAACCGACCCAACAGTGATTTATGGCTTGGGGGATGAATATCAAGGTGACATTAAATCGGAGCACTTAAGGCGCCATACGCCTTATAATACGTATCGTATTAATGGTTTGCCGCCAACACCGATTGCAATGCCATCAGAGCAAGCTATTTACGCGACTTTAAATCCGCGTTACTCTGATTTTTATTATTTTGTTGCATCGGGTGGTGGAGAGCATCACTTCTCGAAAACATTAGCTGAACATAATGCAGCAGTTAGGAAATATTTATTAAACAAATGATTGGTAAATTTATTGTAATTGAAGGCCTTGAAGGCGCTGGGAAGTCATCTGCAATTGCTGTTTGTCAGCAAGTATTAAATGACGCAGAGATTAGTTTTGTGAATACCCGTGAGCCAGGCGGCACGCCACTGGCAGAGTCGCTACGTAACCTTGTTAAAGCGACACATGAAGAAAAAGTAAGTGATGTAACAGAGCTGTTATTAATGTACGCAGCGCGTTCTCAATTAGTTGAAAATGTAATTACGCCAGCACTCACAAAGGGCGAATGGGTACTAGGTGACAGGCACGATTTATCGTCGCAAGCCTATCAAGGCGGTGGTAGAGAAATTGAAAAACATAAACTTGACGCCTTAGGTAATATTGTACTGGGTGATTTAAAACCAGATTTAACCCTGTATTTGGATATTGACCCTAAAATTGGCTTGGCACGTGCAGCTAATCGCGGGGAACTTGACCGCATTGAGCTTGAGCAGCTTAGCTTTTTTGAAAGAACTCGTGAGGTTTATTTAGCAGCTGCAAAAAGTGACAGCAGCATTATTACAATTGATGCCAGTCAGCCAATGGATAAAGTACATTCAGACATTAAAAATGCACTTAAACAGTTTATAGCAGGGGAAACTGCGTGATCCCAACGTGGCTTCAAAATGATTATCAAAGATTAGTTGCGCTTGGTGCAAATAAACAATTGCATCATGGGCTTTTATTACTTGGTAATCAGGGTGTCGGCAGTTTTGATTTGGCCCAGCAACTTGCTTTTGATTTATTGTGTTTAACTAATCCCATGCAGGCATGTGGCCACTGTAAAGCATGTCTATTAAATCAAAGTCAAACACACCCAGATTATTTATTAATTGCACCAGAAAAAGACACCATTAGTGTTGAACAAGTACGTGCAATTAGTGATTTTTTTGTTACAAGTGCGAATTATCAAGGCAATAAAGTTGTCATCATTAAAAATGCTGAAAGCTTAACCTTATCTGCCAGTAATGCCCTGTTAAAAACATTGGAAGAGCCTAATAGCAATCGCTACTTGATGTTATTAGCACATAATAGCGCAGCACTGCCTGCGACTATTTTAAGCCGTTGCTTTAAAGTGCATTTAAGTGTTGACCTAGAGCTTGCTAATTCTTTTATTAGCAGCTTAGGCATCGATATTAATGCGCCGTGGGTGAGAGCTTTTCTACACAGGCCGCAAACGCTTGCAATTTGGCAGCAGCAAGAGCAAATTAACGTCATAGAAGATTTATACACTATGACGATGCAAAGTACTATGCAAACGCGCCATAAGCAATTGCTTGAACTTTTTAATCAAAACCCTGATTATATAGACATATTTGTGCAATTTTGTGCACAAAAATTGCAAACTGAGCTACTCAGTAATACGCTTGATATAAAATGCTATCAAGAAAAAAGCCAAGCGTTGATCAGCTTTGCAGATAAATTTAAAGAAGTTAAAGGACTTAATTTGTCGTTACAGTTAAATCTATTACTGAAAAAATTAAGTGATTTATAAATAGGACATTATTTTGCAAGAATTACTCGTTGATTTTGAAGATACACGTGAGCTGTATAAAAGCTATATGCCATACTTAAAGACCGGCGGCTTATTTGTGCGTACTAATATGCAATTTGAAATGTCACAGCCTCTAGCACTTCGTATTAGCTTACCAGATGCACTAGAAGAAAATGTGATCACCGGTGAAGTAGTGTGGATCACACCGCAAGGCAGTCAAAACGCTAATCCACCAGGTATAGGGGTTAGCTTTATTGACGATAAAAACCAAGTACGCGATAAAATCGAAAAAATGCTTGGTGGTATGTTAAACTCTAGCGATCCCACTTATACCATGTAGTTTATGGATTTTTTGTGATTGTAGATTCTCATTGTCATTTAGACAGATTAAATTTTGATGAGCTTGGCTTATCGCTTGAACAAGTACTAGATAACGCTCGCGCCAAAAAAGTAGAACACTTTTTATGTGTATCAGTAACCCTTGATCAATTTCCAGGTATGCTGGAAAAAGTGCAAGGTTTTAATGATGTATCAGTAAGCTGCGGCGTTCATCCGCTAGATCAAAAAGATGCGCTCGATAAAGACCGTTTACTAAGCTTAGCTAATAACAACAAAGTTGTCGCCATTGGTGAAACCGGTCTTGATTACTATTACAGCAAAGACACCCACCAAGTGCAAAAAGATTCGTTTGCAGGGCATATTGATGTCGCAAATGAATTAAATAAACCGCTAATTATTCATACCCGTGACGCAAAGCAAGACACCTTGGATATTATGCGTGCGCATAACGCCGAAAATTGTGGCGGTGTATTACATTGCTTTACTGAAGATTGGGAGATGGCAAAGCAAGCACTTGACCTTGGTTTTTATATCTCAATTTCAGGCATTGTAACCTTTAGAAATGCCGCAGCACTGCGTGAAGTTGTTGAAAAAATACCGCTAGATCGTTTACTAATAGAAACCGATTCTCCGTACTTAGCGCCTGTACCGCACCGTGGTAAAACAAACCAGCCTGCTTACGTTGAAGATGTTGCTTATTTTATTGCCGATCTTAAGAAACTATCGTTTGCAGATCTGGCGAAAGCAACCACAGATAACTTCTACCAGTTATTTAAGCTCGCCAAGTAAAATACGTTGGAAAATTGCGTGACATTGCCTCTTTTACTTACAGGCCCGATGATCCGAAGAGCGGAGCCATCGAAAGTCACGCTGTTTTTTGTCAGCAGCAAATCTTATCCATTTAATATAAGCTCAGCTACGTTAGCTAATTTTTCACAGTCGCATCATATTTTGCCACTGGGCGAACATTGCTTTTGTCATTATTACTTTTTAACGCCAAACGCTAATTCGCTATTTCCTGTTGATGTTCTAATTGACTATCAACTGAGTGTAAATGATGAACCAATTGATTTAAGTACTTATTATCTTAAAGGACAATCGCAATGCGCGTTTGTTATACCAAAGCAACTAAAAAGCATTCTACATGGTTCGTGCCGCAACCCACATCATGAGTCAAAAGATGCGTTGATCACTGCAAGTGATTTTCTTGCGTCTAAACGTCAACAAGGCAATGAAGAACCAAGCGCGTTGATTATGTCGGGTGACCAAATATATGCCGATGATGTGGCTGGCCCGATGTTACTTGCAATCGAAAAGCTAATTAATGCACTTAAACTGTTTAAAGAGCCGTGTTTAATTGAACCGCTTGGATTTTCGTCAAGTCAAACACTGTATACACGCGATACTTTTTTACCTAATACCAAATGGCACGAACGCTCAAAGCTTGAACTGGGCTATTGGCTGCGTCGTGACTTAGGGCACTTTACTAGCCTTAAATCACACAACCATTTGGTACATATTGAAGAGTTTTTTGCTCTTTATTTGTTAACAACCAGTGCAGCATGTTGGCATTTAATTGATATTAAAAGCTTAATTTTTGATTCAAGCAACGCAAGCCATCAAGGCAAGTTTCAAGAAGAAAAATCGAATCTCACTGAGTTTGTGAAAGGCTTGTCTATTGTTGAAAGGCTACTTGCTAATATTTCGCACATCACTATGTTTGATGATCATGACGTAACGGATGATTGGAACTTAACAGCTGGCTGGGAGCAAGCGGTTTATTCAAATCCAGTCAGTAAACGTATTATTGCCAATGGCCTTATTAGTTACTTAGTGTTTCAAGGAGTAGGCAATGACGGAGGCGAGTTTACAGAAAAACTCTTGCAACAACTTGGTGAGCACATTAGCAATGGCTACAGCAATATAAAAGCATTTGATAAACATATTTTGGCATTTGATAAATGGCATTATTGTTTAGACACCACACCGAAAATAATCGCGCTAGATACGCGTACTCATCGCTGGCGTAACGAAACAGATTTTAATGAGCCCTCAGGTTTGCTTGATTGGGAACAATTGGTAGAACTTGATAATAAAATGACCGGCCTTGAAGAGGTGATCCTGATTTCTCCGGCACCCGTGTTTGGCGTGAAATCAATTGAAGCAATCCAAGCAATATTTAATTTTTGTGGTCAGCCGTTATTGGTAGATGTTGAAAACTGGATGGCCCATGAAGGTGCTGCGCGTAAATTAATGCAAATTTTTAAGCGTGCTGATACCCCAATTGAAACACTTATTTTATCGGGCGATGTGCATTATTCATTTTGCTTTTCTGTACAAAGCCGATTTTCAAACCGCGATAACCGTATTTGGCAATTAACCGCCAGCGGTATAAAAAACGAATTTCCTAAATCCCTACTTAATAAATTAAATACACTAGATAGTATTTTATACCACCCAAGTAGTCCGCTAAATTTCTTTACTAAACGTTGGCAAATGAAGGTACATAAACACCGCCATAAAGCGTCACAAAAGCATTTAGTGAGTGATTCGGCGATAAGTTTAGTGCACCTTGAAAACGAACGACTGGCGCAATATCAGCTTTTGCATGGTGATGGAAACATTACAGAATTCGATTTACGCGAAAAAAGCTGATTTAACGGCGGGTTTTTAGCGTTCATAGCAGGGTAAAATGCGCTTTTTTAGCTTGAAATACACGGCATTTGGTGGTGTTAAAGGCTAGATAAAAATTGCCCAGGACCAATCCACATTGTCCTGGGCTTAGGGGAATGGCTCATTTGATGAGCCGTGCGCTAACTTAAAAACTTTATCATTCATAGGGAGAAGTGAAAAAGTATTAGTAATTGTAGTTAAGTTAATCCAAAAAAGGAAATTTTTGCTCAAAAAATAACCTTAACTAAAACAGTGGGTTACAGACTTTTTAAGATTTTGTTAACAAATGTATTCAAGGTTATTCCCAAGTTATCAACTGGCTATCCCTAACTAATTCACGTGGTAAACCATTTTTAATTTTGTTTTTTTGCCACTTGCCTAAGCCCACACAGGTATTATTTAGCATTAACAGTACTTCGTCTTTGTCGGAAGTTACTTGTGCTAATTTAATATCTTTACCCTGAAAGAAGTCAGAAGCCTCTGAAAGTGACAGTTTATGCGTGTTTTTAAGGGCTTCAGAGCCAAAACAAGTTGCAAATTCGTGATTTAAACGAACCCCATTTTTATGAATCTTACCCAGTAAAATACCAATGCGGCTGTATTTAATTTTATCGATCACGTTGGCTATTTTTGATGGGAACAACCAAAGCTCTTGGTCGCGTTGCCAAAGTTCACCTGCAAGCGGTTTCATGGCAAATTGTTTTTTGATTATTTGGTTAAACTGCTCGGTGATTTTTTTATCGGCAGGGGTAAACGGAAATGCCCCTTTTTTTATTTTTGGTTCAGGCTGTGACACATGGGAATTTTTAACAAATTTGGCAACAAAGAAACCCTCAGTATCGTAAATTTGTGGCCAAATATGTAAGTAACCTTCATCGGTTGCTGAGGCCTCTGCATTTTCAAATAAATGATTAAGCGGGACTACTTCAATATGATCAGCAAAAGTGGTTAACAGATGTTGGCATACTGCTTGGTTTTCAAGCGGTGTTAATGTACAGGTTGAATAAACCAAAGTACCACCAGCTTTTAAAGCGTAAAATGCACTTTCAATTAGACGTTTTTGCACATCAGCAATTTCAATATTAGATTCAATGGACCAATTTTTTAGTGCATTTTCGTCTTTACGAATAGTACCTTCGCCAGAGCATGGGGCATCTAACAAGATATGGTCAAAACTCTGTTCCATATACTGGCCAAAAATACTGGCGTCAAAGTGCGAAAGGGCGCAGTTGCTAATACCCAAGCGCTGCATATTGGCACTTAACGACTTTATTCGTGAGCTCGAATACTCATTGGCAACTAACACACCTTCGCTTGAGAGCGCCTCGGCAATTTGTGTTGATTTACTGCCAGGTGCGGCCGCCATATCTAGCACACAGCAGTCGCTTAAATCATTGCCATCTAATAGGGCGGTAACAGGCATCATTGAACTTGCTTCTTGCACATAGATGCAACCAGACAAGTGAATATCGGTATTTCCAAGCGAAAGTGATTGTTGGTTTTCAGGGCGCACTAGCCAAAAGCCGTTTTCACACCATGGCACTTGCGTAATTTGCCAATCGTTTTGATCTGCGTACTGTTTAAAACTGTCGACAGACATTTTTTTTGTATTGACGCGTATCGCTGTTCGAAGTGGTTTCTTACATGAGGCTAGGTAATCGTCAATTGATAGGTGAGAAGGAATATAACTTTCAACATCATCAACGAAGGTGTGTGGAATAAAAATATTAGCGTGCACTTTTTCTCTGCCAACAAAGGTATTTACACCAATAATACAGGAAATGTGGCACACTAAGCAGCATTCATAATAATAATAATCTGATTATGCTTAACAAAATTTGGTTATCTTTCTTTATTATTGCGTTTGTATCAGCGCTTGCCACTTGGATGGGCGGTGATGGCTTTGTATTTGAACGGCTGGTAAAAGCCGTGTTTAGTATGGCCAAAGTATCCGTTGAAATTGCTATCGGCCTAATTGGTGCACTGTGTTTTTGGTTAGGGGTAATGAAAATTGCCGAGCGCGGCGGTATGGTTGATGTATTGGCCAAAGGATTATCGCCACTCTTTACCCGCTTAATGCCTGATGTGCCAAAAGGCCACCCAGCATTTGGCTCAATTACTATGAATTTAAGCGCGAATTTACTTGGCCTTGATAACGCTGCAACGCCAATGGGCATTAAAGCCATGCATGACTTGCAATCGCTTAACAAAACACCTGATACTGCAACCAATGCGCAAATTCTGTTTTTAGTATTAAACACCAGCTCAGTAACCTTATTTCCAATAGCGGTATTTGTTTATCGCGCGCAGCAAGGCGCTGCCAGCCCAACGGATGTATTTATTCCAATTTTATTAGCAACTTTTGCCTCTACCTTTGTTGGTTTACTTGTTACTTGCGCTATTCAACGAATTAAACTGTTTAATACTGTTGTGCTGTTATACCTCGGTGGGTTAGTAGCCATTGTGATGGCACTTATTTTGTATTTTATGAACCTGACTACAGAACTGATGCAAACGCACTCCGCGATTTTCAGTAACTTTTTAATATTCGCGTTTATTATTGTGTGTTTATGTTGGGCAAGTATTAAAAAAATAGATGTGTACGACAGCTTTATTACTGGTGCCAAACAAGGGTTCGAACTGTCTATCTCTCTCATCCCATATTTATTAGCCATGTTATGCGCCATTGGGGTGTTTAGAGCAAGTGGGGCGCTTGATTATGTATTGGATTGGCTACGTACTTTAGTGATTACGCTAGGCGGTGATACACAATTTGTAGATGCCATGCCAACCGCTTTTATGAAGCCACTTTCAGGCTCTGGCGCACGGGCAATGATGTTAGAAACCATGAATACCCATGGCGCAGACTCATTCGCAGGGCGTTTAGCATCTACCATTCAAGGCTCAACCGAAACCACTTTTTATGTGTTAGCCGTGTATTTTGGTGCAGTTGGCATTAAACATACTCGCCATGCAGTTGGTTGTGGCTTGGCTGCAGATTTAGCAGGTATTTTAACTGCCATTGGTGTGTGCTATTGGTTTTTTGGTTAGTTGCTAAAAAACTGTATGTTTACAAATGCGACAAGGGACTAATCACACCGTTACCACCTTGTTGTAATATATGTGTATAAATTTGCGTAGTTTTAACATCGCTATGACCTAATTGATCTTGTACTGTGCGAATGTCAGCGCCATTTTGCAGTAAATGTGTGGCAAAGGAGTGCCTGAGTGTATGTGGGGTAATTGGTTTATTCAGGTTTGCTTCTTGTGCTGCACTTTTGATGGCCTTTCTAACTCCTGTTTGATGGAAGTGGTGACGGCGTATTTCGCCCGTTTCAGGATCTGCACTTAGCTTATGAGAAGGAAAAAGAAACTGCCAAAGCAATGATTTATTTGCGTTTGGATATTTTCTAGCAAGTGCATTAGGCATCCAGACCCCAGCGTATTGTTTATTTTGCAAATCAATTTTTAAATATTCATCAACTTGTATGATTTGATTTCTCAGTATGGGTATCAGTTCTACCGCAAGCGTGACGACTCGATGCTTTGTTCCTTTACCGTTCCATATACGAACACATTTATAGTCAAAGTCAATGTCTTGAACTCTCAATTGCACCGCTTCCATAACACGTAAACCACTGCCGTACATTAACCCAGCAATTAAATAGTAACGTTTTTTAAGGCAAGTCATTAAACGCCTAACTTCGTCTGGCGTCATGACAATAGGAAGCTTTGCTTGCCTTTTACTACGCACAAACGATAGATTGCAAGACAACTCATTACCAATAATATGTTTGTAGAGAAAAGCTAATGAGTTTAGTGCAGTTGCTTGTGTTCGCGGAGATACATTACCTTTGAGTACAATATAATCTAGATATTCGATTACTTCGTTATCTCCCATTGATGCAGGGTGGCGCTTATTGTGGAAATGTATAAAAGAAGCAATCCATTTTAGATAAGTCTCGACAGTTCTGATTGAATATTGGCGTGTTAACATAAATTCAGCAATATAGTTTAAAAACGGAGAACGTGTTTTCATTATTTCATCCAATTAGCACTGTTTTTTTATACAGTATTGCGTAATTTCTCCTATATTCAAGAAAACGACCCAATGGGTCGTTTTTAAAATTCATAAAAAATGTAGCAGCAAAAAAATATGATATATAGCAACAAATTATGATTTATGTTAAAAGTGGTTTAATAAGATAAATGACCCAATGCTCGGTAGAAAAACGACCCATTGGGTCGATATTAAATTGTTATATAACTATGGAAAGTCAGGTTCTAGAATTTATATCTGAGTTTACAGGTGTAAGCATAAATAAAATATCTCTTGATACATTGATCAATAACGATCTTGGTGCAGATGGAGACGATGGCGCTGATCTATTAATAGAATTTTCCGAACGTTTTAATGTAGATATAAGTGGCATCGAAAAGGTATATTTTGGTCCAGAGGGCTTCAATCCTTTCACAATATTTTTTCACGCAGTTAAAGCTTTTGTAGATGGATATCGTGGTGTACCTGATAAATATTCACCATTACCTGTTTCTGTCTTGGTTATATCTGCAGAAAAAGGTGTTTGGGTGCATTAGTTATATAACAAGGCAAATCAAAAAGGGCGGACAAAAAACAGTTGGCTTTGTTCGTACCTCACAAATTATAGCCAACTATTTTTAGCCGTTTATTTGCGGCGTTAT
>NZ_JBFKMX010000046.1:0-25785 GCF_041629635.1 Pseudoalteromonas sp. | reverse complement strand
TAAAACAAAAAGCCAGCTAAATGCTGGCTTTTTTAATTAAGGAGAATGACTTAATTAAAGTTTTGGGCCTGCCGCTACAAGCGCCTTGCCGTTTTCTGTATCAGTGAACTTGTCAAAGTTATCAACAAAACGCTTAGCTAGGTCTGTTGCTTTGTCAGTCCATACGCTTGCATCTTCGTAAGTGTTACGAGGATCAAGAATATCACCTTCTACACCTTCAAGTGACTTAGGTACTTCAAGGTTAAATAGTGGCACAATTTCAGTTTCAGCGTTATCGATAGAGCCATCTAAGATAGCGTCAATGATTGCACGCGTTGCTTTAATTGAAATACGTTTGCCTGTGCCGTTCCAACCTGTGTTTACTAGGTAAGCTTCAGCGCCAGCAGCTTCCATACGCTTTTGTAGTACTTCAGCGTATTGTGTTGGATGAAGTGATAAGAACGCAGCACCAAAACAGCTTGAGAACGTAGGTGTTGGTTCAGTAATACCACGCTCAGTACCTGCTAATTTAGCAGTGAAACCCGATAAGAAGTAGTACTGTGTTTGCTCTGGCGTTAATTTAGCAACTGGTGGTAGTACACCAAATGCGTCAGCAGTTAAGAAGATAACTTTCTTCGCGTGACCTGCTTTAGACACTGGCTTAACAATGTTATCAATGTGGTGAATTGGGTAAGAAACACGCGTGTTTTCAGTTGTTGAGTTATCGTCAAAATCAATTTTGCCGTTTTCATCAACTGATACGTTTTCTAATAATGCATCACGACGGATTGCATTGTAGATGTCTGGTTCATTTTCTTTGCTTAGGTTAATTGTTTTTGCGTAACAACCACCTTCAAAGTTAAATACGCCGTTGTCATCCCAACCGTGCTCGTCATCACCAATAAGCTCGCGCTTAGGATCGGTTGAAAGTGTTGTTTTACCAGTACCAGAAAGACCGAAGAAAATTGCAACATCGCCATCTTTACCTACGTTCGCACTACAGTGCATTGACGCGATGCCTTTAAGTGGTAGGTAGTAGTTCATCATTGAGAACATACCTTTTTTCATTTCACCGCCGTACCAAGTACCACCAATTAATTGGATTTTCTCAGTTAGGTTAAATGCAACAAAGTTTTCAGAGTTAAGACCCTGTTCTTGCCACTTGTCATTCGTGGTTTTTGCACCATTCATTACGATGAAGTCAGGCTCGTAATCTTTTAGCTCTTCTTCAGAAGGGCGAATGAACATGTTTTTAACGAAATGTGCTTGCCATGCTACTTCAGTAACAAAACGCACCTTAAGGCGTGTGTCTTCGTTCGCACCACAGAATGTGTCAACTACGAAAAGGCGCTTGCCCGATAACTGCTTAGTCACTAAACCTTTCAGGTGTGACCAAGTTTCAGGAGTCATTGGTTTGTTGTCGTTTTTACCTTGATCAGACCACCACACAGTGTCAGCTGAGGTTTCATCACGTACGATGTACTTATCTTTTGGTGAACGACCGGTAAAGATACCAGTTTTCACGTTAACTGCGCCTAATTCAGTTTCGACACCTTTGTCATAACCTTCAAGGCCCGCTTTAGTTTCTTCCGCAAAAAGTAACTCGTAAGATGGATTGTGAACAATTTCTGAAACATCGTGAATGCCATATTGCGACAAATCAATCGAGTTTTCTAAAGCTGACATAGTTTAAACACTCCTAGGGGTTTTGAACGGGTAGTAAAATAAAATCGAATAAAATTCGAGCGTCAATTCTATCTTAATAGTAGAGTAAAACCAAAGCTGAAACCCCCGATTTTTCTAGGATTTATGTATTTTTTTTCATGATACCGGTGTCATTTCAAAATACCCAATATGCATTTAAAAAATGACATCGCTGTCATTTATGTGGGTGGGTTTTTAATCACTTTTATCCAAGCAATTATCCGACGATATTTATCTATTTCGATTAGTTTGATGTAAAGAAAGAAGAGAAGGGTTTTAGGTAATAAAAAAGCAGGTATAAAACCTGCTTTTAAGATATTTAGCTTAGTTAAATATATTTTCAATATCGCGCTTATTGAATTGATATTCTTTTAAGCAGTATTGGCAGTTAATTTTAATTGCACCTTGTTCTTTTGCATCTTCAAGCAAGGCATCTTTGCCAACGTTAACAATCGCATTCGCGATTTTGTCGCGGCTACAGCCGCAACGGAAGCTAACCGGTTGAGGATCAAATAAGCGCGGGTTATCTTCATGATAAAGTCGAGTTAATACCGTATGGCCATCAAGCTCTAATAACTCTTCATCTTTAATGGTATTTGTTAAGGCTTCTAAATGGGTAAAGTCTTCTTCCGCTTTTTCTTTATTTACTGGCAATACTTGTAGCAACATACCTGAGCACTTTTCAGCTGCAGTATCTGTGCTAATCCACATGCGAGTGCGAAGCTGTTCAGACTGCTGAAAATACTGTTCTAAACATTCAGCTAGGCTGTTAGATACCAAAGGTACAATGCCTTGGTAACGCTCGCCTTTGAGTGGTGTGATGGTAATTACCATATGGCCTGTGCCAATTAGGTTTAATACGCCAGCTTCGGTAATATCACCTTGAATACGCGCTATACCGCGCATATTTTGTTGGTGGTCACCGTTAATTACAGCGTATTTTACCGGACCATCGCCTTGTAGTTGAACGGCAATATCACCTTCAAACTTTAGCGTTGCTGTAAGTAAACAGGTTGCTACTAAAAGTTCACCGATCAACTGCTTAACTTCAGTTGGGTAGTTGTGGTTCTCGATAATTTCCGAATAGGTTTTGTCTAATTGAACTAATTCACCACGTACATCATGGTTTTCAAAAATATATCTGTGTAATAAATCTTGCATTGGTCAAATACCTTGTTTCAAGCTTTACGCTTGAGAAATACTAACTGTGTTTAAACTTAATAAGTTCGCGACGCTGTTTTTTATCCGGGCGATGTTCTGGGCTCGGAGAGAAAAAGGCGTTGTTTTTGCGTGCCCATGCGTTTTCTTCACGCTTACTAACACTTTCTTGTGTTTCTTTATATAAGGTCTGAGCAACGGGAGCACCACGCCTTTGGTCACTTATTTTTTCAATAGTGACAATTTTCTCATCAAATCCTTGCGAGAATTTAACGCTAGCACCTAACTCAACAATTTTACTGGGTTTACATCGTTGACCATTATAGTGCACTTTGCCACCCAATATCATTTCTCGGGCAATGGCGCGGGTCTTGTAAAAGCGTGCGGCCCAAAGCCACTTGTCTAACCTAACGACTAATGTTGAGTCTTGATTTGAAGTATCTGTTGAATTTTGTTTTTTACTCATGGAGTGAGTGAATAACTGCATTGAAAAGTGTGTGAAATATACCATAAATGCGAATAGAGACAAAATTGATACATTTATTTACCAAATATAGAGACGCTGTGATATATAGCTAGTAACACATAATTGTCATCTTTACAGTGTAAATTCCAGCCACTTTCCAGTTTACCTGCTTGTTGTCGCAAAGCTGACAGGTTAAGATGGTCGTTCAAAAATAATCAAATACCTAATAATAATGCAGTTAAACCAAGCTCAAATTGAACAAGTAATAGCAAAATTCCCGCATAAAAAAGCAAGCAATATTGCACTTGTACTTGTGGTTATTTATGTTGCTTATTTATCAGCTCAGTTAACTTGGATGCTATGGCCAAAACCACAGCAACATACCATTCTTGTGTCATCTAATAGCGGGATTAAGTCCTCTTTTAATTACGACAGTAAAGATTTGGTTGTGCAAAATATTTTTGGCAGTGCAGAGCAAAAAGCTGAAGACAAAAATGAAGAAATAGTCAGTGATGCTCCTGAAACTACCTTAAATATTAAATTAACGGGTGTCGTTGCAATACCAGGTAATGAGAAAGCCGGTCATGCCATTATTGAAAGCCAAAGCACGCAAGAAACTTATGCAGTAGGTGACTTGGTAAAAGGTACACGTGCAAAAATAGAGACTATTTTTGCTGACCGCGTCATTATTAAAGTGAGTGGGCGCTTTGAAACCTTAATGCTTGATGGTATCGACTATTCAAAAACAGTAAAGCAACCAACCAAAAAGCAAGCTAAAACATTTAATCAATTACGCGCTGTTGAAGAATCACCCTTAAAAGCGATTAATGCAACTCAAAACGCCAATATCAAGCAAGAACTAAAGGCGAAGCGAAGAGAGTTACTTGAAGAACCTGGGAAACTTTTTGATTACATTCGTATCTCACCTAAGCGTGAGGCTGGAGAAATTGTTGGCTACAACTTAAGCCCTGGTAAAGACCCTAAATTATTCGAACAAATGGGTTTGAAAAATGGTGACCTTGCGACAGCTATTAATGGTTATCAGCTAACAGACATGAAACAGGCTATGGCGGCGATTGGGGAGCTAAGAGAGGCAACATCAGCCACTATAGTGATCGAGCGCGAAGGGCAAACATTAGATGTCCTATTTAGCCTAGAATAAGAATACGACTCGGAGTAACTAAATGAAAAGCTTGTTAAACCTCACTAAGGTTTGCAAAGGATTAAGTAAATATGCAGCAGTATTAGTTGCTGCAGGTGTTTCCTATTCAGCACTTGCTGTGGAGTATTCCCCAAGTTTTAAAAATACTGAAATCACTGAATTTATTAATGTTGTTGGTAAAGACCTGAAAAAAACCATCATTATTAATCCAAATGTACGCGGTAAAATAAACGTTCGTAGCTACGAGTCGATGAATGAAGAACTGTATTATGAGTTCTTCTTAAACGTACTTGAAGTGTATGGCTATACGGCGATTGAAATGGAAACGGGCTTTATCAAAATTGATAAAAGTGCGGACGGTCGCAAAAAGAATGTCCCGGTACTTGATGACGGTGAAGAAGTCACAGGGGACATGATGATCACCCGTGTTGTACGTGTAAAAAATGTTAGCGTACAAGAGCTAGGCCCGGTGGTGCGTCAGTTTAGTGACCAGAAAGGCGGCAGTCATGTGGCGCAATATACCGCATCAAACGTAATGATGTTAACCGGTCATGCTGCTACCGTTAATCGCTTAGTACAAGTAATTAAACAAGTTGACCGCGCAGGTGATCAGTCAGTTGATATTGTAAAATTGAACTATGCAACAGCCACAGATGTGGTGTCTGTGGTTGAAACGATTTACAAACCAGCCAGTGGCAAAAATGATATTCCCGCATTTTTAATTCCAAAAGTGGTTGCTGATGAGCGTACTAATAGTGTGATTGTTAGTGGTGAAGGCGAAGCTCGCGAACGCGCTATCGAATTAATTAAACGCTTAGATAATGAGCTTGAAACGCAAGGTAATACCAAGGTTTATTACTTAAATTACGCTAAAGCAGAAGACTTAGTAAAAGTCCTGCAAGGTGTCAGCAAGTCAATTAATGATGAACAAAACCAAGGTAAAGCAAATACCCGTTCATCACGCAAAGATGACATCAGCATTGAAGCGCACGAAGATACTAACTCTTTGGTAATTACAGCAAATCCTGATGTGATGCGTTCACTAGAAAAAGTGATTAAAGACCTAGATGTGCGCCGCGCGCAGGTTTTAGTTGAAGCAATTATTGTCGAAGTGCTAGAAGGTGATGGTGTAAACTTTGGCCTGCAATGGATTTCAGAGCAAGGCGGCATGTTGCAGTTTAATAACGGTAGCATGACACCAATTGGTTCGGTTGCCGCCGCGGCAGAAATAGCTCGTGATAAAACAATTACTGACAATGTTATCGGTGGAGACACTGGTAATGTTACACCGATTGAGAAAACAGTTGAAGGTAATTTAGAACCTTTGGCTGGGTTACTTAGTAGTATTAGTGGTTTAGCTGTGGGCATTGCTAAAAATGACTGGGCTGCTATTGTGCAAGCTGTTGCATCCGACACAAATTCTAATATTCTAGCTACTCCTTCTGTTACCACAATGGATAACGAAGAAGCGTCAATGCTAGTAGGTCAAGAAGTGCCAATTCTGACAGGTTCTACGTCAAGTAGTAACAATACCAACCCATTCCAAACGGTAGAACGTAAAGAAGTGGGTGTTAAATTAAAAGTTACGCCACAAATTAACGAAGGTACGGCCGTTCAATTAAAAATCGAACAAGAAGTATCAAGTGTATCAGGTGCAACAGCGGTTGATATTTCAATTAATAAGCGTTCAATTAGTAATACCGTACTTGCAGATGACGGTAGCATGGTTATTCTAGGTGGTCTAATTGACGAAAACGTACAAGAAAGCGTGCAAAAAGTACCTTTACTGGGTGATATTCCAGTACTTGGTCACTTATTTAAATCAACCTCATCGACTAAGCAAAAACGTAACTTATTGGTATTTATTCGCCCAACGATTCTACGTGATAGCGTGAGTATGAATAAGCTGAGCCATGGTAAATACAATTTTATTCGTGGTGAGCAAGTTAAACGCAAAGAAGACGGCATTAATTTAATGCCTAATGAAGTGCCGCCAGTACTGCCTGAGTGGAATGATGCGTTAGTATTACCGCCAACGTATCAAGAGTTCTTACACGACGAAAATAAAAAGAACCAGAAAGATGACTGAGATAGTTTCTGAGCTTAGTTCGGCACCTGTAGCACAAGTTAAACGTTTACCGTTTAACTTTGCTAAGCGTTTTAACATCTTAATGCAAACCATAAATAATGAGTTAGTGGTGAGTTATGCAGGCGATCTGAACCAACAAGCGCTGCTTGAGGTAAGACGCGTTGCGGCAAATAGTTTTACGCTTAAACAAGTTAGTAAAAATGAGTTTGAATTATTACTAGAAGCGGCATATCAGCGTGATAGCTCTGAAACCCAGCAAATTATGGAAGATATCGGCAACGAAGTTGATTTATTCTCGCTCGCCGAAGAGTTGCCACAAACGGAAGACTTACTTGCATCAGAAGATGACGCGCCAATTATCAAATTGATCAACGCCATGTTAGGTGAGGCGATCAAAGAAGGTGCATCAGATATTCATATCGAAACCTTTGAGCAAAACTTAGTGATTCGTTTCCGTGTTGATGGCGTTTTAAAAGAAGTATTAGAACCAAACCGAAAACTTGCGTCATTGCTTGTCTCACGTATCAAAGTAATGGCGAAACTCGATATCGCAGAAAAACGTGTACCGCAAGATGGTCGTATCAGCCTTCGCATCGCTGGACGAGCTGTTGATGTACGTGTTTCAACTATGCCATCAAGCTTTGGCGAGCGTGTGGTACTGCGTCTTCTTGATAAAAATAATGCCCGTTTAGATCTAGAAGATCTTGGTATGTCAGAACCTAACCGCAAAACATTTGCTGAGTTAATTCGCAAACCGCACGGCATTATTTTGGTCACAGGTCCAACAGGTTCAGGTAAAAGTACCACCTTGTATGCGGGGATGACTGAAATTAACACTCGCGACCGCAATATCTTAACGGTTGAAGATCCGATTGAATATGAAATTCCTGGCATAGGTCAAACACAGGTTAATCCTAAAGTAGATATGACCTTTGCCCGTGGCTTACGCGCCATCCTACGTCAAGACCCTGATGTAGTAATGGTAGGTGAAATACGTGATTTAGAAACGGCACAAATCGGTGTGCAAGCTTCGTTAACCGGTCACTTAGTGTTATCAACACTGCACACAAACACTGCAGCAGGTGCAATCACCCGTATGGAAGATATGGGTGTTGAGCCATTCTTACTTTCTTCATCATTACTTGGCGTATTATCACAGCGCTTAGTACGTACCTTATGTGACTGTAAAGAATCACATGTAGCAGATGAAAGAGAGTGCGAACTGCTCGGTGTTGAATTTGGCAAAGAGATTGAAATTTGCCGCCCTGTTGGCTGTAGTGAATGTAATCACAATGGTTACAAAGGGCGTACAGGTATTCATGAGTTGCTGGTGGTTGATGAAGCAGTGCGCGAGCTTATTCACGATGGTAAAGGTGAGCAAGCGGTTGAGAAATACGTTCGCAAAACCACCCCAAGTATTCGTCAAGATGGCTGCAACCGTGTACTTGCAGGGCAAACGTCACTTGAAGAAGTGCTTCGAGTTACGCGCGAGGAAAGCTAGTGGCGGCGTTTGAGTACAAGGCGCTAGACAGCCGCGGTAAAAACAAAAAAGGCTTACTTGAAGCAGATACTGCTAAGCAAGTACGTCAAATGCTGCGTGAGCAAGGACTTACTCCACTCGAAGTAAGTCAAGCAGCAGATAAAGAAAAGCAACAGGCCAAATCGGGTGGCGGTTTATTTAAAGCAAAAATTTCAGCCCATGAGTTGTCCTTGATTACACGTCAGCTTGCCACCTTAGTGCAATCAGCATTACCGGTTGAAGCTGCTGTGCTTGCCGTTGCTGAACAATGCGAAAAGCCGCGCTTAAAAAGCATGCTAATGTCAGTGCGCGCAAAAGTAGTTGAAGGTTATAGCTTGGCTGAAGGTTTGGCTGAATTTCCGCATATTTTTGATCATTTATACCGTGCAATGGTTGCTGCTGGTGAAAAGTCGGGTCACCTTGATCAAGTACTGGTGCGCCTTGCTGATTACACTGAACAAAGACAACATATGCGCAGTCAAATTACACAGGCAATGGTTTACCCAATTATCCTTGTGGTGTTTGCCGTAGCAATTGTGTCAATTTTGCTTGGTACGGTAGTACCAACCATCGTTAAGTCTTTCCAAAGCTCAAAGCTAGCACTGCCTTGGACCACCGAAACGGTAATTGCGGCCAGCAACTTTATTCAAAACTACTGGTTGTTCTCATTAATTGCTATTTTTGCCAGTATTTTTGCCATCAAAAATGCACTTAAAAAGCCTAAGGTTCGTTTTTGGTTTGATTCACGTGTTTTGCAGTTGCCATTTATTGGCAAGGTAGCGCGAGGCTTAAATACCGCCCGATTTGCAAGAACCTTGAGTATTTTATCTTCAAGTTCGGTACCGTTATTAGAAGGTATGCGTATTTCGGGTGAAGTACTGGCGAATGAAAAAATGAAAGCCGCGGTTGCAGAAGCCGCAGTAAAGGTCAGTGAAGGTGCAAGCTTAAAAGCGTCCCTTGACCAAACAAAATTATTTCCACCTATGATGCTACATATGATTGCCAGTGGTGAGAAATCAGGAGAACTCGAGCAAATGCTTGAGCGCTCAGCAGATAACCAAGATAAAGAGTTTGAAGCCTTAGTGAATGTGTCACTAAAGCTACTAGAGCCATTAATGATTGCGCTTATGGCAGTCATTGTCATGTTTATTGTAATGGCAATTTTACAGCCAATTATGGCGATGAATAACGCGATTGGATAAGCGTTAAGTTTTATAGAGGTGTTAAATGAAAAAGCAAAGTGGATTTTCATTACTTGAAATTATGGTAGTTCTGGTAATTATTGGCATGATTATGGCCATAGTTGCGCCGAACATTATGGGTCAACAAGAAGAAGCAAAAATTGACAAAGCGCGTATTGATATCAGTGCATTAGAAGATGCAATGAATATGTACAAG
Source organism: Pseudoalteromonas sp. (assembly GCF_041629635.1). GTDB lineage: Bacteria > Pseudomonadota > Gammaproteobacteria > Enterobacterales > Alteromonadaceae > Pseudoalteromonas. The sequence goes on along the minus strand of NZ_JBFKMX010000046.1, from coordinate 16,310 downwards.
CTTCGCAATAACCGTTACCCAACAACGGAGCAAGGCTTAGAAGCATTAGTTGAAGAAACAACGATTGAGCCGCTACCAAAGCGTTTTCCTGAAGGTGGCTTTATTGAAAAATTGCCAGTTGATCCATGGGAAAACCCATACCAGCTAGTAAGCCCAGGAGAATTTAGCAAAATTGATATCTTCTCAATGGGGCCTGATGGTGTTGCTGGTACGGAAGATGATATTGGTAACTGGGACGAAGAAGACGAGCGCTAATAACTTGCGTGAGTTTATATTATGAAAAAGTGGCAAAGCGGATTTAGTTTACTCGAAATTTTAGCGGTATTAGTAATTATCGGCTTTGCCATGAACCTTGTTGTGCTGACTCTTAACGATCAAGATGAAGAACAACTCGAAGTTGAAGCATTAAAGCTTCACACCATGATAAATCTAGCTTCCGAATATGCTGTGATGAATCAGTTTGAGCTCGGTTTTCATATCGATAGAAATACCAATACTATTGAATTACTCGCATTTAACGGTGAAAAATGGGTGGTAATTTCAGAGCAAGATGTTTTGAAACCCCATCAGTTTAGTGAATTCATTAATGTTGAGTTGGAATTAGAGGATCTTCCTTGGGGCGAAGAAAACTTACTGCAACAGGTAGATTGGCGACAGTTGCTAAATAGTGAAGATGAAGAAAGCCTATTGGAATTAGACAAAATGAAAATTCCACAGGTTTTGTTGCTGTCTTCCGGTGAAGTTAGCCCGTTCCAATTAATATTAGAGTTAAAAGAAAACGAGAAAGCCAAGCCTTATTTTATTACAGGTGAGCTAATGGCGCCGGTTGAATTATCGCAGGAGCCAAAAAACGATGTTTAATAATCGCGGCTTTACTTTGCTAGAAGTGATGGTGGCAATGGCGATTTGTGCCCTTGCGGGTATTGCGGCGATGAAAGCAGTTGGTGACCATATCAATCACTTATCCAATATTGAAGAGCAGCAACTAGCCAGTTGGGTTGCCGAAAACCAATTGGCCGAATTAACGCTTACTACTAACTGGCCGCCTAGTGATGGTAAAACAGGTGATGAAGAGCAAGCCGGTGTGAAATTTTACTGGCGCCACAAAATTACAAAAACAGAAAGCAACGATTTGCTGGAAGCGCGCGTTATCGTGTTTTCTGATGAAGCACGCAAGCATGATGTATATGAGCTCATCACTTATATTACTAAGAATGAGGCAAACTAAATGCTAATGCGAAACTCCAAAGCATTTGGTTTTACTCTAATTGAAGTGCTGGTGGCGCTTGCAGTCTTGGCGATGATCACCTTAGCGAGCCATCAAATATTATCGACAGCAATAAATGCCAACCAAAACTCAAAAGAAAAAGTAGCAGAAATTGGCTCGCTTAATACTGCATTTCGTATGATGCAACAAGACTTCACTCAACTTGCATTGCGCAATACACGCAATGAAGCTGGCGACAGTTTAGAGCAGTTTTTAGTTGCAGACCGCTTTTTGTTTGATAGCCAATACCACGGTATTGCAGGTGTGCGAGATGGTTGGAGTAATCCGGTTAATTTATTGCCGCGTAGTGAACTGCAATTATTTAGCTATGTTGTCGAAGAAGATAACTTAGTTCGCAAGTATCGTATTTATGTTGATTCGCTCGATGGTACTGAGCCTAAAAGCCAAACTCTGCTTGAAAATATTAAAGACTTTACCATTCGCTTTCGTGGCAATGACGAAACGTGGGAAGAAAACTGGTCCGTACCAGTTTTACCTAAAGCGATTAAGGTTGAAGTGTCTCTGGTGGATGATATAACAGTAAGCCGCATTTTTCTGCTGCCTGAGCAGGAGTCTTAATCATGGTGTTTAGGCATTCGGGCGCGGCACTGATTATTGTATTATTTGTGGTGGCATTGGCGGCTTCTTTGGCAGTAAAAATGAACGCGCGTTTAATGGTTGAGGTGCAGCGCTCCAGTAATTTGGTGTTACAGCAACAAGCACGTTGGTATGCTATGGCTGGTGAAGCATTGGCTAAGCGGGTACTTATTGAAGTTAAAAAACAAAAAAACGATCATATAGATTTATCGCAAAAGTGGGCTATTGAAACACCGCCTTATCCTGTTGAAGATGGCACAATTGCAGGTAAAATTATCGATTTGCAGGCGTGTTTAAATCTTAATGCACTGCGTTTTGAAGACCCAAATAATACCAGTACGCAAAACTTTAATGAGGCCCATAAAACATTAGAGGCTTTGCTTGACCTCATTCCTGATTTACCAATGGAAGAATCAAAAGAAGCGCTAGCAGATAGCGTGTTTGATTGGCTTGATGCTGATAGCATGCCAAAAAGACAAGGTGTCGAAGAGGGAGAATATATGTCTTACAGTATTCCTTATATGACAGCGAACAATTTCTTCGCGAGCGTTTCAGAGTTAAGATTAGTGCGAGGTTTTAACCCGCTAATGGTTGAAAAGCTAAAACCGTATGTTTGCGTTATTCCGCAATTTGACGAATTTAAAGTGAACGTGAACACGCTGCAAGCAGAGCAAAGTTTATTATTGGCTGCAATGCTGAATATTTCAGAAAGCCAAGCAGAGACGATAATAAGCCAACGCCCAAATGAAGGTTGGGATGAGTTGAGTAAATTTATAAATGATGCAAAGCAAAATGGCGCTAATACCTTAGATGACAAAGATAAACGCTTTGTATTAAACAGTAATTATTTTGAAGCACAAATCAAGGCAAGCTTCTTTGAAACGAATTTTGCGATGAAATCCATAATACATATAACAGATAATCAAAAAGTTAGTGTACTGGCGCGTAGATTTGGAGGCGTACAGTGAAAGAAACCTTAATTATTCGCTTAGGGCATAGTGTTAATGAGTCAATCCACTGGCTTATTAGCAACGCGGATGAGACCATAGCGAGTGGTCAAATAGACAATAGCTTAGCGCTTGAAGAGTTAAGTGAAAAAGGCAAAAACCGAGAGATAATCGCATTATTGCCAGCAACAAAAGTACAGCTTAAAACGGTAATTTTACCGACAAAGTTTAACCGAAAGTTAGAAGCAGCCCTGCCATTTATGCTGGAAGAGGAGCTCGCTTGTGAATTGGATGATGTACTAATCACTATTGGTGAACCTTGCATGTTAGGCGAAAAACATGCGCTGCAGGTGGCGATATGTCAGCGTTCTTGGTTTGAAAATTGGCTGCAAGTATTAAAAGCAGCAGAACTCCCGCCTACGCGAGCATTACCAGATGCGTTATTGCTACCGCAGTTTGATGATGCTGAAATAACGGTAACATCGCTTAGTGGTAACTGGCTATTTAAACTAAATACTTGGTCTATTGCTGAGGTAGAAAGCAGTTGGGTTAACGAATTCCTTGTAACGCTTGAAGAAAAAGCGCTAGCGCATTTAAGTGATATTGATTTTGACTACCCAAATGCAGTTAAAAAGTTAGAAAATTACGATTTACCGCTCGCCATTTTTGCTAAGCAATTACCGCTTCATAAATTTAATATGTTGCAAGGCGCATTTCAGGTTAAAAAACAAAGCACTGGTATTTGGTCGCTTTGGCAGGTGCCAGCAATTGCTGCAGGCGTTGCATTGCTGTTTGGCTTAATTCTAAAAGCAGTTACTGCTTATCAATTAGAGCAACAAGTTGCGATTGCCAAAAATGATGCAATTGAGGCATATCAACAGGCCTTTCCGGGTACAAAAGTGCGCCCTAACTTAATTCGCCGTCAAATTCAGGGCAAATTAGATCAAATGTCGTCGGGTGGTGAAACTGGTTTCTTATTTTTGTTACACCATTTAACACCGATTTTTAAAGACGTTGATGGGTTTACACCGGAAACTTTACGCTTTGATAGCAAACGCGGCGAATTACGTTTGCGTGCAAGTGCAAAAGATTTTCAAAGTTTTAATTTAGTCAAACAACGCTTAGAACAAGCTGCGCTGGAAGTTGAGCAAGGCTCATTAAGCAATTCGGGTGACCTTGTAGTAGGTGAAATAAAAATTAAGGCGAGCTCATGAAAGAATTGGAATCCTACTGGCAAAATTTAAAGCCGAATGAACAGTTGCTGCTTAAATGTGCCGCTGTCATTTTTACGCTTTTTGTGATTGTGATGCTGATCATACGACCGCTTAACAATAAAATTGAAAAGGCTGAGAAAGCACTTGTTCAACAACAGGAGTTGGCACACTTTGTAAAACAAAGTGCAGCAAAAATTAAAGGCAGTGGGCAAAGTAAGGTCGCTGCAAGTGGTAGCTTAAGCCAAATTATCAATGCGTCGAGCCGTCGTGCGCAAATCAGCATCAGCAAAATGCAGCCAAAAGATGATACCTTACGTTTAACGATTGAATCGGTTGAATTTAATAAATTATTACCTTGGCTTGAGTCTTTGGTGGAGCAAAGTGGCTTAACGATTTCTGCAATCGATATAAACCGTGGTGCAGAGCCTGGTATGGTAAGTATTAGTCGTTTGGTGGTTGAAAAATAATATGAAAAAAACGCTATCTCTTATCTTTTTATTTATTTTTGCATTGATTGCATTTCTACTCTATTTGGCGCCTGCATCAGTAGTATTTGGTTTTGCTGAAGGCTACTTACCTAAGAATATAAAAGTTGCGGGTGTTTCTGGCACAATGTGGCAAGGTCGTGTTGCACAAGCTCAGTTAAACCATCAGTTGATTGATAAGCTAGAGTGGCAACTAAAACCACTTAGTTTGCTCACTGGCAAGCTTAATGCTGACATTAGTTTTGGTAGTTTACGTGGCTTCGATACGCCTTTTGGTAAGGCTTCAATTAGTGTGCCGTTATCAGTTGAGTCACTAAAACTAGTGCATACTAATGTCCGTCTTCCAACAAGCATGCTGTTAGAGAATGTGAAGTTACCGATGGCGTTACCCACTAAAGGCAATGTTAAAATTAAACTCACCGATGCAGAATTTCCACTGAAGGAACAAAAGCAGTTATGTAATGCCTTAGCAGGACAGGCAGAGACGCATAACTTATCAGTACAAGGTCTTCAAGGTTGGATAGAGTTTGACACAATCAAAGGCAAGTTGAGTTGTGATAATGGTGCGCTAAGTTTAAATATTAGTGAAGAGAATCAGTTAGGGCTTCAACTTGAAGCGCAATATGGTATACAAATCATGCAAGTGAGAGGGTTTGTTAAACCTGATGCAAGTATGCCTAAACAAGTACATGAAGCTGTAAAGTTTTTAGGTAAACCTGATAACAATGGTCGTTATCCATTTAAGTTTTAAGCATGATTGAATTTACGAAAGAAGATAAAACAGCACTAGCTAGTTGGCTTGAGAACGATGAAAACAAAGCGCATGCAATGTCAATTTCACAGCTTGAAGGTTTTTTATTTGCCTTGGTTGCAGCTCCTTCGCCAATTATTGAAGATGTGTGGGTAAAACAAGCGCTTGGCGAAAAAAGCGAGCATTTGGCAGATGATAAGTTGTTCGCTTTAATGGCATTTCATAACGATGTGAGCGATGAAGTTTTTGAAAAAGGATACGATCTCACTTCTCGTATTCAAATTTTATCACCAAGTAAGGCAAATCTAACAGACACCGCTGAGCTTCATTTGTGGGCACATGGTTTTGCTTTAGGTATAAATCATTACATTGAGCCAATCGTCGCAAGCGAAAGTCTAAATGCAGAGCTACAAGAAGCGATAGCAATGACGCTAGGCTATTTATGCTTTTTTGCAGACTTAGCTAATGATGCAAGCTTATCTGACGATGTACTCGAATTAGTACAGTCTTTTGCGCAAGGCTTTGCTGAACTTATTGAAGCATGCGTTTTAGATGCAGGCTTAGTGGTTGAGGTAGATGATGAACTCGATTGAGATCATCATTTGAGTAAGCGGGGCTTGATTAAAAGCGAGTAAAATAAAGCTTTAATCAATTTCTAATCTAAGCGCTGAGCAACCCGATTTGCAACCGATTTGAAACTCATCTTCTTGCTCGTTAATTGTCACAGTTAAAGGTGTGTTACAGCTATCACAGTCAACGGTTTTTCCCTGTAATAGCTTTTTCAAAAGTGCTTTCTGATCATTAAAGTTTTTAGCAAATTTTTTATTAAGTTGCGAAAAATCGATCATTACTTTTGCCTTTCTTCGCTGATGATTTTACAAATTTGCCTTAAATCATCACCATAGAAATAAGAATTAAGCTCTTTGTTGTGACAATAACGAGTATTGAACGCATCCATTTTCTGATTAGTTGCAAGTTCATTGCTTAAATAATCCTCTGCAGTTTGTGATAAGCGCAGTTTTTCTTTCGCACGTTTGAGAGAGCGTCTAGCTTCTTGATCAGTTTTAATTTTGCTGGAATCACTTAAAATGCCCATTATTTTATCAAATAGCTCTTGGCGTGGTTTAGCAATGGTTGGGTGATCTACACTAACTAAAATCAGGATGATCAGCACAAATAAAAAGTAATTTTTCATAATAGTATCTTTTTTTGATTTAGCGCCTATTTACAGCTTCTTTAGTTTATTAAAATGCATCGCACTAGCAAAGAGAATTGTTATAATTAATCAACTTATAAGAAATTTGCATACCAAGGGCGCCATGGACAAGCAAATAAAAGTAAAAAATATACCAACAGAAGTCAAAGTTCATAAACCTGATGTGGAAAAATTTGACCGTTTTAACCCGCGTAATCGCATTTATGTACGTGCAGTGAAAGGGTTGCATCAGAAATTGCGCAAGTATTTAGGACTGGTTGCGATGCTGAGCTTTATGTTGTTGCCATGGGTTAGCTTTAACGGACACCAAGCAGTTCTCTTTGATATTTTCAATCAGAAATTCAATATTTTTGGCATGACCTTATGGCCGCAAGACCTCACCATTCTTGCTTGGATTTTTATGATTGGTGCGTTTGCATTGTTTTTAGTGACGACTTTTTATGGTCGTGTATGGTGCGGCTATATGTGCCCGCAAACCGTGTGGACTTTTATTTTCATTTGGTTCGAAGAAAAAATAGAGGGCAGCGCCAATCAGCGTAAAAAACTTGACCAACGTAAAATGGACTTTGACAAATTTTGGCGAAAATCAGCCAAGCATTTTAGTTGGGTGGCCTTTTCGCTATTTACTTCACTAACGTTTGTTGGTTACTTCACGCCTATCAGGGATTTGATGGTCGACTTTTTTACGTTGGAAGCAACCTCTTACGCTGTTGGTGGCGTATTGTTTTTTACTTTTTGTACTTATGGTAACGCCGGTTGGATGCGCGAAATTATGTGTTTGCATATGTGTCCGTATTCGCGTTTCCAATCAGCGATGTTTGATCAAGATACTTTCACTGTTACCTATGATGAGAAACGTGGGGAAAACCGTGGTCCACGTGGCAGAAAGCAAGATCCGAAAGCGTTAGGCTTAGGGGATTGTATTGATTGTAAGATGTGTGTGCACGTGTGCCCAACCGGTATTGATATTCGTAATGGCTTACAGTACGAATGCATAAACTGTGGTGCTTGTATTGACGCTTGTGATGAAGTTATGGACAAAATGAATTATGACAAAGGACTGATTTCGTACACCACAGAGCGCAACTTAACATCTGATAAGAAAACACATGCGATGCGTCCAAAAATTATTGGTTACCTAGTGGTAATGGTAATTATTTGCGGTATTTTTGTGGCGGATGTGATGACTCGTATCCCGATGGATTTAGATATTATTCGTGACAGAAACCAGCTATATCGTATGAATAATGAAGGTTTAGTAGAGAACACTTATACCTTAAAAATTCTTAATAAATCACAGCAAGATCATGCGTATAGCATTTCAGTTGAAGGCTTAGATAACTTTACAATTTTAGGTAAAAAAGAAGTACATATTCGCTCTGGGGAATCTTACAGCTTGCCATTATCAATTGCGATTGATCCGTACGATTTAAAATCGCCAATTAGCGAGTTTAACTTTGTGTTACAGCGTGCTGATGAATCAGATATGCAACTTGCACAACCAAGCAAGTTTTTTAAAGGACGTTAAATGTCGGCATTTGATTTTAGTGATTTAACACCAGAGCGTATTTTAGATGCGATTGAAAGTATTGGGGTTTATCCAATATCTGGGCTGCTAGCACTTAATAGTTATGAAAACCGCGTTTACCAGTTCTTAGCTGAAGATAATAAACGTTATGTTGTGAAGTTTTACCGTCCAGAGCGTTGGCACACAGAGCAGATACTTGAAGAGCACGCCTTTAGTTTTGAATTGCTCGACGGCGAGGTGCCTATTGTTGCGCCAATCAAACGTGATAATACGAGCTTGTTTGATTACCAAGGCTACCGCTTTGCATTGTTTCCAAGTGTGGGAGGCAGAACTTTCGAAGCGGATAATTATGACCATTTGGAAGTTTTAGGGCGCTTTATCGGTCGTCTTCATAATGTATCAAAAACAAAACCTTTTGCTGTTAGGCCGTCAATTAGCTGCCAAGAGTTCTTACATGATGCAACATGCTCTTTAGTTGACAGTAATTTAATAACGCCCAGTTTAGAAACGGCTTTTATGACCGTGTTAGAACAAGTTATCGCGTTAACTGAGGAGAAATATCAGCCAAATAACGTGATCCGCTTGCATGGTGATTGTCATATTGGCAATATTCTGTGGACCGGCAATGAACTGACGTTTGTCGATTTAGATGATGCGCGTCAGGGGCCAGCAGTTCAAGATTTATGGATGATGTTGAGTGGTGATGAAAAAGAGCAGCGTATGCAGATGGATACTTTGTTGTGTGCCTATGACGAGTTTTCTTCATTTGACTTAAAAGAGCTGCATCTGATAGAACCTTTACGCGCCCTGCGTATGATTAATTACATGGGGTGGCTCGCTAAGCGTTGGAAAGATTTAGCATTTCAACGGAACTTTTCGTGGTTTGCATCAGACAAATACTGGGAACAACAAATATTAAGTTTAAAGGAGCAATTGGCTGCGTTGCACGAAGCACCGTTACAGCTTTTGCCATAAGAGAAACCTATGACTAAGAAGTTATTTTTTATTGTTGCACTATTTTTTCCGCTTGCGCTATTTGCATCGGAGTTTAAATTTGAAGAGGGAGAGCATTTCTCTCTAATTAAAACGGATAAATCAGAAAAGCCTCAGGTTACAGAATTCTTTTCTTACTACTGTCCACATTGCTATAACTTCGAAATGATTGCACAGCGATTAAGTAAAGAGTTACCAGCAGATACTTTTGTAAAAAGCCATGTTAACTTTTTAAGAGGTATTGAGCCAAAAACCCAATCATTATTGTCGACGGCTTATTTAATTGCGAAGCAAGCTGGTAAGGCGAATGAAGCAAGTGATGCTATCTTCTCATTTATCCATCGTAATCGCGGTAGTTTCTCAACTATCGATGATGTACGTCGATTATTTGTATTAAACGATGTAATGACAGAAGAGAAATTCAAACAGCTTTCTGGCAATATGGCGATTGCGGCACAAGAGCAATATATGGTTGAACAGCAAGATCGCTTTTCAGAATTAAACGCATTAACAGGTGTTCCTACGTTTATTGTTAATGATATTTACCGCATTGAATTAACCAGCATCAAGTCATATGACGAGTTAAAAGCGCTGGTTGAATACTTATTAAAAAAATAACGGAGTAATAAATGAAAGCATTTTTTAAAGCTGTACTTTTAGCTTTAGCATTGCCTGTAGTTGCAATTGCAAATCAATATGAGGAAGGCGTACATTACGATGTAATTTCCGATCGCGCGTCGAAAACCCCAGAAGTAACCGAGTTTTTTTCGTTTTATTGCCCAGCATGTAACAACATGGAAAATGTGATATACGATTTAAAACCGATGCTTGATAAAAACGTAACGTTTAAAAAAGCACATGTAAATTTTATGGGTGGTTATTCGAAAGAAAACCAAGAGATGCTCTCGCAAGCTCTTGCTACCGCTGAAGCTTTGCCGCAAAAAGAACAAGTGATCGCAGGCATTTTTAATCACATCCATGGTGAGCGAAAGAAGTTTAATGAAGTTGCTGATCTCAAAGACGTATTCGCATCTAAAGGCGTTGACGAAACAACCTTTGAGAAATACTACAAGAGTTTTGGTGTGCGCACTAAAGCGAAGAAAATGAACAAAGAACAGGAGTTCTTTAAGAGCAAAGGTGCCTTAGGTTCTGTTCCAACTTTTATTGTGAATGGTAAATACAAAGTTAACTTTGGTCGTAAGTCTGGTATTGCAAGTGCTGAGGATATGGCGAAACTTATTAACTACCTTGCTCAAAAGTAGCTATTCTAAATAAAACGAAAAAGGTGCTATATGGCACCTTTTTTAATGTCTACAAATTGTAATTGAAAAGTAAATTCACTACCCGTCTAGGCTGGTAATTATAAATATCTATGCTTGACTTAAAGGAGATAATTAATCGGGACGTAAACATGGATTTGAAAGATCACACCGTCTTTATCTTCGATATTAGCGAAGAGCAACGCAGTACCACACAAAAATGCATTGAATACCTTTGGGCTGGACGTATTTTTACAACTGGTGAACTGGCAAGCTTGCAGAGTGAAATTGTTCATGGGGGCAGTGCTGATACTTTAGTCATTTCGGCAAATTCATTTGGCGATGTTGATATGACAAGTTGGTTGTTAGGAACTGGATTTAAAGGACGATTGGTATTGTTACTTGGTGAAGGAGACTCTGTGCCGTTGTTCCTGCCTTGTGAATTAATTGCTCAAATTAATAAACCTGTTAAGCTTAGTGATTTTAATCAAGTGTTCAGTCAGCGGGCAGTAACTGAACACATTATTGATAAAGCAAATCTAACAACAATCCTTTCTCGTCGTGACTGTGTAACCCTTGATTTTCAACCTGAATTTCGCAGCCATAATGAGAAGTTGTCAGGTTTTGAGTGTTTAGTTCGCTTTCAAGAAAATGGTATTAAGTTAAGTACCAAGCAGGTTATGGATGCGATTGAAAAACATCAATTAATCGACGTGTTTAGTGATGTGTTTTTTCAACGGATTGCTGAAGTATTGCCTGCATTTAGCAGTGTTAGACTATCAATTAATTTATCCTTAATTGATTTAGGGCAATATGACTTACTCAAAGTAATGAGTACACATCTAAATATTGCAGGTATAAACCCAAATCAAATCATCTTTGAGTTTCCAATTGATGCCTTTTATAGCTCAAATAGCCAAATCATCGGCTTGCTAGCGGGGCTAAAAGAGCTCGGTTTTTGTCTTGCAATAGATGGTGGCGATGGAATTTTAACGCGGCTTGAAAAATTACCTTTGGTGATTGATGAAATAAAAATTCCTGTAGATCAATTGCAGAAACTTGAAAAAAAGCAAACAGATAAAATGGCTCAGTTTTATCATCATAACAGTGTGGATTTTGTTTTTGTAAAAATTGAAAGTTATCAACAACAAAAGCTAGTGCAAAACAATTTCACTCGTAGTCATATGCAAGGCTATTACCTTGCACCACCTATTCCTGTAAACCAGGTATTTGAGATGCTAAAAAATAACTGTGTGAATTAAAAAAATTTCATTATTTTTTTTATGCAGGCCATTTAATGTAATTGGCTAATAAATTATCTTATAAACTTATTTTGGTTAATTTATTCATTAATTGCGTTGTTTTTGTTTTATTGTTTTTTGTTTTTGATGTTAATTGCACGTTTGTTGGTTTTTTTATGCTTGTTTTGCGTTGCTTCTAATGGTTAAATTGCCTCAGTCAATGATGGAAACCATATAAATATGTCTTACAACACGATTAGCCTACTTCTAAACAACCTCTTACTGCTTAACGGCAGAAGCGGGGCTTAGTGTGTTTGACTGAAAAGTTTGCAAAAACCCCGCTAAATGCGGGGTTTTTTTATGTTAGGGCAAAGGTGCAGGTATGAGCGATAAAATTTGGATATTCGATACAACGTTACGAGATGGCGAACAAGCATTAAAAGCAAGTCTTACTGAAGATGATAAGATTCAGCTAGCGCATGCTATTAGTCGTCTTAATGTTGATGTTATGGAAGTAGGATTTCCTGTTTCAAGCCCTGCCGACTTTAGAGCTGTAGAGCGAATAGCACGTGAAGTAAAAGGCCCTGCAATTTGTGGTTTAGCACGTGCGGTAGAAAAGGACATTGAGGCCTGTGGACTTGCTTTAAGACCTGCTGAAAATCGCCGCATTCATACCTTTATTGCAACCAGCCCTTTACATTTAGAACATAAATTACGTATGAGCTTAGATGATGCAACTGCGATGGCAGTGCGTTCAATCAAACAAGCGCGCAATTACACTGATGACGTAGAATTTTCATGCGAAGACGCGGGGCGTACACCGCATAGTGATTTATGCCGCATTGTAGAAGCAGCAATCAATGCGGGCGCATCGACAATCAACTTACCTGATACAGTTGGGTATGTTACCCCTGACGAATATGCTGCGATGATCAAGCATTTAATGAACAACGTGCCAAATATTGATAAAGCGCGTTTAAGTGTTCATTGCCATAACGATTTAGGTTTAGCGGTAGCTAATTCGATTGCTGCGGTACAAGCAGGGGCACGTCAGATTGAGTGTACCGTCAACGGGATTGGTGAGCGCGCTGGTAACTGTTCACTTGAAGAAGTGTCGATGATCTTAAAGATGCGTGAAGATCATCTTAAATTACGCACTGATATCGTAAGCGAAGAGATTTACCGCGCTTCGCGTCAAGTCAGCCAAATTTGTAATATGCCTGTGCAACCGAACAAGGCAATTGTCGGTGAAAATGCCTTCGCACATAGCTCAGGTATTCACCAAGACGGTGTGCTTAAAGCGCAAAACACCTACGAAATTATGGCACCAGAAACCGTCGGAGTACCAAATAATCAGTTAAATATGACTTCGCGTTCAGGTCGCCATGTTATTCAGCACCGTTTAAGTGAATTAGGTTATCAGCCTGATGATTATGATATGGACTCGTTATATCAGAGCTTTTTAACCTTGGCCGACCAAAAAGGTACGGTCTACGACTATGACCTAGAGGCGATGATTTACTTCAATAATCAATCAAGTGAGAGCGACTTTTACCAGTTGTCATTTGTCCATTCGACGTCCAATTCTCAGTCAGTGGCGAGCAGTAGTGTAGGCATGACAATTGGTGGCAAAGAAGTTACTGAAGCCGCAACGGGTAATGGTCCTGTTGAAGCGTCATTTAAAGCTATTAAACGTATGACTAATATGGATATTGAAATTATTGAATATAATTTAGACGCAACAGGGCAAGGTGAAGCATCCCTTGGCCAAGTAGACATTATCGCTAAGTTTGATGGACGCCAATACCACGGTGCAGGCTTAGCAGCAGATATCGTGGAAGCGTCGGTGCGCGCTTTAATTCGAGTTCACAATTTAATTTATCGGGCACAGCAAGTATCCGATTTAAAACTACAAAGGAAAGCAGTATGAGCAGCCAAGCAAATTACGACATCGCAGTGTTAGCGGGTGACGGTATTGGACCAGAAGTAATGACCGCCGCTATCGACGTGCTAAACGCCGTAAGTGATAAATTTAATTTTTCATTAAGCTTAAATCACCATGCAATTGGTGGTGCGGCAATCGACCAATTTGGTAAAGCACTGCCAGATACGACCTTGGCTGCGTGTGAACAAGCGGATGCAATTCTATTTGGTTCAGTTGGTGGGCCAAAATGGGAAGGATTGCCGCCAGCAGAGCAACCTGAACGCGCATCATTATTACCGTTACGCAAACACTTTGGGCTGTTTTGTAACTTACGCCCAGCACAGCTATTACCAGCATTAAGTGCGGCATCACCGTTACGTGCAGATATCAGTTCAAAAGGCTTTGATATTTTATGTGTTCGCGAGCTGACAGGTGGTATCTATTTTGGTGAAAAAGGCCGAAGTGGTGAAGGTGCTGAAGAATATGCATTCGACACGCAAACCTATTCGCGTAAAGAAATCGAACGTATCGCCCGTTTTGCTTTTGAAGCAGCAAAATTGCGCGCCAATAAAGTAACGTCTGTTGATAAAGCGAACGTACTTGCATCAAGCGTGTTATGGCGAGAAGTTGTTACTGAAGTAAGTAAAGATTACCCAGATGTAGCACTTGATTATATCTACATTGATAACGCAACAATGCAGCTAGTAAAAGAGCCAAGTCAGTTTGATGTACTGTTGTGCGACAACTTGTTTGGCGACATTCTTTCTGATGAATGTGCAATGATCACAGGCTCTATGGGCTTATTACCTTCAGCAAGCTTAAACCAAACGGGTTTTGGCTTGTATGAACCCGCTGGTGGTTCAGCACCTGATATTGCAGGTAAAGGTATTGCAAATCCAATCGCACAAATTTTAAGTGCAGCATTAATGCTACGTTATTCATTAAAACAAGATGAAGCAGCTCGCACTATTGAAAAAGCGGTTGCAGAAGCTGTAGCTGCAGGTGTAGGTACACCAGATATCTACCCAACGGCAGGCTACACCACACTTGATGTTGCAAAAGAAATCATTGCGCGCATTTAATTTTTATATGGCCTGAAATTCAGGCCACCGTCACCGAAATTAGCAAGGGGAATGACGTGGCTCAGACCTTATACGACAAAATTTGGCAGGCACATAAAGTGACTGCAATTAATGATGAAAGCGATTTACTTTACATCGATAGACACTTAGTACACGAAGTGACATCACCACAGGCTTTTGCTGGTTTACGCGAAGCAAACCGCAAAGTACGTTGTCCTGAAAAAACATTTGCGACCATGGATCATAATGTTTCAACTAAGAGCCGCTCTTTGGATGCAGCAAGTGAAGTGTCTAAAAATCAGCTGGTTGCTCTAAAGGAAAATTGCGAAGAGTTTGGTATTGTACTTTACGATTTAAATTCAATTAACCAAGGTATTGTACATGTAATGGGGCCTGAACAGGGTATTACATTACCTGGCACGACCATTGTGTGTGGTGATAGCCACACATCCACTCATGGTGCTTTTGGCGCGTTGGCTCATGGTATTGGTACCTCTGAAGTAGAGCATGTATTAGCAACACAAACATTACAGCAGAAAAAAGCAAAGAGCTTAAAAATCCAAATTGATGGCAAAATCAACCTTGGTGTAACCGCAAAAGACATTATTTTAGCGGTCATTGGTAAATTAGGTACCGCGGGTGGTACAGGTTATGTTGCAGAGTTTTGCGGTGAAGCAATCAGTGCGCTTTCAATGGAAGCTCGTATGACACTTTGTAATATGAGCATTGAGATGGGTGCTAAAGCAGGCTTAATTGCACCGGACCAAGCAACTTATGACTATCTAGAAGGGCGCCCATTTGCACCAAAAGGTAAAGATTGGCAGCAAGCGGTAGCGTATTGGCAAACCTTAAAGAGTGATGAAGATGCAGTGTTTGATCATACCGTTGTGTTAAATGCGGCGGAAATTCAGCCGCAAGTGACTTGGGGTACCAGTCCTGAGCAGGTGATTGGAATTGATCAGGTAATCCCAGATCCCGACACACAAAGTGATCTGATTAAAGCAGACGCGATACGTCGCGCACTGGCTTATATGGATTTACAACCTGGTCAAAAAATCGCAGATGTAGCGGTAGACACTGTATTTATTGGCAGCTGTACCAATAGTCGCATTGAAGATTTACGCGCTGCCGCCTCTTTAGTGAAAGGTAAAAAAGTGGCTGACGGTGTTGAAGCGTTGGTGGTACCGGGTTCTGGCCTTGTTAAAAAACAAGCGGAAGAAGAAGGGCTCGCTGACATATTCAAGCAAGCTGGTTTTGAATGGCGTGAACCTGGTTGTTCAATGTGCCTAGCAATGAATGACGACCGCCTAGGCGCGGGTAAACGTTGTGCGTCTACTTCTAACCGTAATTTTGAAGGTCGCCAAGGTCGTGGTGGGCGTACTCATTTAGTCAGTCCTGCAATGGCTGCTGCTGCGGCAATTCATGGTCGATTTGTTGATATTCGAGGAGGTATCTAATGACTATTTTTCACAGCGGTTTAATGGCGCCACTTGATAAAAACAATGTCGACACGGACCAAATTATTCCTAAGCAGTTTTTAACATCAACCAGCCGTGATGGTTTTGATAAAGCGTTATTTTACGATTGGCGCTATTTGGAAAATGGTGACGCAAACCCAGACTTCATTTTAAATGAAGCAAATTACCAAGGTGCCAGTGTATTGCTTACTCGCGATAACTTTGGTTGTGGCTCATCGCGTGAACATGCGCCTTGGGCATTAAAACAATATGGTTTTACGGTGATTTTAGCCGAGAGTTTTGCTGATATTTTCTTTAATAACTGTATGAACAATCAAATGCTTGCAAT
>NZ_JBFKMX010000045.1:0-25825 GCF_041629635.1 Pseudoalteromonas sp. | reverse complement strand
GAAGAAGCATTTACGCCAAACAGTGACACAATACAACATGCCCTATTCCTTTTAGAAGAGAAATCAATCGGTGATTTTCGATTCGAATTAGGTGGCCGTTTTGAAACTACTGAAATTGATGCACCTGAAATTCATATGGAAGCAGGACATGATGATCACGCCCATGAAGAAGAACATCATGAAGGTGAAGAGTTTGCCTATCTAGGTGAATTCGATAGCATGAGTTTATCAGCCGGTAGTATTTGGAATTTCCAAGATGGTCATTCAATCTCACTGTCACTTGGTCATTCAGAGCGTGCACCAAGCGCAGCTGAACTACTTTCAAATGGTTTGCACATTGCAACAGGGACTTATGATCTCGGTTTGGGCTATGAAATCGAAGAAGGCGAAATCCATTTTGAACCTGAGAATATAGAACAAGAAACATCAAATAACCTTGATTTAACCTTGCGTAAATTTAACGGCGATTTTGGTTACACCATTAATGCTTTTTATAATCAGATTGATAATTTTTACTTCCAACAAGATACCGGATTAGTAATTGATTCACACCATGATGAAATGCTTTCACTGGAAGAATTCTTATCACATGGACATGATGCTGATGAAGCAACGCGTGTTTTCCAATATCAATACGCCGATGTAGATTTATACGGTATTGAATTTGATGTGCACTACCAAGTTTCAAACGATTTGCTTGTTAAACTAATTGGTGATCATATTCGAAACGATGTAAAAGACACAACCGAGTATTTACCGCGTTTTCCCCAAAACAAACTAGGTTTTGAAGCAGAATATGACTGGCATTCTCTGCAGCTAAATTTCTCAGCAACCCATTACTTTGAACAAAATAAACTGGGTGCACATGAAAGCAATACAGAAAGCTACTCCTTATTCGATATTGCAGCTAAATATAATTTAGATGTGCTTAATGCTGACTCGTATATTTTTGCCAAGGTGCAAAACTTAACGGATGAATTAGCATTTAGTCATACGTCATTTATCAAAGATATTGCGCCATTACCTGGTCGTAATATCCAACTAGGTGTGCGCGTTTATTTTTAACTCGTATCATTAATAATAAAGGGCGTAATAACGCCCTATTTAAATTCTTTGCCCCGTCCTAAATAAGGTTGACACTTTTCCAACTTAAATTTAAAGGGTGTTATGACATCTATATCTAAGATAATGCAAAGAGATTATTCACTCGCTTTTAAAAAATATCACTATCTTCGTTATTCAGGTCTCAAAATGGCGTGTTACAGACCCCATCTTCACGCTAATTTTTCAGACCATTCGCTCGTTAATTGTGATTCAACCTTGAGTGTTAACGCATCCATATAGCGGCTTTCTACGTAGTTAAATACGTCATTTTCAAACTTACCAGCAAAAAGGATTCGCAAATTTTGTGTATTCACTGATGCCAATTGCTTCTGGCGGTGCTTGTTTTACCTTGTCCCAGTATCGAAGTATCAACGGCAATGCGTGCAGCTTTATGGTTCTCGTCATTTCCATCCAAAGCAATGAAAAACTGGTTTTCGATATTTCCATCTCGTTGATTAGAAAGCCCATTAACTCTTACAAATAAGTTCTCTGTAACTGCTAAGTTGGCCATACCCTCAAATCGTTTTAGATTTAAGTTACCAAGATTCGCTTTCACAAAACCATTTGTTTCAGCATCCGGACTGTTAGGGATAATATTTACAACACCCGTTGCAGCATTTCGGCCAAATAAAATGCTTTGTAGCCCTTTCAGCACCTCCACACACTGAACGTCACTGAAAATTACGTTTTGAGCAGCCCTTGGCATATAGACATCATCAAAAAAACTGGCAGCAGATAGGTCACCACCGTCGCTAATGTTAGGGCTTGAAACACTGCGCATGGTCACATCTGCTTGGGTTACATTGCCATCATTAAATGAAAAACCAGGAACAAATTCATCAATATCGCTTAGCTTTAATGAGTTTGTTTATTCAATAATATCACTACTTATCGAATCTACAACTAGGGGCACTTGTAGTAAACTATGAGAACGTTTTTGCGCGGTTACCTCTATAATTTCCACGTCTTTTTGCGTGTCTGATTGAGAATTTGTATAACTACATACAAGGTATTGCAAATAGCGCCATAATGATGCTTTTGTGAGTTGTTTATAGGGTGTTCCTTATAATATTTATCAGCACATACTTACCCTATTTAGTCAGGCTTTATTTTGTTAAGTATTCCATCAAAAAAATCTACACAATCATTTAATACACTGACTAAAAGCTTAAAATTGCCTAACTGATTATAAAAACAGAAATAAACCTCTTAATTTTTATGTATTTTCTGACAGTTAAATAAATTCTGCTAAAATTCTATTAAAAATATGATTAATAGATTTAATGAGGTCTATGTGAAAACGCTTTCGCTTTTAGCAACTTTATCTTCCCTTTGCTTTTCATCAAGTATTATTGCAAAAACACACTTTTCTGACTTTAGTGTAAGCTATTTGAATGGTAATAATTACGAAGTGGGTGATAGAAAAAAACAAGTTATGACACTAGAGCACTTTGCTGTTACAAGTTGGGGAGATAGCTTTACCTTTGTTGACCGTCTTGAATCAAGTAATGGTGATAAAGAAATTTACGGTGAATTTTCACCACGCTTCAAAATTACTGATTTTGAAAACAGCCCAGTCAAAGCACTGTATGTTGCAACCACTATCGAATATGGAAATTTTTCATCTCATGATGGTTTTGGCTCTAGCTTAACAAATTACTTATATGGTGTAGGTGCAGGAATTAATGTGCCCTATTTCGACTTTGTTAATGTGAATCTTTATTACCGTAATAACGAGCATGGCGATAACAATTACCAAACAACCATTACTTGGGGGTTACCTATCGGACCGCTCTACTATGACGGCTTTATGGATTATGCCACCAGCCGTGATAACAGTGTTTCACAAATGAATCTTACGTCACAATTAAAATATGATGTTGCACCACACCTTAATTTAGATTCAAAACTGTATGTAGGCATTGAATATGTTTATTGGATTGATAAATTTGGCATTGATGGTGTGAACGAAAACAATGTGAATTTATTAGTTAAATATCACTTTTAACAAATACAAAAAAAAAGCCCTGCAATTACAGGGCTTTTTCAAACCTTGATTAAATGCTTACGCGCTTATAGTCACGGTATTCAGGTAACCAATAGTTCGTTTCTATTAAACTTGCTAGCTTTTCATCTGAAATTTCAAGCGCAACGCTTTGTTCAATCGCCTTTTTTGCAACGTTAAAGGCAATTTTCTTAGAAAGGGATTCAACCTGTGTTAATGGTGGCAACAAGCTTCCTTCACTTGTATTTGCGCGTGGTGACGCAGCAGCTAAGGTTTCACTTGCAACCATTAGCATTTCATCAGTAATTCGCTTAGCACCTACTGCAACAACTCCCAAACCAATGCCTGGGAAAATATAACTGTTATTACACTGCGGTATAACATGTTCTTTACCATTAAAGCTAACAGGCTCAAATGGGCTGCCCGTTGCAACAATTGCTTCACCATTTGTCCAAGCAATCACATCTTCTGGCATTGCTTCTACTTGTTTAATAGGGTTACTCAATGGGAAGATAATTGGTTGCTCACTGCCCTGATGCATTGCCTTAATAACTTGTTCAGTGAACAAGCCTGGCTGACCTGATACACCAATTAAAATGTTAGGTTTTGCACAATGCATTACATCGAGTAGCGCTGCATAGTCACCGCTAAAGCTCCAGTCACTTAACGCGTCTTTCTTCTGCGTTAGGATTTCTTGGAAATCACGTAGGTCGCTCATACCTTCTGTCAATAACCCAAAGCGGTCAACCATAAAGATTTGTGAACGAGCTTGTGCTTCGCTGATACCTTCGCTTACCATTTGCGCAATGATCTGCTCTGCGATACCACAACCAGCAGATCCTGCACCAACAAACACCACTTTTTGTGATGAAAGGGCTTCACCTTTCACGCGACACGCAGCCAGTAATGAACCTACTGTTACCGATGCAGTACCTTGAATATCATCGTTAAAACTACAAATTTCATCGCGGTAGCGCTGCAGTAGTGGCATCGCATTTGGCTGTGCAAAGTCTTCAAATTGCAGCATCACATTTGGCCAACGACGTTTCACTGCGTTAATGAATAAATCTAAAAATTCATCATATTGTTCTTGTGAAATACGCTTATGGCGACGACCCATATACATAGGATCGTCAAGTAATGTTTGGTTATTAGTACCCACATCAAGCATTACAGGTAACGTATATGCTGGGCTAATGCCACCCACAGCGGTATAAAGAGATAATTTACCAATTGGAATACCCATACCTCCGATACCTTGATCACCTAACCCAAGAATACGTTCACCATCAGTAACCACGATAACTTTGACTTTACCTTTAGTGGCGTTACGTAAAATGTCATCAATGTTATGGCGATCTTCATACGAGATAAATAAGCCACGGTGTTTACGGTAAATGTCTGAGAAACGCTCACATGCTTCACCTACCGTTGGCGTGTAGATAATAGGCATCATTTCTTCTAAATGATCACGCACTAAACGGAAGAAAAGCGTTTCATTAGTATCGTGGATAGCACGTAAATAAATATGCTTATTCAGATTATTTGTGAAACTTTTATATTGTTGATAACAACGTTCAACTTGCTCTTCAATGGATTCAAAAATTGGCGGTAATAAACCCGCTAAGTTAAATTGTTCACGTTCACGTTGACTAAAAGCACTGCCTTTATTCAATAGAGGTGTTTCAATCAGCGTTGGCCCTGCATACGGGATATACAAGTAATTCTTTTGTGTGTGTTCTGTCATTATATTCTTGGTGGTGTGTTGTAATAGCTTTAATTATTAAACTAAAGTTTAAAAATGCAAAACTATAAGATAATTAACGGATAATTGAAAACATTATCTAAGCAGCAATAAGTTAAAGCAATGGTTGATGCGAAGAATTAACCAAGTTTAACTTATTACTAGCATTTTATTTACGTGCTTTGGTTTATTGCCCTAAAGCAATGCCCTCACGGCGAGGATCGGCTGCGCCAAGTAGTTTTTCACCCTCAATCATCACAGCATGAATACCCGAATTTAAGTCGCGAATAACTACGGTGTGGCCTTTTGCTTCGAGCGCCGGTTTTAAGCTTACGATATCCGAGTCTTTTTCTAACGTGGTTACACGATTGCGATTTGTAATATTTGCAAGTTCAATTGCTTGTTGCGGTGACAAGCCAAAATCTAAAATGCCAACAAGCGCTTTAGCGACATAGTTTATGATGCGTGAACCACCCGGTGAACCAATTACTAATTTTAGCGTTCCATCTTGATTAAATACCATTACCGGTGCCATTGAAGAACGCGGGCGTTTATTAGGCTCAACACGATTTGCAACAGGTTCACCATCAATTTGTGGGTTAAATGTAAAATCTGTAAGTTGGTTGTTGAGTAAATAGCCATTCACCATTAGTGCGGAGCCAAAACCCATTTCAATGGATGTTGTCATAGACACAGCATTTCCGTCAGCGTCTACAATCGATACATGCGAGGTATTGGGCTGTTCATAATTAACTTGCGCTACTGACCAATCAGTTGAAAAATTACCCGGTAATGCACGCCCCATATCCGAATTACTAATTAGCAAACTACGCTCTTTTAAATACGCAGCGTTTAACATATTTTCGGTAGGTACTTTTACAAAATCAGGGTCTGCGATGTAGAAGTCTCTATCTGCAAACGCCAATCTTGACGCTTGTGTAAAGGCATGTACAGAGTCAACATCCCAATTTTCTTTTAATGGCGCATTGCTTTGCTCCAACAGTGCCATAATCTGTAACACGGTAATGCCACCAGAGCTAGGTGGTGCCATTGAACATACGTTGTAAGCTTTATAAGGTGCACAAACAGGCTTGCGTTCAACACTACGATAGTTAGCAAGATCTTGCTCTGAAATTATACCGGGCGCAATATCTGACTTGGTCACTGTGTTTACTAATTGTTTGGCATTATCACCTTGGTAAAATGCCAAAACGCCTTTTTCTGCTATTTCACGATACAGCGCTGCTAACTCGGGGTTTTTCTTAACTATTCCGGCTTTTAATGGCTCACCATTTGGCATAAAGTAGGCTTTGGTATTATCAATTAAAGAAACACCTGGGTTTATTTTAAGGCTAACAAGCTTTTCTAATCGCGGGGATACAATAAAGCCGTTTTCACTTAACTTAATTGCATCAACAAACAGTTCTGACCAAGGTAATTTACCATAACGGCTATGCGCCTGATTAAGCGCTGCAAGAGCGCCTGGTACCCCAACTGAACGACCGCCAACAACCGCTTCAATCCAACGAATAGGTTTACCTTTGTCATCTAAAAAGAGTGATTCAGTGGCTTTTGCAGGTGCTGTTTCACGGCCATCAAAGCTAGTTAGATGTTGCTGTGATTTATCATAATGCATTAGAAATAAGCCACCACCAATACCCGATGATTGCGGCTCTACTAAGGTTAGTACTAATTGCACGGCAATAGCAGCATCAACCGCACTGCCCCCTTTTGCAAGTACTGCAGCGCCTGCTTTTACGGCATAGGGATTTGCTGCTGAAACCATGTATTTATTTGCAACAACTTGTTGTTTTTCTGTGAATCCTGTACTAGCTTCTGGTTCACCCACAATAGTTGCGAAGCTATTGAGTGATACTAAGCTTGACGCCAGAATTACGCGAGAGAGAGTTTGTTTTAGTTTTTTCATAATTATGGAATCTGTTTATTTGTGATAATCTTACCTACATTTAATGCCTATTAACACCTATCACTTATGTTAAACCTGCCATTTGAAAAGCGATTTATCTCTGCCCCTATTATTTTAATACTTACCGCACTTATCATTTTTGCGACGCCGTTAAGTGAATTGTTCGAATATAACCGTGCCCTATTTGCCAAAGGCGAATATTGGCGTATTGTAACGGGTCATTTTAGCCATTCTAACAGCTACCATTTAATGCTTAATTTAGCTGGAGTTGCCCTTATTTGGGCACTACACGGCGAATATTATGACAGTAAAAAATATGCCTTAGCTTTATTACTCCTGGCACTTTACACCGGTGGTGGTATCTATATTTTCTACCCAGAAAATACCCTGTATAACGGGCTTAGCGGTGTTTTGCATGGCCTAATTATTATCGGTGCGTTAATCGATTGCCAAAAGGGAATGAAAACAGGCTACTTACTATTTATTGGAGTGTGGCTAAAAATTGCGTGGGAGCAATATACCGGGCCAAGTGCTGAACTTGGTGAACTAATTGAAGCGCGAGTGGCAATAGAAGCACATTTAATTGGTGCAATTTCAGGGATATTTGTTTATGCCAAGCTAAACCGTAACGCACTACGTAAACAACTAACGCATTAAAAAAGGCCGCGAAGCGGCCTTTTAACTGTTTAAATTATAAGTTCTGTTCAAATAACTTATAAATGCGACGATATTCATCTAACCAGCTTGATGGTTGTTTAAAACCATGTGGTTCCACCGGATAAATCGCCGTTTCATAGTTTTCTTTTTCAAGCTCAATAAAACGCTGTACCAAACGCACTACATCTTGGAAAAATACATTATCATCAACCATAGGTGCGTTGATAAGTAGCGGTTTTTCAAGCCCTTCTGCAAAGTAAATTGGCGAGCTACGTTTGTATGCTATTGGATCAACATCTGGGTGATTTAGGATATTTGAGGTGTATGGGTTATTATAATATGCCCAGTCAGACACAGGACGAAGTGCAGCGCCTGCTTGGAATAATTCAGGACGCGTTAGCAACGCCATAAATGTCATAAAGCCACCATATGAGCCACCATAGGTACCCACGCGTTCTTTATTTACATTGGCATTATCTGCCATCCAGTTTACACCATCTGCCAAATCTTCGATTTCTGGTTTACCCATATGACGATAAATCGCGGTGCGCCAATCACGGCCATAGCCTTTAGACGCGCGGTAATCCATATCCATTACCACATAACCTTGCTCAGCAAGGAAAGAATGGAACATAAATTCGCGGAAGTAACCTGACCATCCTAAATGAGAGTTTTGTAAATAACCTGCACCATGGTTAAAAATAACCGCCTTACGTGCTTTGCCTGTCTCACCTTCTTTATAATCACGCGGATAATACACTTTTGCGTAAATTGGCTGATCTGTATGGCTCGATGGCACCGCAACCACTTTTGGTGCAATAAGTTGGGTATTTAAAAACTTTTCAGAAACAGTATTAGTTAAACGCGTCACCTTTTCGCCATCAACATCTGATACATACAGTTCTGGCGGTAACGCTAATTTAGAATGTGTCAGTAATAACTTTGATTCATCAGGGCTTAACTGGTAATCCGTCATACCATTTAAATCAGTTTGAGCGCTACTTTCCCCCGTGGTCAGATCTAGTTTATAAATTTCATAAATGCCAGGGTGTTTCTTATTTGCTTTGTAAAAAATAGATTGGCTATTACGCGCTTGTGTTAATTCTGATACAACAAACTGGCCTTTCGTAATTTGCTTGGCTTTACCCTTTAGCGGTTTTGTATAAATGTGGCTATAGCCCGACTCTTCAGACAAATAATAAAGCGTATCGTCTTGCTGATTTAACCAGCCAAAGTTGTTGTAAGTGTAATTTACCCATGCTTTGTCATGTAAACGATGTTGCGATACAAGCGTGTTTTGCTTGAAATCAACGGTTGCTATCCAACGGTCTTTATTGTCAAACGCTTCTAGCATTACTGCAACTTGAGAGCCCGATTGATTCCATTGAATTGCACTTTGTGACCAGCCCCAGTCCATCATTAAATTAATATGACGTGGCACGTTTTCAGAGTTGTACGTTTTACCCTCTGCTTTTGCATTTTCAGCTTTAACATCCGCTAAAACATCTTCGTCAAAACCCGGTAATGTATCAAACGGCAAAATTGTTTGCGTGTTTTCTTCTAAATTGATAAGAATAAGTTCAGAACCAGATGGTTTTGTATCCGCTACGCGACGACGTACTTTTTCAGCAACAATTTCACCGTTTTGACCAATATAATTTGGCATAATATCGCCATCATCACGCCAAGGTTTGCTTTCACTAATAACAGTGATTAACTTATCGCCCGCTGGAGATAAAACTGCACTAACAATACGATTACCTTTACCAAGGTAATAAGTATCGTTCATGATACTGTTGTTTTGCTCTGTAAGCTTTTGATTATAAATTTCTTTATCTTTTGAGTTTTTGTAAGTAAGCGCCACAAAATCAATCAGTTTATGTTGCTCTTTTGCAATGTAGCTAGCTGGTTCAGCAACACCTGTTGGTTTGTCAGCCGCTTTTAATGCAACAATTTGCTGACGCATGCCAGATTCAACATTTACTTTATAAAAACTATCTTTAACACGGTAAGACAATTCACCCGATGTTAAAAATTGAAGCTGAGATGCACTATCGTCAGTTAAGGTTAATTGCTTTAGCTGGCCGCTTGACTGCTCTAACGCAAAGATATTCCCTTTGAAGGTATAGGCAACCCATTTATTATCTTGGCTATATGTAAGCTGTTTTGCCCCTAGGGTGTGCAGTTTATCAAGACTAACTAATTGCCCATTGCCTTCACCACTAAGTAATTTTGTGAATGTATCTCTTAACTCATTGCCTGCTTGTTTACGCGAATAATGAACCGCGTTTGAATCAAGTGACCAAAATGCACGTTCAGGCTGACGGCCTAACCAATCAGGATGTTCCATTGCTTGTTTAAGTGTGATTGTTTCAGGTCCCTGGTGTGTTGTTGTTTCAACAACGGTTGGGAAAGTTTGTGATGCTTGTTGTTGTGAATCGGTTGTTTTACAACCTGTTATACTGATACATGCAGTAACAGCTAACGCGATAAGAGATTTATTATACATGGGTGTTTTTTTATAGTTTAAATTAACTCAATTTAATCAAACTACATTGCAAATTAAAACTGTTCTTATCGTTTAAATATGTGATTTTGACGATTACATTTGTCGCAAAAAAAGGCCAACGAGGTGTTGGCCGAATACTCTGCGCTAGCAATTTAGGTCGAAACGAAATGATTAATTGTCGTTTCATAGTAATAGACCGTGCCCCTTCCAGAATAGTTCAAAATTTATTCAAATAATTTAAATTTATTTCTCAAACTTGCAAGCCATTGTCTACCCTTAACATATACGGAAGAAGGTTAACCTGTTATGAGCAAATTTAGATTACGCATTTATCGCGGACCTGATAAAACAAGTATGGCTAAATGGCTTAAACAAGATGAGCTTGCTAACTGGTCTCGCTATCAACATTTTTATTGCGATGGCAATGAGTCAATTATCTCACTTGATATTGGTGACTTTTGGCAAAATATGCTGCGCAATAAACAAACCCATTACGAACAAGGTTTAAAAGGGCAAGAGCGGTTGTTACAAGGCAAATACATTTCTAATGCAACAGTGCCTTTTTATGTTGAAGTGGATATACAAAGTGAAACAAACTGACACACCAGTTGTGTCAGTTTGTTGGTAGAATTATTTACTTAGTAGCTTTGCACGTGCAGCAACACCTGGATAGGCGTCTTCAGGTAAATAATTTGCAAGCTGCGCTAACTTTTCACCAAGTTCTTTATCACTGTTAGCAACAACGTTAATGTGGCCCATTTTACGACCCGCACGAACACCTTTACCATACCAATGACTAGTTACACCAGGAACAGTTAACACTTCTTTTGGAATATCAGCTTGACCAAGTACATTGATCATCGCACTTGGGCCAATTATCTGCGTATCACCTAGCGGTAAATTTGCAACTGCACGAAGATGATTTTCAAACTGACTACATACCGTACCTTGCTGAGTCCAATGTCCTGAATTATGAACACGCGGTGCAATTTCATTCACCATAAGCTCGCCATTAACATCGAAGAACTCAATAGCAAGCACACCAACATAATCCATTTCTGCACTTAACTTATTAAATGCGTCTAATGCTTGAGATTGAATGCCAGCATCAATGTCTGATGCAATTGATAGTGTCAGTACACCGTTTGTGTGTTCGTTTTCAGTGACCGGATAAACAGCGGTATTACCTTGTTTGTCGCGCGCACCAATAACAGACACTTCACGGTTAAATGGGATCATCTTCTCAGCAATAATGGTATGCGGGAATTCTGCTGTACCACTTGCAATAAATTCCGCCATTTCAGACCAAATATCATCCACATTTGAATCTGCTTTGATACGCCATTGGCCTTTACCGTCGTAACCTGCTTGGCACGTTTTAATTACAAGCGGCAACTCTAACTTAGCAATAGCCTTGTCTAAATGTGCACGTTCAGTAATTAATTGGTATGGAGCGCAGTTAACACCGGCTTTATCAAGTAACGCTTTTTCAATACTGCGATCACCGCCAGCTTTGATAGCATTTTTACCTGGGTAGAATTTGCCGCTTTGGCAACAAAGAGCAAGCACATCATCAGGAATGTGTTCAAACTCTGCGGTAATTGCATCACTCTCGGCAATCGCTGCTGTTAAATCTTGTTCATATACGTGTAATGTCAGTGGGTGAACTACCTGTTTAGTACCAACATCATACGCTTTGATATTTAAATTAAGTGGTGCACCAGCTAAGCTCATCATACGTGCTAACTGGCCTGCCCCTAACACTAAAATATTCATATTACTCTGCTGGATTTGGGTTCGCTAAAACAGTTTCTGTTTGGTTCTTTCTGAACTCATCAATTTTTGCTAGTAGCTCAGGCTGCTGGCAACCCAAAATTTGTGCTGCAAGTAAACCTGCGTTAGCTGCACCTGGCTCACCAATAGCCAAAGTACCAACCGCAACACCTTTTGGCATTTGGCAAATAGAAAGAAGTGAATCAACACCGTTAAGTGCTTTTGATTTAACTGGAACACCTAATACAGGAAGGCTTGTGAAGGCTGCAGCCATTCCAGGAAGGTGTGCTGCACCACCGGCGCCGGCGATAATCACTTTAATTCCACGCTCAGCAGCAGTGCTGGCATAATCGGCTAATAACTGTGGCGTACGGTGAGCTGAAACCACTTTTGTTTCATACTTAACACCGAATTTATCAAGCATCTCGGCAGCATGTTGCATGGTAGGCCAATCTGATTTTGAACCCATAATAATGCCAACAGTCATAGTCACTCCTTATCGTTAGGCACTTAATTCACAATATAAAAGCTGCTGAATATGCCTCATTTACAGTGTGAAATATAAAATATTTTATTTCGCGATGTGGGATTGCGAGTTGCGAATTATCCAATAATCGCGGGGTTTTCTCAATTAAAAACTGTGAATTAACGCCATCCTAAGGTAAATTACGCCAATCGTTTTTAATCGCTAGGGTGTTAGATGACAAAATTCAAAGTAATCCCACCTACCACAACTGTTTTTTGCAAACAGCGCGGCGAAGGTTGGACATTAACAGGCATTACCGATATCGACGAAAATACATCGGTAATGTTTGGCGGTACGCGTTATACCATTCCGGCAAAAGAAATTATTGAAACACTTTTGCCTAATCAAATCGAACGTGAAAAACAAAAAGGCGCCTAATGGCGCCTTTTTAGTGTATGTTCACATAGATTATTTTAACGCATTAATACGTGCATCTAGCGGTGGGTGTGAGCTCATTAAGTCCATTAACCCTTTACCCGATGCAATACCAAACGCCATCATCGACCCTTCAAGTTGTGATGGGTGATTTACTTTTAAACGCTCAAGTGCTGCACGCATTTTATGTGCACCCACTAAATCTGCCGCACCTTTATCGGCTGCAAATTCACGTTGACGGCTGAAATACGCTACAACAAAGCTTGCTAAAATACCGAATAAAACTTGGAAAATCATATCAAAGATAAAATAAGTCCAAGAACCACCTGACTCTTCTTCATCGCTATTTAGGAAATTATCTACAATTCCTGCTAACACCTTAGAAATAGCAATTACAAAGGTATTCACCACACCTTGGATAAGTGTCAGGGTTACCATATCGCCATTTGCAATGTGTGATACTTCATGAGCAAGCACGGCTTCTGCTTCGTCTTGACTCATATTATGTAAAAGGCCTGTGCTTACTGCGACAAGTGAATTGTTTTTACTTGGTCCTGTTGCAAATGCATTCATTTCAGGGCTGTCGTAAATTGCCACTTCTGGCATCGCAATATTGGCTTTTTTTGCTTGTTCTGCAACACGTTCAACTAACCACTTTTCAACATCTGAACGTGGTTGCTCAATTACGTGTGCGCCAGTTGATTTTTTAGCCATCCATTTCGACATAAACAGTGAAATAAATGAGCCACCAAAACCAAATAATGTAGCAATAAGTAAAATACCACCTAAGCTACGGTGCTCTATACCCAGTACTGACATAATCACTGACAGTACAATACCTAACACTAGCATTACCGCTAAGTTAGTAATTAAAAACAGAACGACTCTTTTCATTGTTACCTCAAAACGTGTTTTCTACTGCTTTATATAGTGTCAATAGCGCTAGATTCAAGATAAATTTACAAAATGACACAAATATTATTGGTTACTAAATACAGATTAAAATTTATGTGAAATTGATTTAAATTCAGTTATCTAGTTTCAGTACCGTATTCAGTTCTTTATACACTTGAAGCTTAGGTTTTTCATTTTGAGTATTCGGTGCAATTGCAAGTAACGGGCAATCTAGTCGCGCTTTTAACGTTGCGAGATTTTCATCTTGCTCAAGCATATGCTCATCAACATAGTTTGCTATCCAACCAACACATTTTGCGCCACTTTGTTTTATATGACTCAATGTGAGAAGTGCATGATTTAAACAACCAAGTTTTAAACCCACCACCATAATCACGGGCAACCCTTCCTCGGCAACCCATTCTGATAACAAGTCAGTGTCATTTATTGGCAGCGCCCAGCCACCGGCACCTTCCACGATAAGATGATCAAGTTCTTGCTGGTTTAACACTTTAAGGTGCTGCGACAATTCTGCTTTGGTAATGGTTACATCCACCTGTTTAGCTGCAATATGCGGGGCAATAGGTGGTTCAAAAACGTAGGGGTTAATTAACTTGTATGGTAATGCAACATTACCTGATTCCATCAATGTTAACGCGTCTTCATTTACCAATTCGCCAAATGCACGCTCTGCCCCAGCTGCAATTGGTTTAAACCCTGTCACAGCTTTTTGAAATTGTTTAATGTATTTAATTAGAAGGCTAGACACATGGGTTTTACCTACTTCAGTATCAGTGCCTGTTATAAATATTGATTTCATTTTTCTATCACTATGTAAGCAACATGATAGCTAACTGGAAACTGCGATTGTTCTTTTTCATAATTAGCCAACAATGTTTTATATTTTTCTTTGCCCATTAAACCAGTGGATTTTTCACCGCTATTCACTTTATGGTTGGCGCCAATCTCTTTAATCGAGTTAAGTGCTTCTTTTGCTGTTTCGTAAAATACTTTGTGATGACAAAAACTAGTTGAAATACGTTTAAACGTGGTTTGTTTTAACGCAGCTTCTATTTCATTTTGTGACACAAACTGATTGATATGACGTTTTGAATCAACAACTGCAAAGGCGTTTATCATCTCACTAAGCGTACCGTCAGCCACTAAACTAAAATGCGCTCGAGCACCCGGTTTCAATACAGCATAAAGTGATTGAAATAGTGCTGGTAAATTGCTGCTCCACTGCATTGCAAAATTACTAAAAACTAAGTCAAAACTATTATTTTTGAACGGTAAGTTATCCATATCAGCGCACACACTGGGTGTCACCTGTTGTTGTAACATCGCTTGGCTTAAGTCCATACTGATCACAGTGTTGCAGCGTTTTTTAAGCTCAAACGAGTTAACAAACGGGCCACAACCTAAATCAAGCGCGACGCCATAATCAGTATCTAATGATTTAATTAAGATGTCAGCTGCCTGTTTTTGCACATGAGCATGGTTGTGATAACGCTCGGCTGCTTTTGAAAAATGCTGCGCGATAATTTTCTTTTGGGCGTTTAATAGTTGACTCATAACGTCTTTAGGCCTGTAACAAGGTGGCTTATTAATTGGTCAATATCATCTTGCTGATGCGCGGCTGTTAATGTGATCCTTAACCTTGCTGTATTATGAGGTACAGTTGGCGGTCTAATGGCTGTTAGCCAAATACCCTTTTCTTTCAAATAACCACTCAGCTTTAAACACGCTTCACTATCACCCAATACCAGTGGTTGGATTGCACTATTTGAAGGCATTAATGCTAATTTCTGCTCTGCAGCAAGCGCTCTAAAATACTGAATATTATGTTGCAACTTTTGACGTTCAATCGATGCATTATACACCTGCTGTAAGCGCACATAAGTTGCGCTTGCCAGCCACGGTGACATAGCTGTTGAATAGGTATAATCACGATTAAATTGTACTAAATAATCAGCTACCTCTTGACTACAAAGCACCGCAGCACCACTACTCGCACATGCTTTGCCAAAGGTAATTATTAGTATCTCAGGCTTAATCTTTGTCGCGCTACCAAGTCCATTTTCACCTATCACACCAAATGCATGGGCATCATCAATCATTAACCATGCATTATGTTCAGATGCTATCGTTGCAAGGTCTTCTATTGGCGCATTATCACCATCCATTGAAAACACACCTTCACTCACAATCAGTTTGTGTTTTGCTTTTGACTTTTCTAAGCGGCGCTTTAAATGTTTGAGGTCGTTATGATTAAAACGTGTATTAGTAGCACTTGCCGCTAAACCACCGTCAATCAAACTGGCATGATTGAGCTTATCTTGAAATATTTCACTTTCAGGTGCATTCATTAAGCTTTTAAGCACACTGGCATTGGCACTAAAGCCAGAATTAAACAATAAACACGCATCGTATTTAAGTGTTTCTGTTAAATACTGCTCTAACGCCAAATGTGCATGTTGATAACCCGTCACTAACGATGAGCTAGTACTGCCAAGTTGTGATTCAAGCGAATTGATAGGCGCTTGGCTGAGTGCTAAATAATCGTTCGATGCAAAGTTTAGGTATTCACGCCCCTGGTACGTTAAAGTACGCGGCCCGACCTTATCAAACGCAATTCGTGTGCGGTATAAAGACACTAGTTTGCGTTCAACAAGTGCCTTTTGAATATACTCAAACGCCATTTATGCTGGGTAAAATAATTCTGAGGTTTCTTTATCAGCAATTGCAGATTCAAGTGATGCGGCATAGGCCTCATCAGAATAATCTTCAACACTTTCAGGTGACATACCCAACTTTTTAATAAGCATCATGTCACTGTCAGCTTCAGGGTTATCAGTAGTTAATAACTTATCACCGTAAAAGATTGAGTTAGCACCAGCAAAGAAACACATTGATTGCATTTGCTCGTTCATCGCTGTGCGCCCTGCACTTAAACGTACATAACTCTTAGGCATCATAATTCGCGCTACCGCAATGGTACGAATAAACTCAAAGTGATCTAAGTCATCTACATTTTCAAGCGGTGTACCTTTTACTTTAACTAGCATATTGATTGGTACACTTTCCGGTTGTTTTGGTAGGTTGGCTAATTGCATTAGTAAGCCGTAGCGGTCTTTTGCTTCTTCACCCATACCCACAATACCGCCAGAACATACTTTCATACCTGCATCACGCACATGATCTAGAGTATCTAAACGGTCTTGGTAAGTACGTGTTGTAATAATCTGCTGATAATATTCAGGCGATGTGTCTAAGTTATGGTTATAGTAATCAAGACCTGCATCTCTTAGTGCATGCGCTTTATCGTTATCAAGCATACCTAAGGTCATACAGGTTTCTAGGCCGAGTTCTTTAACTTCTTTAACCATTTTTTCAATGTATGGCATATCGCGATCTTTCGGATCAGACCATGCTGCACCCATACAAAAACGTGTTGCGCCTTTACTTTTAGCAATACGTGCTTGCTCAACAACTTTTTCTACTTCCATTAAACGTTCACGTTCAAGATCTGTTTTGTAATGACCTGATTGCGGGCAATACTTACAATCTTCTGGACATGCGCCTGTTTTAATCGAAAGTAATGTCGAAATTTGTACTTTATTGGGATTAAAGTTTTGACGGTGCACACTGGCTGCTTGAAAAAGCAGGTCGTTAAACGGCATATTAAATAACGCTTTTACTTCACTAAGCGTCCAATCATTGCGAACCTGTGCTTGTTCCATGGAATTCTCTTTTTTAATTGTTTCTCGAACTTAATTTCGCTAGTCTACGCAGCAACTCTTAATTGTCAACCAAGCAAGTTATAACAAGGTTTACATTTGAATATTAATAATACAATCGATTTGGATTTTGATAAAAATCACTTGTGGCACCCCTACACTTCAATGATAAACCCATTGCCGGTATATCCCGTAACACATGCAAGTGGCGTTCACATTTACCTTGAAAACGGTGAAAAATTACTCGATGGTATGGCATCTTGGTGGAGTGTGCTCCATGGCTATAATCACCCAATACTGAATGAAGCGATTAAAGAACAAGTCGACCAAATGAGCCATGTAATGTTTGGTGGATTAACCCATCGTCCTGCTGTTGAACTTGGTAAAAAGTTAATTGAAATAACGCCCCCATCGCTTACTCGTATCTTTTTCGCAGATTCAGGCTCAGTTGCGGTTGAAGTTGCTATTAAGATGGCAATGCAATACTGGCAAAGTAAAGGCATTAACACAAAAAATAAGCTAATGGCGTTAAGTAAGGGCTATCACGGTGATACGTTTGCTGCGATGAGCGTTTGCGACCCTGTAAACAGCATGCATTCTTTGTATAAAGGCTTTTTACCAGAGCATTATTTTGTGCCAGCACCAACAAGCCGTTTTAATGACGCGTTTGATGGGAGTGAAATTAAGGTACTTGAACAACATTTTGCCGAGCACCACAATGATGTAGCGGCATTTATTCTTGAGCCAATCGTGCAAAATGCCGGTGGTATGAACTTTTACCATGCTAATTATTTAAAAGCCGTAAGAGAGCTTTGCAACAAGTACAATGTGCTTTTAATTTGTGATGAAATCGCTACTGGTTTTGGTCGCACAGGCAAAATGTTTGCCGTTGAACATGCTGATATTGAGCCTGATATATTGTGTATTGGAAAAGCAATTACAGGCGGTTATATGACATTATCGGCCACCCTTACCAGTGACAAAATCGCGCTTGGGATCAGTGAAGGCGAAGCTGGCGTAATGATGCATGGCCCAACTTTTATGGCAAACCCATTAGCATGTGCAGTGGCTAATAAAAGTATAGAGCTATTACTTGAAAGTGATTGGCAAAACACTATTTCGCGTATTGAAACTTGTTTGAAAACTCATTTAACACCACTTGTCAGTTATGACTCAGTGGCCGACGTGCGAATTCTTGGCGCAATCGGTGTGGTTGAGATGAAACACCCAGTTGATGTTGCGGCAGTACAAAAACACCTTATTTCAAAAGGTGTTTGGCTTAGACCTTTCGGTAAACTAATTTATATGATGCCGCCTTATGTGATGCAGGATGAAGAGTTAATTCAAATTATTGATGCAATCAAAACAATGCTGTGATGGCACCATTTATGGCTTACCATTCAAATTGGTAAGCCATTTTGTTAATTGTTTTAAGCGGAACTTTGTGAATATTACGCTGGTAATATAAATGCTGCATCGCTTTGTCTTTAATTTCACCAACTACCACTTCTTTTACTTGATAGCCAAGTGCATGTGCAGCTTCAGCGTAAGCAGCAAATTCCCATTTTTTAATATTGGTATTATCCAAAATCACTAAAGGAATTTGTTGACTAAGCGCTCGAATAAAACGCGCTAGGTTAAGGTTATGATATTCACTTAACTTCGCTTTATCAAAACGGTATTCACCATCGGTGATAAAAAAGTCGTCGGTAGAGCACACAACAAATTGTGCTTCATCACCATTTACCATTTCATCACACAAGTTGTGTGCGTAATGGCTTTTCCCAGAGCCTGGAAGCCCTCTTAATATAAATACTTGTTTCATTTAAATACAATAACCAATAAACAAAAAATGCAAACAATTAATAAACTAATCTGGTTTACGCCAATACTGTCTTGTGAGCGACGATTGTAATGTTGGCGTACAAAAAGCGAAATACTCGACATAATACCAGTTAGTATCAAAAAAAGAATCAGCAGATTACGCGGTTTAATTAGCCAGTGGTCACGATAATCCATACCGAAATAGCGCATTATTCCATATTCAAGTTCGGGCCGCGCATAATGAAACATTATTAATGCAAGTATAAAAAAGAACCAAGCGGTAATAGACAATGCATGGATAACGAATTGTCGAACACTCTTGTTTTTGCGCCTTTCTGTACTCATATTACTTTTCGTGAATGAAAATTAGCTATTTTGTTAGCTTATTACCAATTAACGCTAAATTTGCTGTTTTTTTATTTTTCTTTCACAGGTAAGATAACAAACTTTCTTAGCGCATGCTAAGTGAGAACAAAAAGAATTTTATTTAGGCATTTTAATCATTGGAGTGAAAATGAGCCATATAGCTATCACAGATCTTTTGAAAGGTCGTGTAGAAGTAGGTGCAACCGTTACTATTAAAGGTTGGATCCGTACACGTCGCGATTCAAAAGCAGGAATCTCTTTCTTAGCCGTTCATGACGGTAGTTGTTTCGATCCTATTCAAGCTGTGGTACCGAATTCGCTCAATAATTATGATGAAGTGACTAAATTAACTGCAGGTTGTTCTGTTTCTGTGGTTGGTACAATCGTTGAATCACAAGGCCAAGGACAATCATTTGAGATTCAAGCTGAATCAGTTGACGTACTTGGTTGGGTAGAAAACCCAGACACTTACCCAATGGCAGCAAAGCGTCACAGTATTGAATACTTACGTGAGCATGCACATTTACGTCCTCGTACTAACATTATCGGTGCGGTAACACGTGTACGTAACTGTTTATCGCAAGCAATCCACCGTTTTTATCACGAGCGTGGTTATGTGTGGATTTCAACACCAATTATCACAGCAAGTGACTGTGAAGGTGCAGGCGAAATGTTCCGCGTATCTACATTAGATATGCAAAACTTGCCGCTTACAGATAAAGGTGACATCGATTACAGTGAAGATTTCTTCGGTAAAGAAGCGTTTTTAACGGTATCTGGACAACTAAATGGTGAGACATACTGCTCTGCAATGTCAAAAATCTATACCTTTGGTCCAACATTCCGTGCAGAAAACTCAAATACATCTCGTCACTTAGCTGAATTCTGGATGGTAGAGCCTGAAGTTGCATTTGCTGATCTAAACGATATTGCTGCACTTGCAGAAGACATGCTTAAATACGTATTTAAAGCAGTTCTTGAAGAGCGACGTGATGACATGGAATTTTTTGCGCAACGTGTAGAGAAAACCGCTATTTCTCGTCTAGAAGATTTCGTTGAAAAAGACTTCGCGCAAGTTGACTACACAGATGCCGTTGAAATCTTAAAAGGTTGTGGTAAAAAATTCGAATTCCCTGTTGAATGGGGTGTAGATTTACAATCTGAGCACGAGCGTTACCTTGCTGAAGAGCACTTTAATGCACCTGTAGTTATCAAAAACTACCCGAAAGACATCAAAGCATTCTACATGCGTCAAAATGAAGACGGTAAAACAGTAGCAGCAATGGACGTAGTTGCACCTGGTATTGGTGAAATCATCGGCGGTTCTCAACGTGAAGAGCGTTTAGACGTATTAGATGCACGTTTAGAAGAAATGGGCTTAGATAAAGAAGACTATTCTTGGTATCGCGACTTACGTAAGTACGGTACAGTTCCTCACTCAGGTTTTGGCCTAGGTTTTGAACGTCTTGTAGCTTACGTAACAGGTATGGGTAACGTACGTGACGTTATCGCATTCCCACGTACCAAAGGTTCAGCGACTTACTAACATACATCGTTTATTTTGTAATAAACCGGCTTAAATGCCGGTTTTTTTATGCCAATTAATAACCTAAGAACAGTTTTATAAGGTAACTAATCAATAACTGCATAGCGAAGGTGCTAATACCCTTTAGCTTACAAGGTTCCAAATACACCTAGATACTGAATTAATGAGATACTCGAGCATAGATAAAAGAGTTAACTCTCATACTCATCCTAATAAAAAAGCCTTGTTAATAACAAGGCTTTGAACAACTGGAATACTACTTAACGTTTTATAATGAGGCTTCTAACTCAGGAAGTACGTCAAATAAGTCTGCAACTAAACCATAATCAGCCACTTGGAAAATTGGCGCATCAGGATCTTTGTTAATTGCAACAATGACTTTTGAATCTTTCATACCTGCTAGATGCTGAATTGCACCGCTAATGCCAACAGCGATGTAGAGTTGCGGCGCAACAATTTTACCCGTCTGCCCTACTTGCATATCATTTGGCACAAATCCCGCGTCAACAGCGGCACGTGAGGCACCAATTGCTGCGCCTAATTTGTCAGCGATACCGTTTAACAATGCAAAATTTTCACCATTTTGCATACCACGACCGCCTGAAATAATTACATTGGCAGCGGTTAACTCAGGGCGCTCACTTTCTGTTTCTTGCTGTGAAACAAAGCTGCTTAAGGTATTTTCTTTAACAGCGTCAATTGTTGACACAGTCGATGGCGCTTGTTCACCTGCAACATCAAACGCACTCGAACGAACAGTTACAATGTGTTTCTCTTCAGAGCTTTGAACTGTAGCAATTGCATTACCTGCGTAAATTGGGCGCTTAAATGTATTTTCATCAATCACATCAATAATATCTGAAATTTGTACTTTATCTAATAGCGCTGCTACACGTGGCATAAAGTTTTTGCCCGTTGTGGTTGCTGCTGCAAAAATATGCGAATAGTCGCCAGCAAGTTCAACAACTAAATCAGCTAAGTTCTCAGCAAGTTGATGCTCAAATGCTGCATTATCAGCAACAATTACATTTGAAACGCCTTCAATTTTGCTTGCAGCTGCAGCCACTTCTGAAACATTAAGACCAGCGACTAATACCGTGATCGATTTACCTAATTTTTGAGTTGCTGAAACAACTTTAGCTGTGTCGCTTTTAAGCACACCATGTTCATGCTCTGCAATAATAAGTACTGACATTAGATCACCTTCGCTTGATTCTTAAGTTTTTCAACTAACGTTGCTACGTCTGCCACAATTTCACCCGCTTCACGTTTGCTCGGCTCTTCTACTTTTACAGTTGTAATACGCGGCGTAAGATCAACACCAAGATCTGCTGCACTTATTACATCAAGTGGTTTGCGTTTTGCTTTCATAATGTTTGGAAGCGTTGCATAACGCGGCTCATTTAAACGAAGATCAGTTGTGACTACGGCAGGTAAGTTAACTGCAATGGTTTGTAAACCTCCATCAACTTCACGGGTTACATTAAGCTTTTCACCTTCTACAACCACTTCTGATGCAAAAGTCGCTTGTGCACGACCTGTAAGTGCCGCAAGCATTTGACCTGTTTGGTTATTATCTGAATCGATCGCCTGCTTGCCTAGAATAATTAACTCAGGATTTTCTTGCTCAACTACTTTTGCTAATAACTTTGCCACGTGCAGAGATTCTAAACGTGCATCAGTATCAATTTGGATAGCTTTATCAGCACCAAGAGCAAGTGCCGTACGAAGCTGTTCTTGGCATGCTTTATCACCAATCGAAACAACCACAACTTCAGTTGCTTTGCCTGCTTCTTTAATTCGGATTGCTTCTTCTACTGCAATTTCACAAAATGGGTTTAACGCCATTTTTACATTGTTAAGATCAACATCACTATTGTCGGCTTTTACGCGCGCTTTTACGTTATAGTCGATCACACGTTTGACCGGTACTAGGATTTTCATAACCTCTCCTTTAATGTTTACGCGTACGTAAACCTAGGTAAACATATTTAGTCGTTATTTGGTTTTAAGGCTACTTCCTGTTGACGTAAACGTCAACCTAAAATATGCTAAAGCACATCACAGGATATTTGTTTAACAAATACCAGCTTAATTCAACAGGGGCATAATCATGGTAGAACGTGAAACCATGGAGTTTGACATAGTTATTGTAGGCGCTGGGCCTGCAGGCTTATCAAGCGCTATTAAACTGGCACAATTAGCACAAGAAAATGAACAAGAGCTAATGATTTGTGTCGTTGAAAAGGGTTCAGAGGTCGGAGCACATATTTTATCGGGTGCCGTATTTGAACCGCGTGCATTAAATGAATTACTGCCAAATTGGCTTGAATTAGATGCACCGCTTAAAACCAAAGTAACACAAGATGACATTTATTGGTTTAGCAGTGAAACTTCAGCAAGAAAACTACCCTCTTTTGCAACGCCTAAAACATTTCATAACGAAGACAACTTTATTGTGTCCATGGGTAACGTTTGTCGTTTCTTAGCTGAACAGGCTGAAAGCTTAGGTGTTGAAATTTTTCCAGGTTTTAGCGCACATTCATTAATTGTAGAAGACGGTACTGTTAAAGGCATTATCACAGGCGATATGGGTGTTAGTGAGTCTGGTGAGCAAAAAGACAGTTTTATGCCAGGTATGGAACTTCGCGCAAAATATACCATTTTTGCTGAAGGTTGTCGTGGTCACTTAGGTAAAGAGTTAATTAGCACCTTTAAGTTAGATGATGGCAAATCACCACAACACTATGGTCTTGGGTTTAAAGAGATTTGGGAAATCCCAAGCGAGCATCATCAACCTGGTCTAGTAGTACATGGCGCAGGATGGCCACTTGATAAAGACACAGGTGGTGGCTCTTACATGTACCATGGTGATGATAACCAAGTAGTTGTTGGTATAATTATCGATTTGAACTATAGCAATCCTCATCTTTCACCATTTGATGAGTTTCAACGAATGAAACATCATGCAATTTTTGCCGACACACTAAAACACGGTAAACGTATTGCTTATGGTGCACGAGCAATCGCCAAAGGTGGCTTAAACTCTCTGCCAAAAATGACTTTTCCAGGTGGTGTATTAGTTGGCTGTAACGCTGGTACGCTTAATTTTGCCAAGATCAAAGGTAATCACACCGCCATGAAATCAGGCATGCTGGCAGCTGAAAGCATTTTTGCAGCCATTTCATCGGGCAGTGAGCACACAGAATTAAGTGATTTTGAAACTCGTTTTAAAGAGTCATGGTTATACCAAGAGCTTGATAGTAGTAAAAACTTTGGTCCTGCTATGCACAAGTTAGGTAAATTTTTCGGTGGCATGTATAACACAATTGACCAAAACATCTTTAATGGAGCTTTACCATTTAGTTTTAAAGATGAAACACCTGATCATGCATGCCTTGAGCCTGCAAGTCGTCATGCTGAGATTAACTATGCAAAACCAGATGGTATTTTGAGCTTTGATAAACTGAGTTCAGTGTTTTTATCAAACACTAACCATGAAGAAGATCAACCTTGCCATTTAAAACTAGCAGATATGAATATTCCTCTTGCTAAAAACTTAACTGATTTTAATGAACCTGCGCAGCGCTATTGCCCTGCAGGTGTTTATGAAATCAATGAAGTAGAAGGAAAACAGGCCTTTGTAATTAACTCACAAAACTGTATTCATTGTAAGACCTGCGATATTAAAGATCCGAGTCAAAATATCACATGGGTAACACCTGAAGGTGCTGGTGGCCCTAACTACCCTAATATGTAATTTTCCAATTGTATTTGTCAAAGGCATGAAAACGTAAGTTTGCATGCCTTTTTTATTACTTGTTAAAAGCAATTTTTTAGCTAATACTCAATAAACAACATACTGATTATCAAGTAATTATGAGAAAAGATAACGTAACTTTTCGCTTTTTAGCGGAACCAACGGATGTTAACTTCGGTGGTAAAGTCCATGGTGGCATCGTTATGAAGTGGATTGACCAAGCAGGATATGCCTGTGCAGCTCAGTGGAGCGGCCATTATTGTGTCACAGTGTCGGTTGCAGCAATAAAATTCCATCGCCCTATTTTGGTGGGTCAACTGGTTGAAGTAGAAGCCAAAATTGCCAACACTGGCAAAACCAGCATGCAAATATTTATTGCTGTACGCTGTGGTGACCCTAAAACTGGGCAAATGGTGGAATCTAATAATTGCATCATTAATTTTGTTGCCACAGATCAAGCTGGCTATCCAGTGCCAGTACCCGCATTTGAGGCTAAAACAGCTGATGAAAAACGTATTCAAAAATACGCACAAAAAATGAAAGAAATGTCATTGCAAGCTGAAAAAGTATTCGAACAAGAAATGAAAGAAGAATAATATCAATCAACCTCAAATACTGGCAAAATAGGCACTTTTATGTGCCCTATTAAGTTTGTTTTATGAGCGACTATCAATTAAGCCCCATCGCCTTTATCGAATCTCCCTATAAACAAAAATTTGCTATTCCTCGTCAGCCTAGCCTAATTCCAGAAGCAAAAGCAAAATGTAAATTTGTAGGTGAATTTAACCGTGAAGAATTTGTCCGCGGTATTGAAGACTTTAGCCATGTTTGGCTTATTTTCCGATTTCATGAAACGGTTGATAAAGGCTGGTCACCGCTAGTGCGCCCTCCACGCTTAGGTGGGAATGATAAAAAAGGCGTATTTGCCACACGTGCCACCTTTAGACCAAATGGTATTGGCATGAGCGCAGTTAAACTTGAAGCTGTTCATTATGAAAATGGTCAACTTTGGCTTGAGC
Organism: Pseudoalteromonas sp.; assembly: GCF_041629635.1. GTDB lineage: Bacteria > Pseudomonadota > Gammaproteobacteria > Enterobacterales > Alteromonadaceae > Pseudoalteromonas. The sequence goes on along the minus strand of NZ_JBFKMX010000045.1, from coordinate 56 downwards.
TTTCAGGCGTTGACTTACTTGATGGTACGCCAATCTTAGATATTAAGCCTTATTTG
>NZ_JBFKMX010000044.1:0-25834 GCF_041629635.1 Pseudoalteromonas sp. | reverse complement strand
GGCGATGAAGAAAACTTGCAACGCGTGTTAAGTTCGCTAAGCTAGTATAGTGGTGCAGTAAAAATAATTGAATTCGTTAGAGTTATCGAATTTTATAAGAACACCTAGAACTAAGGAAAATAACAATGGCAAAAGGCCAATCATTACAAGACCCATTTTTAAATGCGTTACGCCGTGAACGTATTCCTGTAGCAATTTATTTAGTTAACGGTATTAAGCTACAAGGTAAAATTCAGTCATTTGACCAATTTGTGATTTTATTAGAAAACACAGTAAACCAAATGGTTTATAAACACGCTATTTCAACTGTTGTACCTGCGCGCGCTGTTAATTTCCAAGCGACGCAAGGATCAGAAGACGAGAGCGGTAACTACTAATTAATAGGAGTTTAATGCTTGTTTGACCGTTATGAAGCCGGTGAACAGGCAGTCTTAGTTCATATCGAATTTCCAAATGAAGGCGATCGTGAAGATTTGCAAGAATTGGAAATGCTCGTTTCTTCAGCTGGTGTTAATGCATTGACGATTGTGCAAGGCAGTCGTCAGTCTCCGCATGCCAAGTTTTTTGTCGGTAGCGGTAAAGCTGAAGAAATTGCTGAGATTGTCAAAATCCACGATGCAGATGTAATCATCTTTAATCACGAATTAACCCCCTCACAAGAACGTAACTTAGAGGCGATATGTAAATGTCGTGTGCTCGATAGAACGAGTTTAATCCTCGATATCTTTGCACAGCGCGCTCGAACTCATGAAGGTAAACTGCAAGTTGAGCTTGCTCAATTGCGCCACATTTCAACACGATTAATTCGTGGTTGGACGCACCTTGAAAGGCAAAAAGGGGGGATTGGTCTTCGTGGGCCGGGTGAAACACAGCTTGAGACTGATCGACGTTTAATTCGTGGCAAGATCAAAAATATTTTAAAACGCTTAGAAAAAGTAGCGAAACAGCGTGAACAAGGACGTCGAGCACGAAACCGAAATGAAATTCCAACCGTATCATTAGTTGGATACACTAACGCAGGTAAATCGACCTTATTTAATCGCATTACAGACAGCGATGTATATGCTGCAGACCAATTATTTGCAACTCTAGATCCAACGCTTCGTAAAATTGAAGTACCAGACTTAGGTTCAACGATCCTTGCAGACACAGTTGGTTTTATTCGTCATTTACCGCATGATTTGGTAGCTGCATTTAAATCAACATTGGCTGAAACTAGAGAAGCGGATTTACAACTGCATGTGGTAGATGTAGCTGATGCGCGTAGGCAAGAGAATATTGAACAAGTACAGCATGTTTTGAGCGAAATTGAAGCTGATGAAGTGCCGCAGTTACTTGTTTATAACAAGATAGATTTAGTCGAAGAAGTGTCACCGCGTATCGATCGCAATGACGAAGGTAGGCCAATTCGGGTTTGGCTTTCAGCGCAAACTGGTGTTGGATGTGAGTTGTTGTTACAAGCAATTGGTGAATGTTTAGCGGAGCAAATGTTTCATCAAAATATACGCATTCCGCCGCAACTAGGTCGATTGCAAGGTGCGTTATACCGATTAAACGCAGTTCAACAAGAAAACTTTGATGAACTGGGGAATTGGTTATTGGATGTTAGATTACCAATGTCTGATTGGCAGAGATTGAAAAAAGAGTTTGGTGAACAAATAGAAGAATTAGTGGTTTAATTTATCAATAATATTTGTTTACCGTAAAAATTAGAAAATCCCCTAAGGTTTTGGTAAATTTACCAAAGTTTAATTTTAATTATTAATATTGGAGTGGCGCTATGGCCTGGAACGAGCCGGGTAACAATGGCAACGACAAAGACCCATGGAATAATAAGGGCGGTCGAGATCAGGGTCCACCTGATTTAGATGAAGTATTTCGTAAATATGGCGACCGTTTTGGTGGCATATTTGGCGGAAAAAAAGGATCGAGCAATGGTGGTTTAAGTGGCCCTGCACTGGTTTTTGTTTTAATTATCGCATTAACGGTTTGGGCAATCAGTGGATTTTACACAGTAAAAGAAGCAGAGCGTGGTGTTGTGCTTCGCTTTGGCCAATTTCATGAAATCGCATTACCCGGTTTACGCTGGAAGATGACATTTGTTGATCGTGTTATCCCTGTTGATATTGAAGCAGTTCGCTCATTATCTGCATCTGGTTTTATGCTGACAGAAGATGAAAACGTAGTAAGTGTAGAGTTCGTTGTACAGTATCGTGTAACAGATGCATACCTATATCGCTTTAGTGTGACTGATGCCGATCACAGCTTGCAACAAGCATTGGACAGTGCGCTGCGCTATGTTGTTGGTCATGCGAAAATGGATGACGTTTTGACTAAAGGTCGTGAGCAAGTTCGTCAAGACACTTGGCAGGAGCTTGAGAAAATCATTACTCCTTACAACTTAGGTATTGTATTGACAGATGTTAACTTTAAAGATGCGCGTCCTCCGGCAGAAGTTAAAGATGCATTCGATGATGCAATTGCGGCGCAAGAAGATGAAGAGCGATTTATTCGTGAAGCTGAAGCTTATGCCCGTGAAATTGAACCAAGTGCGCGTGGTCGTGTAACACGTATGACGCAAGAAGCAGAAGCGTATAAGGAACGTGTTACTCTTGAAGCTCAGGGTGAAATTGCACGTTTTGAACGATTACTTCCTGAGTATCAAGCTGCGAAACAAGTTACCCGTGAGCGACTTTATATTGATGCAATGGAGGAGGTATTAGGCAATACCTCTAAAGTGCTTGTTGATGTAAAAGGTGGTAATAATATGATGTATCTACCACTTGATAAAATTATTCAACAATCATCATCGAACGCAACACCTGTAAAACAACGCAACGACGTTGATAATTTAAGGCAGCAATTAGGAACTTCGCAAAACAGTCAACTGAATTCATCGAGTGATCGCTATTCTAACGACCGTTATAATTCTGGGAGATACAATCAATGAGAAACTTCGGATTAGTTATTGCTGTTCTTATAACAATGCTGGCTTTCTCTAGTGTGTTTGTGGTACCTGAAGGTCAAAAAGCGATTGTCCTAGAATTCAGTAAAGTTAAAAAAGATAGTGCTGATAACGCAGTTGTGTATCAACCAGGCTTGCAGTTTAAAGTGCCGTTTATCTCACAAGTTCGCAAACTTGATTCACGCATTCAAACACTAGATGGTTCGCCAGATCGCTTTGTTACGAGTGAAAAGAAAGACCTTATTGTAGACTCATATGTTAAGTGGCGAGTTAAAGATTTTAGTAAATTTTATCTCCGTGCACGTGGTGATAAGCAATATGCAGAAACACTACTTAAGCAAAAAGTTAACAACGGTTTAAGAACAAACTTTGGTTCGCGTACGATTCGTGAAATTGTATCTGGTGAGCGTAGTGCACTAATGCAAGAAGCGTTATCACAAGCCTCTGAAAGTGCAGCTGAGTTAGGTATCGAAGTGCTTGACGTACGAGTGAAGAAAATTAACTTACCTACGGAAGTTAGTAACTCAATTTTCCAACGTATGCGTGCAGAGCGTTCCGCTGTAGCTAAAGAGCACCGTTCAGAAGGTATGGAAAAGGCAGAAGAAATTCGTGCAGATGTAGACCGTCGAGTTACTGTTATGTTGGCAGATGCAGAGCGTAATGCAAGAAGTGTGCGCGGTGAAGGTGACGCGCTAGCTGCAAAAATTTATGCAGATGCCTACAACAAAGACGCTGAATTCTACAGCTTCTTACGCAGCCTTGATGCTTACAAAGCAACCTTTAAGAATAAAGAAGATCTGATGGTATTAAGTCCTGATAGCGACTTCTTTAAATACATGAAGCAAACTGGAAAATAATCAGAATTGCTTATTAATTAACTAAGCCCTGCAGTTGCAGGGCTTTTTTGTGGAGAGAATAATGAGCTTTGATGTGTTGCTTTTGGCTTTCTCGTTGTTACTTATTTTTGAAGGATTAGGCCCGGCGCTTTTCCCAGCTAAATGGCGTGAGTATTTAAGAGAGTTAAGTCAGTTATCGGACGGGCAACTTCGAGTTGTAGGTATTGCTCTAATTTTAGTCGGTTGGTTTATTTTTCTATGGATAAAAAAGTAAAAATTAAAAAAGTTAGTGATTAAATATAATTTAAACTAATTAGTAAATTATCTAAAAACATCAGGGTGTAAAGTACTTGTATATACCAAATTTATTAAAGTTATTTAGATAAAATGATGAAAAAATCTTCGAAACGGGGTGATCTTTACCCCTGTTTTTTGATAGAATCTGCGCCTAATTTTCTTTAAGTGAAGTTACAATGGGTAAAAACGTCGTTGTATTAGGCACCCAATGGGGTGACGAAGGTAAAGGTAAGGTTGTAGACCTACTTACAGATAAAGCGTCTTTAGTTGTTCGCTATCAAGGTGGCCACAACGCAGGTCACACACTCGTTATTAATGGTGAGAAAACGGTTCTTCACCTTATCCCATCAGGTGTTTTACGTGACAATGTAAAATGTATTATTGGTAATGGTGTTGTACTTGCACCTGATGCACTAATGCGCGAAATCGGCATGCTAGAAGAACGTGGCGTGCCAGTAAAAGAGCGTTTATTAATTTCTGAAGCGTGTCCGCTAATTCTTCCATATCACGTAGCATTAGATATGGCTCGTGAAGAAGCGCGTGGCGCTAAAGCAATTGGTACTACAGGTCGTGGTATCGGTCCAGCATACGAAGATAAAGTTGCACGTCGTGGTTTACGTGTTGGCGATTTATTTAACCCAGAGTTATTCGCTGAGAAACTAAAAGAAGTACTTGAGTACCACAACTTTGCACTTGTTAATTACTACAAAGTAGATGCTGTTGATTATCAAGAGACATTTGATGCAGCAATGGAAGTTGCTGAGACACTTAAGTCAATGGTTGTTGATGTTACTGAGTTACTTGACCAAGCACGCAATAACGGCGAGCACATTTTATTTGAAGGTGCTCAAGGTACATTACTTGATATCGACCATGGTACATACCCGTACGTAACATCTTCAAATACAACAGCTGGTGGTGTTGCTACCGGTGCTGGTTTTGGTCCATTAAACTTAGATTATGTACTAGGTATTGTTAAAGCATACACAACACGTGTTGGTTCGGGTCCATTCCCTACAGAGCTTTATGACGGCCAAGACAAGCAAGATCCAGTTGGTAAACACCTTGGTGAGAAAGGTCACGAGTTTGGTGCTACTACGGGTCGTTTACGTCGTACAGGTTGGTTTGACGCTGTTGCAATGCGCCGCGCGATTCAAATTAACTCAATTACAGGTTTCTGTTTAACTAAGCTTGATGTTTTAGATGGCTTAGAAACAATTAAGATCTGTACTGGTTACAAGCAAGAAGATGGTACCGTTACAAACGTAACACCATTAGCTGCTGAAGGTTACGAGAAAGTAACACCAGTATACGAAGAAATGCCTGGTTGGAGTGAAAATACTTTTGGTGTAACTACTTATGAAGGTTTACCAGAAGCTGCTCGCAACTACATCAAGCGTTTAGAAGAAATCACAGGTGTTCCAATCGATATCATTTCGACAGGTCCTGACCGTGTAGAAACAATGATTGTTCGTAACCCATTTGGTGAATAATCTAGATTTCTAAAAAAAAGCTGCTTATGGCAGCTTTTTTTATGCCTGAAATTTACAAGTTGGTATATATTTTGTATCAATATTTGGTAGTTGTTATCGCGATTGCGGCATATGAAATTGCTTGAGTATATATATGAGTTTATTTGTTAAAACATTGAGTCTAACTGCTATAGCATCTTGCTTACTACTCAGTGCTACAGATGTATTTGCTGAAACACCAGAGCTTCAAGCAGTGCAAATCTACAGCCAAGATGAGTTAATTAAATTAATAAATAAAAACGAACATTTAACCCGCGTAAAATTAGATGATTGTCAGTTAGTGCAAGATATCGAAGCGCGCGCGAGTAAAATGAAAGTACCTGCATATCAATTCCTCTATGGCGATATGCTTGCTTATGCTGTGTGTGTTGAGCGTGATGTAGACTTAGGTGTGTATTACATGCGTGAAGCTGCAGATCAAGGCTTAGCTGCTGCGCTTGAGCAATTAGGACGTTATTATCATGTAGGTCAATTGGTACAACGCGATTTAGATAAAGCCATCGTCTATTTAAGAGAAGCGGCATCACTTGGTAATCTTAATGCGCAAATACGTTTAGTGGATTTATTCAATGCTGGCCTGGGTAGTCCAAGAGATTTTGAAGATGCTTATCGCTGGCTCAATGGTGCACTGATTTATGATAAACAGCAGCACAAAGAAGTCGAAAAGAAACTGGCGCTGCTTGCTGCAAAAATGCCCCCAAGCGTACTCGCGAGAGCAAAAAAATAAATTAAGCTTGGGCAAATTGTTCTTTATTGGGTAACCAGCGGGTAATGATTTTTTCCGCAAGATCTTGATGTTCTTCTATAAAACGTTTAGCAACAGGGCGAACTTGCGTTACGACCGCTTTGTCTCTTACTAAATTGGCAATTTTAAATTCGGCGAGTCCTGTTTGTTTTGTTCCTAGCACTTCACCTGGGCCGCGTATTTCTAAATCACGCTCAGCAATAACAAAACCATCATTACTGTCGCGCAGCACACCTAGTCGTTTTTGTCCGGTGGTCGACAGCGGTGGGTGATATAGCAGTACACAATGTGATGCTACAGCCCCGCGACCAACACGGCCTCGTAGCTGGTGCAATTGAGCAAGCCCTAAGCGTTCAGGATTTTCAATAATGATTAAGCTAGCGTTGGGTACATCAACACCCACCTCAATCACGGTTGTGGCAACTAAAACATCAATTCTACCCGCCTTGAACTCCGCCATAATAAATTGTTTTTCAGCTGGCTTCATTCGGCCGTGAACAAGTTCTATGGACACATCAGGCAGCAAATTTGCTAGTTCTTTTGCGGTATCTTCAGCTGCTTGGCATTGTAATGCTTCTGACTCTTCAATCAGTGTACATACCCAATACACTTGGCGTTTATCTTGAATCACTGATTGCTGGACGCGTTTAATAATATCTTGGCGGCGTGTATCTGGGATCGCCACTGTTGTAATGGGAGTTCTTCCCGGTGGTAACTCATCAATAATTGAGGTTTCTAAATCTGCATACGCAGTCATTGCGAGTGTACGAGGAATTGGTGTGGCGGTCATAACTAACTGATGCGGATAACAGTTGCCATTTTTGCCTTTTTCCCTCAGTTCTAAGCGCTGATGAACACCAAAGCGGTGCTGCTCATCAATAATAATAAGCGCTAAATTATTAAAAGTGACTTGCTCTTGAAAGAGTGCATGGGTGCCAATTACCATCTGCGCTTCGCTCGATGCAATTTGCTCAAGCGCTAATGCGCGCTCTTTCCCTTTTGTTTTGCCAGCAAGCCAAGCTGTGGTAATGCCTAAAGTTTCAAACCAGTTACGGAATGCATTGGCATGTTGCTCAGCGAGTATCTCTGTCGGAGCCATTAAAGCCACTTGATAGCCTTGGCTAATAGCTGTAAGTGCTGACATCGCTGCTACTAAGGTTTTTCCAGACCCAACATCACCTTGGACGAGACGCATCATAGGGTAGGGCTTAGTAAGATCTTGCTTTATTTCAGCAACAACACGTTGTTGCGCATTGGTTGGCGTAAAAGGTAGCTGCGCAAGCAGTTGTGGTTCAAGGGGGTTGGTAGGTGGCAGGGTTACCGCTAAATGAACCTGTCCTTTGGCACGCAGTTTTAACAAGCTTAGGTTTTGAGCGAGGATTTCTTCAAAGGCTAACCGTTGCTGTGCAGGATGTAGACCTTGCTCAAGTAATAAGGTGCTTTCTTCAGGGCTTGGTTTATGTAAGGTGAGTAGTGCTTGTTTTAAACTATACCCCTGTGGCTGATATTGGCTTGGCAGTAATTCTTCAATATCGTAGCGCTCTAATAACGTCACAGCTTGATCACATAACTTTCTAAGCGATAGCTGTTTTAACCCTTCAGTTGTTGGATAAACAGGGGTTAACGACTCTTCCATTTCATTAAAGCCATTATCGTTTAAGATTTTATATTCTGGATGAGCCATTTCATAGCCATTACGACCGCGACGAATTTCGCCAAAGCAACGAATTTTACTGCCAACAGCTAGATTGTTTTTTTGCGCAGCTGTAAAGGTAAAAAAGCGCAATGTTAAGCGACCTGTGCCGTCGTTAACTTGGCAATTAAGCATACGACGTTTACCAAGACTTATGTTGGTGTTTTCAATGGTTGCTTCAATGCTGACATGGTAATGCGCTTGCAGCTCGCAAATTGGGTAGATACGAGTGCGATCTTCATAACGCAGTGGCAAATGGAATAATAAATCTTGGACGGTAAAAACCTGCAGTTTCGCTAAACGCTCTGCAATTTTTGGCCCAGCACCTTTGAGTTCTGTGACTGGGTATGAGGCAAGATCAATTGCCATAACCATCCTTTAATATTTACCTTCCTTGGTTTTTTAACAGGTTAACTTTAAAGTTGCAATAGAGAACTGTAAAAATAACCAGTATTTTAAGCTTGTTTAGTAAAGCGCAGCGTATTCCAAAAAGCCTCATCGGCTACGATTTCACCTTCTTCATCCAGTGCTGGATAAGGTAGACCTTTTTGGCGGCATTGCTGGGCGATAATTGGATGACAGCCTTCGAATAGCAAGGTGTGCTTGGTATCTTTATCGAGATTGTCATTAGGCTGATACATATCGGCATTTTCACGTTGACGCTGCGCTTCATAAAGAATTAACGCTGCGGCAACGGATACATTTAATGATTGCACCATGCCTTCCATTGGAATGATGATATGTTGATCGGCATGAGCGAGCGCTTTGTCTGAGATGCCATCGCGTTCTTGGCCTACGATAATCGCAGTTGGTTTGGTGTAATCTATTTCACGAAAATCAACCGCACTTTCAGACAGGTTAGTTGCTAATACTTGCACGCCAGGAATTTGTTCACGAATTGCTTTAACGGCATCGTCAATATCGTTATGCATATGGGTTTCAACCCAGTTTTTGCTGCCGCCAGATGTATTGTTTGTGAGGCGTCTTTGTTCCTTTGGCCAAACAGCATGAACATGATGACAACCCACTGCATCTGCAGTACGCACAATAGCTGATAAGTTATGGTGTTTATGTACTTCATCTAAACATACGGTTAAGTCTAGTTGACGTTTGTCGAGTACAGTTTTTACGCGTTTAAATCGGTTATCAGCCATGGGTATTCTCCGGAAAATTCGCGGCGATTATACCTAGCTGTAAGAGGTCTCGCAATGATTGTGCCTATGGCGTGACATCGCGGTTAATTGGGTTTTGTAATGAAATTAGTGTTTCGGTTGATTGAATTGCATCAATGGCTTGGATTTTATTAATTAACACATCCTGCAAATGGTCAATTGAACGTGTAACCACTTTGATAAAAATGCTGTAATTACCCGTTGTGTAATATGCTTCTACCACTTCATCAAGGGCATCTAAGCGTTTAATTGTATCTGGGTAGTCTTTGGCATTTTTAAGATTGATACCAATAAAACAGCATACATCGTAGCCAAGATTTTTTTCATTAACTGACACTTTTGTGCCTGCAATGATATTGGCTTGTTTCATTTTTTCGACGCGTACATGAATTGTACCAGCACTCACATCAAACTTTTTCGCAAGCTCAGAGTAAGGTACTCGTGCATTCTCCATTAAGGCATGAAGAATTGATTTGTCGAGGCTATCCATTTTGTACTGCGTCATGGCGGTTAGGTCGTTTTAAAGTCTAATTCAATTTTGTTCTTTTCAATGCGAGCAGTCAGCGGCGGATAGCTGCGCGCAGTTTTAAGCAGTTTATTAAAAATACGCAGCTCAACATTTGAGTGAAGCGACTTTTGTACTTCTAGATAACAGTAATCGCGCAGCATGTTAACAGCACGATCTAATTTAGCTGCTTTGTTAGGAAGTAATTGAATTAGTTGTTCGTTGATGCTTTGCTTATCTGAAATTTCGATTAACAGATTTTGTTGCTGATCAGCATCTTCAACAGTAAGGGCTTTATCAAAATCATTTTCAAGATCTTGTAATTGTTGGTTACATAAGCGGACTTGTTCAAAAATTGCATCTGTTCGGTTTTTAAGCAGAACAGCAGCATGTCCTAAATGAATTTGGGTATGTGCGCCTTTTTCAGTGCCAACTTCACCACAAATCATGGTTTTGGCATCAAGTACCTTACCACCAATGAGTTTTCCATCGCCTTTTTCTGGATTACCAATCATCAGTTCATTTTTGGCTTTAATTTGACAGTGGCTGGCTTGTGATTTAATTTTTACTTGGTTGCCTTGAAGATAAGTATACTGTGCATAGCTTATCGTTAAATTTCCATCACAAATAATTTTATTGGATAGTTCATCATTATCTTTGGTGTGTCCTAAACAACCTTCTTTTATCTCAATGCTACCTGTGGCATTTAATTCGGCTGATTCGACACTGCCAAACACAGTGATATCACCTTTTGCTGTTACTTTCATACCTGGTTCGATGTTTTCGGTAATTATCACAGAGCCATCAAAATCAATATGACCAGATTTCACATCAACATTCGGAATGGTAAATACATCATCTACGCGCATGCCGTACTTATCATCGACAGGTACTCCAGCTGTGGTAGCCACCAAAAATTTATTATCGGTACCACTTAGTTTGGTACCCTCTCCGGGGATCAGCTTCACCTCATCTCCGGGTTTAGCTTTTAGCACTTCACCTATTACGTTAAAACCATCACGACCAAGTGTGGCAAAGTGATGTGTCATTAAAGTATCACCCGGTTTAACGCTGGCAAGAGCGCCAAAGTCACGCATATCAACTGAGCCATCCTCACGTCGTTTAGGTTGACGAATACGATCGGCAAGGGTTTGTATGTTTTTCTCCAAATAGCCATTTCTACCTGCTGTAGGAAGTTGACCTTTGGCAATAACATTTGATATTTCTTTGCCTGGTAGTGACTCAAATTGCTTGCCTAGCAGAGACTCAAGTAAAGACTCTTTAAAACCTCGAGTAACTTTAGCCTCATTAACAATCTCAAGTGCAGTGCTCATTGACATAAGTTCACCGCCATAAGCCGTTGTAAGCGTTGCTGTTGCAGACATTTTGTCATCAGCTAAGGTGATTTTTAAAGTCGCATCATGTTTTTCTGCCACGACCAGCGTTTCAAACTCTCCTGAGCGGAAAGCGTCTTTAACCTCATTAGTTAATACATAACAATCGGCAAACTCAGAGTTAGCAAGTGCTTGAAATATAAAATCCGCACTTGGCGGCATCGGCGTTTGCTCAGAAACCGTTAGTACAACTTGATTATCGTTATTGAGAGTAAACACCTAAGCTCCTAAGCCATTATGATTAACAAACTATATATGTTTTTTTAGCATAAAAAAAAGGGCTTAACAGCCCTTTCTATTTAATTTTTGTTATTATTTTGCATATCTTAGCAAAAATGATTAATTAGTTGATGGTAGCTCTAAAATACCGTCAATTTCAATTTGTGAATCTTTTGGTAGTTGTGCAACCCCAATAGCTGCACGCGCCGGATATGGTTCGTGGAAGTATTGGCTCATTACCTCGTTAACTGTAGCGAAGTTTGATAAATCGGTAAGGAAGATGTTTACCTTAACCATATTTTGGATTTCGCCTCCAGCAGCTTGGCAAACTGACACAAGGTTTTTAAATACTTGATGTGTTTGCTCAGTAAAATCATCTGACACCATTTCCATTGTTTCTGGAACTAGCGGGATTTGACCTGAAAGGTAAACTGTTGTGCCTACTTTAACAGCTTGGCTATAAGTACCAATAGCTGCTGGTGCTTTATCAGTGCTAATAATAGATTTTGTCATAATTTATCTTCTTTATTACTTACGACGATATACTTTTTGTACATCGGGCATTACTCGAATACGGCGCATTATGTTAGCGACATGGACGCGGTCTTTCACTGTAATACCTAGATCAATTAGGTATAAGTTACTCTCTTTTTCTTCGGTACTAATTTCGACAATGTTTGCCGCTGTCGTTGATACTAGACTGGTAAGTTTAGCGAGTGCGCCTTGGTGGTTTATAATTTCAACACGAAGTGCTGCAATATATTCTTTCTCTGGGTTATCTTCCCATTTTACAATAAAGTACTTAGAGCGCTCTTGTTGCCAGCCTCGAATGTTTTTACATTCTTGGCGGTGAACTGCAAGGCCTTTACCTTGACTGATATGCGCCACAATTTCATCTCCAGGCACTGGACGGCAACATTTTGAATAGTTCACCAGCATGCCTTCAGTACCAATTATAGCAGCTTTGCTGCTGTGATTAATATCGCCTACTTCTTGGCCCTCTTCTTGTAACATGCGTTTGGCAACCAGCATGCTGAGAATGTTGCCGGTGCCTATTTCGGTCAGTAGCTTATCAAGCGAATCTACATTGTGCTCTTTAACAGTGCGCGCTAAGGCTTCATCACTAATATCGCTCAGGTGGTGTTCGCCAAGTGCTGATTCAAGCAAGCGACGACCCAACTGTAGTGCTTCCTCGTGCTCTTGCTTCTTAAGGTACTTTTGCACTCCCATACGGGCTTTTGCAGTAACAATAAAGTTAAGCCATGTGGCATTGGGGTGAGCACCTGAGCTGGTAATAACTTCAACCGTTTGACCTGTATCAAGCGCAGCACTCAAAGGGTAAGGCTTTCTGTTTACTCGCACACCAACACATGTATTACCAACATCGGTATGAACTGCATAGGCAAAGTCTACTGCCGTTGCACCCATAGGTAGCTCGATAATGCGACCATCTGGAGTAAATATATAAATTTCTTCAGGGAAGAGCTCTGTTTTAACGTTTTCAACAAATTCGAATGAAGAGCCTGCGCTTTGTTGTAACTCAAGCAAGCTTTGCATCCACTGACGAGCTCGCTGTTGCGCAGTATTGCCTGCACTATCTCCGGCTTTCTTATAAAGCCAATGTGCTGCAACCCCTTTGTCTGCCATTTGATCCATTTCGTGGGTACGAATTTGAATTTCCACTGGAATACCATGAGGGCCGACTAATGAGGTGTGCAACGATTGATAACCATTGGTTTTTGGTACGGCAATATAATCTTTAAAGCGGGTTTCAATGGGCTTAAATAAATTGTGAACGACACCGAGTACGCGATAGCAAGTATCCATTGAATCAACAACGATACGGAACGCGTAAATATCCATTACCTCGTTAAACATCAGCTCTTTATTAAGCATTTTACGGTAAATGCTGTACAGGTGCTTTTCGCGACCTGACACATCAACTTTGATACCTGATTCTTCAATACGAGAGATAATTTCGTTCTGAATATTTTGAATAATTTCTTTACGGTTACCACGCGCTTTCGTTACTTCATTTTTTAATGCGCGATGACGCATAGGGTAAAGCGCTTGAAAACCTAAATCTTCTAATTCATTTTTAATATCATGAATACCAAGGCGGTTGGCAATCGGTGCAAAAATCTCAAGGGTTTCACGGGCAATGCGGCGACGTTTTTCTGGGCGAAGTGCTCCAAGGGTACGCATATTGTGCGTACGGTCTGCCAGTTTTATAAGAATAACGCGAATATCTTGCGTCATTGCCATAATCATTTTGCGATAGTTTTCGGCTTGGAATTCTTTTTGATCTTTAAAGCTGAGCTTATCAAGCTTAGATACACCCTCAACTAATTCAGCAACGGTATCACCAAAAATTTCAGCTAGGTCTTGCTGGCTAAAGTCTGTATCTTCAATAACATCATGCATTAATGCAGCCATTAACGTTTCATGATCTAAACGCATATTGGCAAGAATTTGAGTTACTTCAACAGGGTGAGTGATATAAGGCTCACCGCTTGAACGCGTTTGTCCCTCGTGAGCATCACGCGCTACTACATAGGCTTTTTGCACAAGCTCAACTTGTTCTTGTGTTAAATAGTTTGAGATGTTCTTTTTAAGACCTTCAAAAAGATACATTTATGCTCCAATACTAGCTATAGAGGGGAATTGATTACAATATACGATGAATTGGAAGGGATTGCCAACGACTGTTTTTTATTTAAAAGTCAAACAGTCGCTGGTAAGACTACTCTGCAAAGGATAGTAAGAGTAGTAAGCAAAGTTATTTGCTTATTGGTGACCACCAACGATAGCAGCAACCGCAGCTAGTTCAGCCGCTTCTTGGTTTTGCTGGTCTTCACGCTCTAGTGAATCTAAAGAATCGTTAGTTATTAATCCTTTTTCAATTTCACGTAGTGCGATAACAGTAGGTTTATCGTTTTCAGCATCAACCATAGGATCTTTGCCACCAGTTGCGATTTGGCGCGCACGGCGAGCCGCAACTAAAATAAGGTCAAAACGGTTACCAATCTTATCTACTGCATCTTCAACAGTTACTCGAGCCATTAGGCACTCCAAAAATTTATCATTCGCAAAAGCGTAGTTTACTTGATGCGAAGAAAATAGCCAATACTTGGATCAATTTAATCCGCCAATAAATCCTGCAATAAATGCTGATACTTAAGTGCTTGGTTAGATTGTGCTAAACGAGAAGCAAAAACGATGCTTTCCAACTGGTAAAGTGCAGTATCAAAATCATCATTTACAATCAAGTAGTCATATTCGTTGTAATGTGACGTTTCTGATTGGGCTTTAGCCATGCGACCTTTAATTACTTCAGCACTGTCTTGGCCGCGATTATTAAGGCGAGACTCAAGCTCTTGCTTTGATGGCGGAACGATAAAAATAGTGCGAACATCGTTAACCAACTCACGAATTTGACGCGCACCTTGCCAATCAATATCTAAAAATACATCGATACCATTTGCCAACTGTGCCTCGATACTCTGCTTTGAAGTACCGTAGTAATTATCAAATACTTGAGCCCACTCTAAAAAACCATCGTCAGCAATCACCTGTTTGAATTCATCTTGTGTTACAAAATGATAGTGCACGCCATTTTCTTCACCGGGACGAGGAGAGCGTGTAGTGTGTGATACCGACACTTTCATATCGCTATGACGCTCAAGTAGCGCATTGATTAAGCTAGATTTACCCGCACCAGATGGCGCTGATAAAATAAATAAATTACCACGAGCTTGGCTCATAATGTTTCCTAAATCTAAAATTTCGCTAAACCACCTACTTGCTAATTGAATGGGCAGTTAGCACAATGGCGGTATTATAAAAACTCGCACCACATTAAGAAAGTGATAGACGACTTTTAATTTAATAAGAATTGTACGTAATGAGTAAAAAAAGCCAAAAAATTATTATCGGTTCAAAAAATCCAGTCAAAATCAATGCGGTAAAAAATGCGTTTTCAGCCATGTTTCCTGATGTGGTATTTAGTTGTGAAGGGGTTTCAGCACCCTCAGGGGTCGCCGACCAGCCAATGACAGCCGAAGAAACCTTGCTTGGTGCAGAAAATCGAGTTTCTTATGCAAAAAAGCACTTTCAGGCAGATTGGTATGTTGCTATCGAAGGTGGCGTTGATAATTTTAAGTATGGCCCAGCAACTTTTGCTTATATTGTGATTGATAACAAACAGCATGTGCAAATTGGCCGCAGTAGTAATTTACCCATGCCAAAAGTGGTTTACCAAGCTTTATGTGAAGGTGAAGAGTTAGGCCATGTGATGGATAGGTTATTTAATACTGAAAATGTTAAACAAAAAGGTGGTGCAATGGCGCTATTAACTAATAATTTAGTTACCCGCGAGAGCGTTTATACCATGGCGATTACTACCGCGCTTGCGCCATTTGTTAATCAACAACTGTTTAATGTGTAAATTGGATAATTAATGAAGTACCAATGGATCGTCTTTGATGCTGATGAAACCTTGTTTCATTTCGATGCTTTTGCAGGCTTAAAACAGCTTTTTTCAAATTACAATATCGTATTTGAAAAATCAGATTTTGATGAATTTCAATCGGTTAATAAACCACTTTGGATTGATTACCAAAATGGCACCATTAGCGCGAAAGAGTTACAAGTAAAACGCTTTACGCTTTGGGGCGACAAATTAGATGTTGATCCTGCGCTATTAAATCAGCAATTTATTGCGGCAATGGCAGATATTTGTCAATGTTTGCCAGGTGCACGAAAGTTACTAGAGCTGCTGCATGGTAAAGCAAAGCTTGCAATTATCACCAATGGATTTACTGCACTGCAGCAAGTGCGACTAGCTCGTACTGATTTAACGCACTTTTTTGAACATGTGATTATTTCAGAGCAGGTTGGTGTAGCAAAACCAAATATCGCAATTTTTGACCATGCCTTGCAGTTGTTTGGCAGTCCAGAAAAATCCACCGTATTGATGGTAGGTGACACACTGAGTTCTGACATTTTGGGTGGTAAAAATGCCGGTCTAGATACCTGCTGGATAAACCATGAAGGGGATAAAGTTGAAGATACTGTGGGGGCAACCTATCAAGTAGGCTGTTTAACAGGGCTTTATAACCTGATTAAATCATTTGAAACCGAAAGTGTTTAATACTTTCGGTTTCAAATTTAACTCAACTAGACTTCAAATTTAGCAATTTCTTTTTCTAGACTTACAGTAAACGACTTAATTTGATCGGTCGCATTATGCGCATCTAATGATACACGTGCGGTGTTTTCTGCGGTATCTGAAATATGCACCACACGCTGCGCTGTATCTTCACCCGCTTGTAATTGCTCTTTCGCAGCCACCGAAATTTGATGACTCATCTCCGTAATTGCCGAGAGTGACTGTGCAATGCGCGCGAGTTCTTCTGCTGCCTTTTGTGACTTAGTTACCGTTTCTTCACTGGTTGAAATACTTTGTGTTACCGATGCTTTTGCATCTTTAGTAGCTGATTGCAACTTGGTTATCATTTGCTGAATTTCTTCGGTGCTCGCTTGAGTTCGCTGTGCAAGTTGTCGTACTTCATCTGCAACTACCGCAAATCCACGACCTTGATCACCCGCACGAGCCGCTTCAATTGCAGCATTAAGTGCAAGTAGGTTTGTTTGCTCGGCAATGCCTTGAATAACACTTAATACACTTTCAATGTTATTAACTTCATCATCAAGTGTTTGAATATTTTTACCGGCATTTTCGATTTGTTGCTCAAGCAGCTCGATTGTTTTAGCGGCTTCTTCGGTTAGGATATTAGCGCTTTGTCCTTGTTCTTCAGCTTCTTTTACCGAATACGCGGCTTGCTCTGCATGATCTGCTACGGTGGCTGCTGATGCAGTTAACTGGGTGATAGCTGAGGCAACCACTTGCGTTTCTTTGCTGAGAGAATTAGTTAATTGATCAAGTTCAGCTGAACGTGTTTCTGATGCGCGCACTTCATCTTGTAGTGAGTCCGAAACATTTTTAATACCTCCTACCACGCCTTGAAGACCTAATTGCATATAGTTAATTGCACCTGCAACACTGTTTTCATCGGCTTTTTCAAAATCTGATATGGTTTTTAAATTGCCCCGAGATGTACTCATTACCGCTGACTGTACACGGTCTATTTCGCCGCCTAACGATTTATTTAAATTTAAACCAAATTTAGCAAGTGCAGCAGAAAGTACTACAGCAATTACTATTGAAAGGGTTAAAAGCCAACTGGCTGTTTGCCAATAGCGTTCATCAACTTCTTTGTAACTTATGCCGGTACCGATATACCATCCCCAATCTCTGGTTTTTTGCACCACAGAAGTAAGGTCAACAACTTCTCCATTACGCTCTGAGTCCCAATGATAGGTAATGATTTGGCCAGTTTTACTGCCAACTAATCGCTCTACCATGGCGCCAATACTTGAACCACTTGCATCCTTAAAATCGTTAAAGCTGGTGCCGTGAAGCTGAGGATCATGTGGGGTGGCAACAAAGTTAAGTTGGTTATCTACTACATACACATATTCTGAATCATGGTATTTGTTTTCTCTTAGCATTTGCGTGGCGAGTTGCTTTGCTTGCTGTTCGCTTAAATTCCCACTTCTGCTCGCAAGCTCAAACTGCGCGACAATATTGACTGTACTTTTCATCAGCTGATTTATACGTGCAATGTTGTCCATTTCGCTTGCTTGCCTGAGTGCTTTTAAACCAAGACCGGCAAGTGTAATTAAGGAAAGAAATAAAATAACCGCAAATATGACTATTTTACTTTTTAAGGTCATCGAATGCATAGGCTGTTCCTCACAACTACTTTTGAAGGTGGGGCACTGTTGGCTGCTAGTGATTAAATACTAGGCATAATTAATCATTAACGCCATCTTATAGTGGTATTCAAGTGAGAGAGGAATTGATTATATACTTTTTGCTTTTTATCTTTATTTAATCGATTCTTAGATACCATTTGATTAAACACTAACCGCTAGTTAGTGTTTAATCAAGTGTTAATCGATGGTTAAATTTCATATTGGGAAAAGAGGAGTCTAATTGGAAATTGTTTCAATCTCTTGCTGTGTTAATGGGCGGTACTCACCAGGCGCTAAATCTGGATCAAGTTCAACAGTGCCAATTTTTTCACGATGAAGCGCAACAACGCGGTTCTCTACAGCGGCAAGCATACGCTTAACTTGGTGATATTTTCCTTCATAAATAGAAAGCCTGAGTGAGTAGTCAGCAAGCTTTTCTACGATAGCAGGTTTAGTTGCATTTTTTTCACCATGTAGCATGACACCTTGCTCTAGTTGTACACACATTTCATCTGTAATAGGGTGTTCAGTCTCAATTAAATATACTTTGTATTTTTGATGGCGAGGTGAAGTGATTTTATGGCTCCATTCCCCATCAGAGGTAAGCAATACCAAACCCGTGGTATCAATGTCTAATCGCCCAGCAACATGGAGTGAATCCATCATAGGCTCATCGAGTAAATCAAATACGGTTTGATGCATTTCGTCGCTGTTAGCACAAATGTAATCTTCAGGCTTGTTTAGCATGTAGTAACGATCGCCTACAGCAAAAATATCTTCACCATACCAAGTAACTTTATCGCCTTCATTTACTTGAGTATCTGCTTTTATAACAACATCACCATTTATCGTAGCATGTTTCTTTTTAATGCCAATTTTTGCTTTAGAACGAGGGACTTCGGCAAAATGGCTCAGAAACTTGTCTAGGCGGTAAGGAAATTTAATTGTCATATGCATGCTTTTTGGAAGGTGAAAACTTAGTAGCGGGAGTATACGCAGAGATATAAAAAAAGCCAGTAAAGCTTAACTTTACTGGCTTTTAAGCAACAAACATTTGGGAAATGTTAAATTAGAAGCTGTATTGTGCACCTAAGTATGCAAAGCGGCCACGACCACCGCCATAAGCGCTGTCGAAGTTACCAGAACCACCAATAATGAATGGGCCCTTTTCGTCAAATAGGTTGTTAATACCGCCGAATAAACGCAGTTCACTGTTACTACCAATATCCATTGTGTATGAAGCTGAAATATTGTGCGTGGTTACTGATGGTAATTCGTTACCCCAAAGTGCTTCAGGGTTAGCGATACAGTCAGCTGAGCCAGCTGCACAGCGTTCATCATTTGCAGCCATATCGTCTAACCATGCTTCATGAGTAGATTGGCTGCGACGAATACCGCTCTTATAGCGTGTGCTCCAACGAACACGGATATCATCTTTATACCAAGTTAACGATGCAGATGCTTTATCTTCAAATAGATCATTAACGAGTACACCTTCATACGTATCACTAAATTGACCGTCTGGACCTGTGCTTGTTACTGAATATTCAATAACATGCGTCCAGTCAGCTTTGAAGCGTAAGTTACCGTACTCACCAAGTTCGTAGCGGTATTCAGCAGCAACATCGTAACCTTTAGTACGGATTTGATCAGTATTGATTAAACGTTGTTGTACTTCTTCAATTTGACCTTCGGTATTACGAGTGATGTCATTACAGAACTCATTGTCATTACCATAAGGCAATGCAGAGTTATAACAGAAACCGATAATATCTTCATTTGATAGTGAAGTAATTGCATCATCAATTTGAATGTCGTAGTAATCAACTGCTAAACGGAAATCTTCGATAAATGAAGGTGCAAGCGATACACCAAACGTAAAGGTATCCGCTGTTTCTTCTTTCAGCTCACTGTTACCAACGTTTGGTGAGTAACCGTTGTTATCATCTTCAAATTCACCATCAGCGGCAATTGTTGCTGCGATGCCAGGTTCTTGACGACAGTTATCATGACCAGGATCAGTCGATGTTGCCGTTACACCATCACAAATATCATTAAACGAATCATAATCACCACGTGGAGGTGACATTAAGTCTGTGATGGTTGGTGCACGTTGTGCGCGAGCCCAGTTAGCACGAACCATGTAACCATCCATTGGTACATAAATTAGGCCTGTTTTATAACTTTGAATTAAACCTGTTGAAGACCAAGAGTAATCAGCAAAACGTGCTGATACTTCTAAATCTAGGCTTTGTGCACCTGTTACATTACGTAATAGTGGAAATGCTGCTTCACCAAATGCTTCATAAACGCTTACATCACCTTTAAAGTCAGGTACATAGTTAAATGTTACGCCACCTTCTGGAACGTTAGTTGAAACGCTTTGCTCATCTTTACGATACTCAAAACCAAACGCTGAAGACACAGCACCTGCAGGCATATCGAATAGGTCACCAGCAACAAAGCCCATTACCGTGGTTTGTTCGATGTTAGATGTGATCTCAGTATTTGCGCGAATATAATCTGCCGCTTCAGGTGTAATAGAGCCTTCACCAAATAAGTTTAATGGTACACAACCTTCAGCGCGAGCGTCTGCATCTTTACACTGGATGGTGCCATCAGCCAGTACTTCAGCATTTAATGCATTACGCACATTTGCGACAAACAGCTCGTTTGAACGTTCTTGCTCTTGTTTGAATTTACCGTAGCTTACAGATAAATCCCAATCCCAATCATTCCAAATGGTACCACGCGCGCCTGCCCAAGTACGTAAAGTGTCACGAGTGTTTTTGTTTGAGATTTGACCAACCTCAATAAAGTTACGATCCCACTTTACCCCACGAGAACTTGCTTGCTCGCGGATTTCTTCTGGCATATATGGGTTATCGTAAGGAATGCGACCAATACAGTCTGAACCAAATATGCCGGTTGCTGTATCATGTGTAATGATTGCATCACACTCATCTTCACTTTCAGGTGACTTTAAGTTTTCAGAGGTGTTTTTGCTGTATTGTGCTTGGAAATAAACCTCTACATCGTCATTTACTTCAAATTCAGTTTTACCAGCAATCGCAAGTGCTTTATCTGGCACTTTAAGCATAGTGTATTGGTTGTAGTCGATGCCATAGCGCTCTTCATGCCAATCATCACGTAGTGTTTGCCCATCATACCAAAAGCCTGCATCTGGACGAGTAGAACTTTGTTCGTCAAATACACCGCCAGGGATCGAGTCACTTAAACTACGCCAATCTGCGCGAGAAATATCACGCATGCACTGATAACCTGACTCAGTTAACATTGCATTACACATTTCATCATCATCGTATGTCCACGCATCCATTTGTTGTGCGCGATCACGATCCCAGTAACTTAGGCCTTTTTGTTCGTCGTAAGTTAAACTTACAAACGCATAACCACGGTCATTTGCATAAGTGGTACCAAAGTCAGAATCAATAGTGAACTCTTTTGCTCCACCTTCCGTGCTCTCACCACCACGGGCTTTAATGCTAAAACCTTCTTTATCTTGTTGTGTGATGATATTTACAACACCTGCAATAGCGTCAGAACCATAAGCGGCAGATGCACCACCTGTGATAATTTCAACCTTATCTACCATGCTGGTTGGAATGGTGCTTAAGCTAACGTAGTTACCTGAGTATGAATTTGATACTACGCGGCGACCATCAATTAACGTAAGCGTACGGTTGGTACCAAGCTCACGTAAGTCGATAGTAGAAAGCCCCGTGTTTTGTACACTTGATTGTGAATTGGTATTACTTGAGCCTTCTGATACTTGAGGCAATTCATTAACCAGAATTTCTGATAATGAACCAAGACCTGTGTCATCAATTGCGTTGCGGTCCATTGTTGCAATAGGTGTTGCAACTGAAAAACTATCACGCTTGATACGTGAACCTGTTACTGTGATTTTTTCTGGCGCTTCTATTTTAGCTGCTTGCTGTGAAATATTATTAGATTCAGCTACCGCTTGGCGCTCTACTTCTGCATCAGCCCAAGCATTGCCAGAGATGGCTAATGCAATTGCTGCTGCAATTGAACATTTTTTAGTATTCATTCCCACGTTGATTTCCCTTTAAAGGTATTGTTACTTTATTTGCCAAAGTAACGTTTTTAGTTATTGTAAAAATTCACTAGTAACAGGAAGCATTAAGTTAGTTATTGATTCACTGTTACTAGCAAGCTCTAATCATGTGCGCTACAAAATGATTAAAGCGAGCCAGGGAGGCCTATGTGGTTTTAAAGTAGCGTTGCGGATAGCTCAACACTCAGGCTCTCTATTCTTCCACTTTTTAATCTCTATTTAGTATCTATCGTATTATTTTGTTTGTTTATCAATTGTTTAATTGTTTTTTGTGATGTGTATTTAATTTCGGTAAATAACAAAAATAGATGTTTTCAACGCAATATCTTTGCAACCAATTAGCATAATTAGGTAAGCTAATAGCCATAAAAACGAAACCAAAATTGATGATGAACAGCGCTGCGTCATATTACTTAGGTAGGGTTGAGGTAAACCCACTTGAACACACATTGGTATGTAATGAAGTCTCTATTTCATTGCAGCCAAAGTTTATTGAATTACTCGGATATTTGGCTCAGCAGCAACCAGAGCTTTTGACGCGTCAGCAAATTATTGAACATGTATGGGATGGGAATAGCTATGTGGGTGAAAAAGCACTCACTAATGCTATTTGGCATCTTCGTAAAGCATTTAAAGAGCTGGACTCAGAACAAGAGTATATAGAAACGGTTCGAAAATCGGGTTATCGACTACTTTTGCAGCCAGAATACAGCGAACAGCGAGAGCAGGTTTTATATCAAGTTTCATCACGGCAAATTAAGTGGTTTTGCTTTATCATTGCGATGCTTATCAGTGTTTCAGTTGCTTGGATTTGGTGGCCAAAGCCTCAACAAATGGTGTATCAAGAGCCTGAACTGATAACGCAATACCCTGGTCGAGAGTTATTTCCAAGTATTTCTAATGATGGGCGTTATGTTGTTTATTCGTGGCGCCAAATGGATAGGCAAATCGATTTATATCGTAAAGACTTAGAACAACCTGATTTATTACATACTAAGATCACGCACACACCCGGTAGTGAATCTCGCTCAGTCTGGGCACATGATGACTCTAAACTTTATTACTACCGTCGTTTAAACTCACGATGTGAAGTAGTGAGCATCAATCTGAATGACTTTACCATTGAAAAGCAGGGGGAGTGTTCTAATTCGGCTTCAAGTGATGTGGCTATATCGCCGGATGGAAAGCTATTAGCGTATGTCGGTATTGACCCTGAAAATCCAGTACGTGGCATATATATTAAAGAGCTTAATACAGAGCTACCAGCAAAGCGTATTCGTTGTAATCAATGTGAACTAGGTGAATCTGAGGCCATTGCTTTTGGGTCGCTTGGTAAACGTTTAGCCATTTCACGTAATTTAGATAACGGCAACGAAGATATTTTTATCTATAACTTAGAAGACAAAACGGAAAAGCGCGTTGTCACAGGGCTACCTGATATTCGTGGTTTAGCATGGCAGCCAAATTCTGAAATAATTGTTTTTTCTGCGGTTGAGCACGGTAATCGTCATGGCTATGAATTAGATCTTACTACTTTAAAGCAAACGAATCTTAATATTGAAGGCTTTAGCTACCCTGAGTTTGATCGTGCTGGAAATCTGTATTATCACGATTGGAAAATCGATACATCTATAATGCGCTTAGAGTTAGATACTGATGTAGCCGCATCGCCATTTCCGTTAATACAATCGGAGTTTAATTTTCGTTTTCCTGATTATTCTGAAGCGGCTGAAAAAATTGCGTTTATTTCCAATGAGTCAGGCTTTGATGAAATTTGGATTGCCAGTTTAGAAGGGGCAGATCGCAAGCAATTAACTCAGTTAAAATATCATGCACATAACCCTGTTTGGTCACCGGATGGTAAGTTTATTGCTTTTACCGCTAACAATGGCGAAAAATGTTTACTCTTTGTATTAAACGTAACAACCTACGAACTTAAACAAATTAAAACAGACCTAAACTATTACAGTAAACCACGCTGGTCTCATAATAGTACATCTCTTTATTCTGTTTATTCAGGTGATGTTTATCGCATTAACATTGCGAATGGTGATGCAACTCGTATCACTGCTGGTAGGCATGCTGTTGAAGTTAGTGAAAATAAACTTATTGTTTTCAAAAGAGATAACGGTTTTTGGCAAGTCAGCCTAAATGGCGAACGAGTAGAAGAAAAACCGCTTATTAAAAATCTCGACTTAGCAAATAGCACAGGCTGGCACGTCACAGAGCAGGGGATTTATTACTTTAAAGTGCGCGGCCATGATTATCGCTTGAGTTTTTATGACTTTGAAACCAAACAAGATTCGGATGTGTTGAGAGTGCCTGAACGCAGTTTTTCACGCTCCCGTGGTATGAGTTTTGTACCAAGTCGAAAGTGGTTGTTATTTACTGGCTATGAATCGCCACAAGTTGATATTAAACGGATGCGTAAAGATTTTAACTAATTGATAAAAAGTAAAAAGGAGCTTGCAGCTCCTTTTTTAATTTTATTTAGCTCTTAAAAACGATACATCACACCAAGATTAAATTGGAATTGATTAAGCACTTCGCCATCAAAGTACCAGTCGCATTGGGTACCATTTGCCCCACCTTCGCAAACTGTTGTAGAATCATTTTTGAGAATCGTAGCGAGCCAGCGTACTTCCCCTAATGCAACAAAGTCTTTAGTGATTTCATACTCTAGGCCGCCAAATAAACCAGTTGCAAAAAACGTGTCAGAATCTGAAAAATTTGACGATATATGGTTTACACCTAGTTGTGCGCCTAAATAACTCGAAAGCCCTTTGCTAACGGGTAATACAACCGCACTTTGAAATAATAAATAATCGAGATCAAGCTCATAACCATGCGCGTTACGTTGAACACTCGACATGTTTGAGTAATAAAGCCCGTATTTAGAAATACCATCATGCTTATCAAGGCTAACACCAAAGTTTGCATCATCTTTGATGTCTATTTTTGTGCCTTTCTCTGTTACTAGTTCTTGGTTTAGTGACTGACCATAATAGCCTGTTACAGCAATATCTGCTGCACTTGAAAAGCTTAATGCTGATAAAACAGCGGCCATAGTAAGTTTAACGCGCATGTAATTTCCTATTTCAAATATGCTTAACACAATGAGAATAAACGCTTTTGAATAAAAGTTCAGCCCGTTTATCTGAAAAGGTTTATTTTAACCCGAGGGCTAGATTAATATGATCCAATCGGTTTTATAAGATTGTGCATTATGGTTTCTGGATTAAAAAACACGCTTCTCAATTTAGTTAAAACACAACCTCTTATTGATGAGGGGACGGAAGCATGGATACTTGATACATTTTTATGGGCTTATCAAGAATTTGATGGGGATGTGCTACTCAAAGACATGCGTTTTATTTTACCTAATGGTGAATTTTTTCCTGAGCAAGTCAGTAGCATCGAGCAAATGGCCAGTTATGTGTTTAACCAAGTAAGACGTTACGCTGGTATGCAAGTATGGCCTCTCGTTTTAGTTGGGCCAAACCAAGTTACCGAACAGCAGTTTCCACGGCTTGAATTTGCCAGTGTAAAACGTGG